>JAUYSH010000071.1 GCA_030696455.1 Elusimicrobiota bacterium
ATGGAGCCGGAGCCGCCCCAGCCCAATGAATGGCTCAAGAAGAGCCATGTCTTCTCGGGGATCAAGGGCGCGTTGATCGGGCTGCTCATCGGCTCGCTGTGGGGCCTGACGGGCCTCGGCATCGGCGTTCTCGTCGGCGGCCTGATCGGCTACTCGCTGTCGCGCTTCGCGGCTAAGGCTTAGCGCCCTTCGACGGCTCTTCGCGCAGTCCCCACGCCAGCATGCAGGCCCCCACCGTGATGCAGGAGTCCGCCACGTTGAACACGGGCCAGTGGTGGAGATGAAGGAAATCCACGACGTACCCGAACGCGATGCGGTCGTAGAGGTTGCCGACCGCGCCCGCCGTGACGAGCAGGGCCCCCCACTGCAGCCACGGGTCGTCCTGCGGCCATCGCCGCCGGATCACCTGAAGCGCGATGACGAGGCCGATGGAGACCGCGGTCAGGAGCTTGTTGGCGCCCCGCCCCATGCCGAACGCCGCGCCGGTGTTCTCGACGTAGGTCAGGTCGAAGAACGGGATCAGGGGGATCGTGCCGACCGCCTTGAGCGAACCCGCGGCCCAAACCTTGGTCGCGCGGTCCAGGACGAGCAGGGCGACTAGAGCTGCCGCGCGCAGCGTCCGCATAGCTCCGGGAAGGACTGATTCGAGCCGAGGTCGGTCTGCCACCGCCAGCAGCGCGGGCATTTGGCGCCTTCGGCATGAACGACCGTGATCTCCTCGCCGCCCGCGAACTCGACCTGGGACACGATGAGCAGCTCCTCGAGGTTCAGCGCCTTGAACTCAGCGGCGCCGGCGGGCAGGAGAACCTTGGCGTCGAGGGATTTGCCGATCAGCTTCGCCGTCCGGGCCTCCTCGATCTTCTTGTTGACGCGCTCGCGCAGTTCGCGGGCCCTGTCCCAACGGGCGGCGAGCGCCTCGTCGGTCCAGCGCGCATCCGGAGCGGGAAGGTCCCACAGGAACACGCTGTCGGCCGGGCGCGCCGGCCAGAAGCGCCAGGCCTCCTCGGCCGTGAACGAAAGGATCGGAGACAGCAGGGCGCACAGGCGGGAGAGGATCGCGGCCATCACCGTCTGGGCGACGAGGCGCTCCGTCGACCCGGTCTTGAAGGTGTAGAGCCGGTCCTTGGTCCCGTCGAGATAGAGCGCGGAGAGGTCGAACGCGCAGAAATCGACGAGCCGCCGCGCGGCGTCGCGGTAGCGGTACGCGCGGTAATCCTCCAGCGTTTCCTTCTGGACGAGCGCGAGCCGGTGCAGGAGATAGCGCTCCATCTCGGGGAGACGCTCGTACGGCACGGCGAGGGACGGCTCGAAGCCGTCCAGGCAGCCGAGCAGATGCTTGAACGTGTTGCGCACCCGCCGGTAGGAGTCCGCCGGGCCCTCGAGGAGCTTGTCGGAGATGCGCACGTCGTCGCTGTAGTCGCACAGGGCGACCCAGAGGCGCAGGAGGTCGGCGCCCCATTTCTCGATGACCGCTTGGGGAGCGACGACGTTGCCGGTGGATTTGTGCATCGCCCGGCCCTTCTCGTCGAGCACGAAGCCGTGGGTGAGCACCGCCTTATAGGGGGCCTTCCCGCGCAGGGCCGTCGACATGACCAGCGAGCTCTGGAACCAGCCGCGGTGCTGATCGGATCCCTCCAGGTACAGGTCGGCGACGGCGTCCTCGCCCAAAACGGCGAGCCACGATACCCCGGAGTCGAGCCACACGTCGAGGATGTCCGATTCGCGACGGAAGCCGCCCTCGAGCGCGGGGTGGGACGGCAGGAACGGCCAGTCCGAAGGCTTGAGGACCTCTCCCCAGCGCTCGAACCAGAAGTCGGTGCCGTCGGCGGCGGCCTTCCTCTCGATCGCCTCGAGGACGCCGTCGTCGAGGACCGGCTCGCCCGTCTTGACCGAATAGAGGACGGTGATCGGGGTGCCCCACACGCGCTGGCGCGACAGGCACCAGTCGGGACGATTGGTCACCATCGCGGCGATGCGGTTGCGGCCCTCGGAGGGCACCCATTGCGTCAGGTCGATCTGCGCGAGGAGGCTCTTGCGCAGGTCCTCGGACAGCTTCAAAAACCACTGCTCGGTGGTGCGGAAGATGACCGGGTTCTTGCAGCGCCAGCAATGCGGGTAGGAGTGCGAGATGTCCTTCTTGGCGAGAAGCAATCCGCGCTGGGAAAGGTCGGCCACGATCTCGGCGTTGCCTTCCTTGAAGATATGCTTGCCCTGCCAGAGCGGGGCTTTGTCGGTGAACACGCCGGAGTTGTCCACGGGGTTCAGGATCTGGAGGCCGTACTTGATGCCGGTGTGAAAGTCGTCCTCGCCGTGGCCCGGGGCCGTATGGACGATACCCGTTCCGTCCTCCGCCGTGACGTAGTCGGCGACGACGGTGCGGCCGGCGCCGTCGGCCGGCGAGGGCGGGAAGGGCAAAGCGTAGGTGATCTCGGGATCGTCGAAGAACGCGCCGTCCCAGGTCTTGATCTCCTCCCAGCTCGTCGCCCCGACGATGGCCTTGACGGCCTCGAGACGGTCGTGACCCAGGAGCAGCGAGCGCTTCACGCCTGCGATCTCGGCGGCGACCAGGGTGTACTTGAGGAGAGGGTTGAACGCAGCGGCGCGGTTGGCCGGCAAGGTCCACGGAGTGGTGGTCCAGATCACCAGCTCGGCGCCCTCGAGGAGGAGGATGTCCCCCTTCGAGACCGCGGCCGCGAACGGCCGCAGTTTCAGCGCGACGTACACCGAGGGAGAGGTCTTGTCCTTGTACTCCACCTCGGCGTCGGCGAGCGCGGTCTCGCACGTCGGGCACCACAGCACGGGCTTGAGGCCGCGATAGACGTGCCCCTTCTGAACCAGGAGGCGGAACGCGCGCAGGATGCGGGCCTCGTACTCCTTGGACATCGTCTTGTAAGGCCGTTCCCAGTCGCCGAACAGGCCGAGACGTATGAATTCGGCGCGCTGCAGCGCGACGAAGCGCTCGGCGAAGGCGGCGGCGTCCCGGCGGAATTTGGGGATGTCGGTGACGCCGCGCTTGCTCATCTTCATTTCTTTGAGAAGCGCGGTCTCGATCGGAAGCCCGTGGCAATCCCAGCCCGGCACATACGGAGCGTGATGCCCCATGAGCGCCCGCGCCTTGACCGTCATGTCCTTCAGCACCTTGTTGAGCGCGTGGCCGATATGGATATTGCCGTTGGCGTACGGAGGGCCGTCGTGCAGCACGAAGGGCGGCCGGCCCTTCTGGCGCTGCTGGAGCTTCCCGTAGAGCCCCGCCTCTTCCCAGGCCTTGAGCAGCTCGGGCTCGCGCCGGGCGAGGTCCCCCTTCATGGGAAAATCCGTCTTCGGGAGGTTGATCGTCGCCGACCAGTCGATGCGCGCTTCGGGCATGACTGCAATCCTACAAATTTTGATAGGATGCCCTCCATGGACACCTTCATCGCCGTCTGTCTCGCCCTGATCGTCGTCGAGCTGGCCGTCATGATCGGCGCCTTCGTCTACGTGATGCTGCGCGTCAAGGACGCCGCCACCGCCGTCGAGGTGGCCGCCTACCGCGTGGACCAGGAGGTCCTGTCCGTCGGGGAGGCCTTCCGCTCCGGCTGGGGCGGCGCGCTGCGCACGGCCCTCTCGGCCGGCTTCGCCTTCCTGCGCCGCTGACATGAGCGCGCTGAAGTCGATCAAGCGCTGGTTCATCGATCCCCAGTTCGCGCGCAAGAAGGAGTTCCTGCGCTCGCTCGACATCTTCAAGGAGCTGCACGACCGCGATCTCGGCTGCCTGGTCTCGGCCCTCCACTCGCGGACCTATCGCGAGGGCGAGGTCGTCTTCGTCGAGGGCGACATCGGCCGGGCCCTCTTCGTGCTCGAGAGCGGCTCCGTCAAGCTCACGCGCCCGTCGGACGGGCCCCGCCCCGAGATCCTCTATGAGCTCCGGCCCGGCGACTTCTTCGGCGAGATGGCCCTGCTCGAGTCCCTTCCGCGCACCGCCACCGCGACCGCGACGGAGAAATGCCACCTTCACCTGCTCTACAAGAGCAAGCTCGACACCTTGCTCCACTCCGAGCCGCGCATCGGCGTCACGATCATGCGCCACCTGGCGCGGCTCCTGTCGGCGCGCCTGCGGCGCATGAACGCCGAGCCCAAGCTCTCCGCCGCCGCGAATGACTAAGTCTCGCCGGGAGTTCCCGGTCGTCGCCGTATTCCTCGTGGGCGGCGCGGCGCTGTTCGCCTTCTCCCGCCTGCATCATGCGCTGGCACCCTTCCTGCTCGCCGCGGCCTTCGCCTACGTCCTCAACCCCCTCGTGAACCGCTTCGAGGCGCGAGGCTTGCGGCGCACGCAGCTCGTCGTCATGGGCTACCTAGCCGCCGCCGCCCTCGGCCTCGGCGCCTACGCCGGCCTGAAGTCCTTGATCGTCTCGGAGACCGAGCTGTTCCAGACGCGCGCCCCGGCCTATCTCAGCCAGCTCCAGAAGACCGTCTACGCCCAGCAAAAGGAGCTCGTCAAGCGCCTGCCCCTCCCCCCCCAGGAGGCCGAGCAGGCGCTTCAGTCCGCGCTCGGCGGCGCGATCGCCGTGCTGCAGAACATCCCCTCGCATCTGCTCTCGCTGCTGCCCTTCCTGGCGCATCTGCTGCTCGTGCCCTTCATCGGATTCTTCTTCCTGCTCGACGGACCGGGCGGCGTCGAGCGCGGCATCCAGCTCTGTCCCAGCCGGTACGTGGAGCAGGCTCTCCACCTGCTCAGCGAGGTCGACACCGTCCTGGGCAATTACCTGCGCGGGCTCGTCATCGTCGTGACGGTGATCTTCGTCGTCTCGTTCTTCGGCCTGGTCGCCCTCGGCATCGACAATGCCTTGTTCATCGCCGCGATCGCGGGCGTCAGCTCGGTCGTCCCTTATTTCGGCCTCGCGATGGGCGTACTCGTCGGAGGCGCGATGGCCGCCTATCAGTTCGGGACCTTCCTGGCCGCGATGCAGGTGGCCGCGCTGTTCATCGGCATCCGCATCGTCGAGGAGACCTTGATCCAGCCGATCATCGCCCGGCATTCCCTGCACATGCACGCGATGACGAATCTCTTCGCGCTGATCGTCGGCGGCGCCACGTTCGGCTTCCTCGGACTCGTGTTCGCGGTGCCCGCCGCCGGCATCCTGAAGGCCCTCGTTTCCGTGACCTGGTCCTGGTACGCCAGCGAACGCGGCCTCGCGCTCGGCCCGGCCGACGGCGCCGCCGTCCCCTACACCTAGGGAGCCTTCAGGTCCCGCGCCGTTCGAAAGCCCGTGCCGCGCTCGCTTCGTATCTCGGGATCCTCGCTGTCGCGGGTGGTCGCGCGCAGATTGTGCGCGTCGCCGTCCCACTGCCCGCCGCGGTCGGAGCGGAAGGAGCTCGTGGACTTCTCGAGCCAGGCCGAGCCGTCGGAAGGCGCGCCCTCATAGTTGTCGTGGTACCAGTCCTCGGTCCACTCCCAGACGTTGCCCGCCATGTCGCAAAGGCCCTGCTTCGAGTTCCCCGCCGGCTTGGAGCATACCGGCCAGGCGGCGTCCCGCCCGCAGCCCAGCGCGTCGGGATCCTCGCCGAACACCGCGCGGCGGCAGGTCGCAGCCGCGCCGCCCCACGGATAGCGGCGCTGCTCGCCGGCTCCGCGCGCGGCGTACTCCCACTCCGCCTCCGAAGGCAGACGCCCCCCCGCCCAGGCGGCGAAGGCGCGCGCCTGCGCCCAGGTGACGCAAACCACCGGCTGCTCGGGCCCGCGGAACGCCGGGCCCAGGCAGTCCATGTCGAGCCCCGTGCAGGCCCCCGCCGCCACGCAGGCTTGATATTGGCGGTTGGTCACCTCCGTGCGCCCGAGTTCGAAGGCCTTCACCGTCACCCGGCGGATCGGGCCTTCCTGGGGGTACTCGTCGGAGCCCATCAGGAAGCTCCCGCCCGGGATGCGCACCCAATCGATCTTCGTCTTGTCGGACGGCGCGGCGGCGAGCGTGAGAAGGGCGAGGACCACGAGCATTCTCGGGCTCAAGGCTGGACGTACGGAGCGAGCAGCACGCGCAGGTCGGCGGGCACTCGCGCCGGGCGCCACAGGTCGGTGACGATCGCGTGGCGCGAACGGACGCGCGCCACGATCTTGCCGCCGAGCTCTCCGTCGACGACCTCGCAGGAGAACGAGATGCTCGCCCGTCCGAGCTCCGCGATCCAGGTCCGGATCGTGAGCAGGTCGTCGTAGCGGCTCGGCGCCAGGTATTCACAGTGCGCCGAAACCGCCGGCAGGAAAAGCTTGCGCTGGACCTCGAGGTCGCGGTAGCGCACGCCGAGGGAGCGCAGCAGCTCGGTGCGGCCCTGCTCGAGATACTTCAGGTAGTTCGCGTAGTAGATGATGCCGGCCTTGTCGGTGTCGGCGTAGGTCACGCGCACCTGGAACTCGTGGAACCTCGCCTTTCGCCCCGGGGCGTGCGCGGCCGGCTCCCGGCGTTCGGCCGCCTTCGGCTTTTCCTCCGCGGGGGCAGGCGGGGGCGGCGTGCCGGTCGAGTTGGGCAAAGTCACCTTCGTGATCGCCTGCCGGTCCTCGCCGAGTACCTGGTTGACGACGGACAGGATGCCGGAGAAGCCGACGGGCTTGCGCAGGAAGAAAGTCTTGGCGCCGGGCTTGATCTTGCCCTTGAGCTCGTCGAGGGTCAGGCCCGTCGAGAAGATGACGGGGGTCGCGGCGGTCATCGGCGAGGCGCGCAGGCGCTCATAGGCCGCGCCGCCGTCCACCCCGGGCATGTAGAAGTCGAGGATGATGAGGTCCGGGCGCAGCTCCTGGGCCAGGAGTATGCCCTGCGCGGCGTCGAAGGCGACGGCCACGCGGTAGCCCGCCGACTCGAGGCCGTCCTTGAGCGGTGCGACCAACGTGACGTCGTCATCGACGACGAGGATCGTGCGGGACATGGAAGGCTCAGCTTACAAATTCGGCCGGGGCCCGTCCAGACGCCGTTTACTTCGTCCCGGTGACGGTCGCCGCGACGCGGCGATTCACGGCGCGGTTGGCCGCGCCGTCGTTGGCGACGAGCGGCCGCTCGGGGCCGTAGCCGACGGCGCTCAGGCGCGCGCCGTCCGCGCCGAAGCGGTCGATCAGGGCCTGGCGCACCGCGTCCGCGCGCCGCTGAGAGAGTCCTTTGTTGGAAGCGGCGTCGCCGACGTCATCGGTGTGGCCCTCGATCTCGGCCTTGCTGTCGGGGTAGGCCTTGAGGAAGTCGGAGACCTTCTTGAGCTGGTCATCTACTCGGGCTTGACCACCGCCTGGGCGGTGTCGAACTTGACTTCGAGAGCGACGGTCACCTTCTCGGGCGCGGGAGCCGGGGCGGGGGCTGGAGCGGCGGCGACGGCCGGCGCGGCAGACGCGTGCGGGAAGTTGGGCAGGGTCAGGCCGCAGCAGGCGGCGAGCGGGGCGATCCGCTTCATGGCGTCTCCTCTAAGCGGACTGGGGCTGCGTGCAAAAGCCGCAGCGCTTGGCGCGCAGCGGGATGTTGTGAAGGCACTCGGCGCAGGCCTTCTCGGTCGGAGTGGGCGGCGCGACGGGCTCTGCCCGCTTGAGGGAATTGATGGCCTTGACCGCGGCGAACACCGCCGCGGCGAGGATCACGAAGTCGATGATGTTCGTGACGAAGGCGCCGTAGTTCACGGTCACGGGCTTCGCCTCGCCCACGGCGTGCTTGAGGATCACGACCTTGTCGGTGAAGTCCACGCCGCCCATCAGCATCCCGAGGGGCGGCATCACGACGTCGTTGAGAAGGGAGCTCACGATCGTGCCGAAGGCGCCGCCGATGATGACGCCGACGGCCATGTCCATCACGTTGCCCTTGAGTGCGAATTCCTTGACCATGCTCACGGGGGCGATGCTACCGCAACGCGAACGCGGAGTCCATGCCGCGACGCAAGGTTTAAGTATAATGGCCGGGCCCCTCATGAAATTCGATGAATTCCGCAGCCGGACGGCCTTCAGTCCCGACGAAATCCTTTCCTTCGTCGCGGGCCGCTTGCTGGAAGACGCCCCCGCCGGCCTGCCCGCCCTGCCGGGGGCGCTGCTCGCCCCGTTCCACGAGATCACCGACCTCCGTTGGGACGCGGCGACCGGGACCGGCCGCATCGAGGCGGTGCGGCGCAACAAGCTCGACGATTGGTTCTACCCCTGCCACTTCCAAGGCGACCCCGTGATGCCCGGCTGCTGGGGCGTGGACGCCGCCTGGCAGTGCCTGCGCTTCTTCGCCGCCTGGCGGGGCCTGACGGGCTGCGGCCGGACCATGGGCATGGAGAACGTCTCCTTCTTCGGCCAGATCCGTCCGTACGACAAGGAAATCGTTTACGTGGTCGACGTGACGTCCAAGGAATCCGCCGACGGCGAAACGATGCTGACCGGCAAGGCGACGGTCTCCGTGGACGGTACCCTCGTCTACACGATCGGCTCCGTCTCCATCGCGACCTCCTTCTGGACCGACGACGCTCCGGCGAGACCGGCGCCGGTTCCCGCCGCCGGCGACGCGCCGATCCGCAAGCTCACTTACGACGAGTTCTCCGCCAAGTCGAAGTTCAGCCACGCCGAGATCGTCGCCGTCTCCCAGGGGACCTTGATCGACGCCCCCGGCCTCGAGGTCGGGCTCCTGCCTTCCTCGCTCATGCTCGAGGTCGGGGCGATCGACCGCCTCGTCTTCGACGAGGCCACGGGGGAGGGCTCGATCTCGGCCTCGCGCGGCAACGGCCCGCTCGAATGGTTCTACCCGATGACCCCGGGCTTCAAGCCGACGGTGCTCTCCATCGACGCCGTCTGGCAGCTCATGGGGCTTTTCCTCACCTGGCGCCAGAACCTCGGCACGGGCCGGGCGCTCGGGTTCGAGCGGGTCGAGGTGTTCGGCGAGATTCTCCCCGAGGACCGCGACATCCGCTACGAGATCGCGATCGTGCGCTACTCGCGCGCGCCCAACGGTGACGCCTTCGTGCGCGCCGACGCGAAGGTCTTCGCGGGCGGCCGCCTCATCCTCGCCGCCGCCAACCTCAACGTCGGCTGCCACAAGAACATCCGCTACTCGGGGTACCCGCTGCCGAGCGAAATGGCGCTCGGCGGCAAGCTCAAGATCAGGGAGACCGCCGCATGACCGTCCTGACCCCCGCGCAGGTGCTGGCGCTCGTCCCCCAGCAAAGGCCGATGCGCTTCATCGACGAGATCGTCGAGGTGGACGCCGACCACATCGTCGGCACCTACACGTGGACGCCCGAGGACTGCGCGGGCTACTCCCCCGACGGCACGATCGCCCCCCCGTTCAAGATGATCGAGATGGGCGCGCAGATCGGCAGCGTCGCGTGGTGCATCTACCACATGACGCTCAAGATGACCCCGGAGGAGATCGCCCTGCTCGTCGGCTTCTTCACGCAGGTCGACGGCGTCGAGTTCTTCGAGACCGTGCGCGCGGGCGACAAGGTCGCCTGCATGGCCAGCTTCGAGCCCGAGGGCTACTTCCGCGAGGGCAAGCTCGTCAGCTGCATCGAGTTCCAGTTCGACGGCGGACCCAAGGACGGCCGGACGATCATGACCGGCCTCGTCGGCGGCATGTGGGTCCCGAAAACGTCCCCGACGCTCGGATAAAACGCGGGGCGCCTTCGCGTTATCCCCGCCCGCGCATCGGCAAGTAATTCACACGCGCTCCCTTGACTGTTGTTGACAACAGTCATGGCGCGCCTTGTGCATAACTCGAAAGGTCGCCCGCGTTGGGATAGGCGTCTCAGGCCGGCGAGCGCTCCCAAGCGGCGACGCTGCCCGGCGTCAAGCGAAACAGCGGGTGCGGCCGGAACTTGAGCTTGCGCGGCAGGTGCCCGCGCTCGAAAGCGAGCTGGCCGCGCGTGAGCGGGAGCTTGGACTTGGTCCGGCCCTGGGCGATCTTGCGGGCGTCGAAATGGTAGCCGCGCCGGACGGCCTCTTGGCTCACCGCTTCCAGATATGAAGCGATCGCGGCGACGGGCTTGGGCTGCTCCCGGAAGCGCGCGAGCTGAGGGTGGTGCCTGTAGCCGCGCGTCAGCCCCCGCAGGACCTTCTGGGCGAGCAGGCCCTCCCGCCACAGGGCCGTCAGGCCGCGCGCGTCGAGGTAGGACGGGCGCAGGCTCCAAAGCCTCATAGCGCAAGGATAGCAAACGCCGCAATATATGGCGCTTTTTGATGGCCGTTCTGTTGCTTTAGAAGACGTGAGGACCTATGCCTAAAACCCACAAAATCCTGGACGCGAACGAAGCCGTAGCCGACGTCGCCTACCGACTCAGCGAGGTCGTCGCCATCTACCCCATCACCCCCTCCTCCGCGATGGGCGAATGGGCCGATCAGTGGGCCTCGGAAGGCCGCAAGAATCTCTGGGGCGACGTCCCCTCGGTCATGGAGATGCAAAGCGAGGGCGGAGCCGCGGGCGCCATTCACGGCGCCTTGCAGACCGGGTCGCTCGCCACCACCTTCACCGCGTCGCAGGGCCTCCTGTTGATGATCCCCAACATGTACAAGATCGCCGGCGAGTTGACCCCGGCGGTCTTCCATATCGCCGCCCGCTCCCTGGCGACCCACGCCCTGTCCATCTTCGGCGACCACGGCGACGTCATGGCCGCGCGCGCGTCCGGCTGGGCCATGCTGTGCTCGAACTCCGTCCAGGAGGCCAGCGACCTCGCCTTGGTGGCGCACGCCGCCACGCTCGAGACGCGCGTGCCCTTCATGCACTTCTTCGACGGCTTTCGCACGAGCCACGAGATCAACAAGATCCAGACCTTGCCCGACGAAACGGTCCGCGCGATGATCGATGAGGCCCTCATCGAGGCCCACCGCGGGCGCGGCCTCACGCCCGACCGCCCCGTCTTGCGCGGGACCGCGCAGAATCCGGATGTCTTCTTCCAGTCGCGCGAGGCGGCCAACTCCTTCTACGCCGCCGTACCCGCCATCGTGCAGAAGACCATGGACAAGCTGGCCAAGCTCACCGGCCGGTCCTACAAGGTCTATGAATACCACGGCGCGCCTGACGCGGAGCGCGTGGCGATCGTCATGGGATCCGGCGCGGAAACGCTCCACGCGACCGTGGACGCGCTCAACGCGTCGGGGGCGAAGGTGGGCGTGCTGAAGGTCCGCCTGTACCGCCCCTTCGACGCGGCGTTGCTCTGCGCGGCGCTCCCGGCGAGCGTCAAGTCCGTCGCCGTGCTCGACCGCACCAAGGAGCCCGGCAGCGCCGGCGAGCCCCTGTTCCTCGACGCCGTCGCCTCCTTCCAGCGCGGCGGCCGCGCCGGCCTGCGCGTGATCGGCGGCATCTACGGGCTTTCGTCCAAGGAGTTCACGCCCGCGATGGCCAAGGCCGTCTTCGACGAGCTGTCCAAGGCCTCCCCCAAGCCCCGCTTCACCGTCGGCATCGAGGACGACGTGACTTACCTGAGCCTCAAGCACGATCCCGACTGGTCCATCGAGGGCGACGAAGTCGTCCGCGCGGTGTTCTACGGCCTGGGCTCCGACGGCACCGTGGGCGCCAACAAGAACACGATCCACATCATCGGCGACCACACCGACTCCTTCGTGCAGGCCTACTTCGTCTACGACTCGAAGAAGTCGGGCGCCATGACGGTCTCCCACCTGCGCTTCGGCCCCGAGCAGATCCGCGCTCCTTACCTCATCGAGAAGACCAACTTCCTCGGCTGCCATCAGACGTCGTTCGTCGGCAGATATAAGATGCTGCGCATGATCGCCCCCGGCGGCGTCTTCCTTCTCAATACCGCCGCCGGCCCGCTCGCCGCCTGGGAGACCTTGCCCAAGGAGGATCAGGAAGAAATCCGAGCCAAGAAGCTGCGCTTCTTCGTCATCGACGCCTACAAGGTCGCGCGCGACAACGGCCTCGGCGGCCGCATCAACACCGTGATGCAGGCCTGCTTCTTCTCCATCTCCGGCGTCCTGCCCAAGGAGCGGGCCGTCGAAGCCATCCGCGAGTCCATCCGCGAGGCCTACGGCAAGAAGTCCGAGGAGCTCGTCAACAAGAACCTGAAGGCCGTCGAGGAAAGCCTCAAGAACCTCCATCAGGTCGTCGTCCCCGCGGGCGGCCACGCCCACGCCTCCTTGGTGCCGCCCGTGGCGCCCGGAGCGCCGGATTGGGTCCGCTCCGTGCTCGGCCCGATCTGCGCCGGCGAGGGCGACCGCCTGCCGGTCAGCGCCATGCCAGTCGACGGCACCTATCCCACGGCGACGGCTCAATGGGAGAAGCGAGGCCTGGCCCAGGAGGTCCCCGTCTGGGACGAGTCGGTCTGCATCCAGTGCGCCAAGTGCGTCATCGTCTGCCCGCACGCCGTGATCCGGCCGAAGGTGTACATGCCCGCCGAGCTCGCCGGCGCCCCCCCCACCTTCAAGTCCTGCGACCCCAAGGACCGCGAGTGGAAGGGCATGAAGTACACCTTGCAGGTTTCCGTCGAGGACTGCACCGGCTGCGGCATCTGCGTGGACGTCTGCCCGGCGCGCAACAAGTCCGAGACCAAGCTCAAGGCCATCAACATGCGCCCCGCGGCCCCGCTCGTCGAGGCCGAGCGCAAGAACTGGGAGTTCTTCCTCGAGCTCCCCGAGGTGGATCGCCGCCTCCTCAAGGGCGGCTCGATCCGCCACGAGCAGTTCCAGCGCCCGCTGTTCGAGTTCTCCGGCGCCTGCGCGGGCTGCGGCGAGACGCCGTACCTCAAGCTGCTCAGCCAGCTGTACGGCGACCGCCTGCTCATCGCCAACGCCACCGGCTGCTCCTCGATCTACGGCGGAAACCTTCCCACGACTCCTTGGGCCAAAAACGAGGAGGGTCGCGGGCCCGCGTGGGCCAACTCCCTGTTCGAGGACAACGCCGAGTTCGGCCTGGGCATGCGCCTCTCCGAGGACCACCAGACGGGTGCTGCGCGCGACCTCCTCAAGAGCCTCGAGAACGTCGTGGGCGCCGAGCTCGCGCGCTCGATCCTCGACGCCTCCCAGAAGGACGAGGCCGACATCTACGACCAGCGCGAGCGCGTCGCCGAGCTCAAGAAGAAGCTCGCGGGCCTCAAGGACGACAAGGCGCGCCGCCTGCTCGCCCTCTCGGACCACCTGACGCGCAAGAGCGTCTGGATCGTCGGCGGCGACGGCTGGGCCTACGACATCGGCTACGGCGGCCTCGACCACGTCCTGGCCAGCGGCAAGAACGTGAAGGTGCTCGTCCTCGACACCGAGGTCTACTCCAACACCGGCGGCCAGAAATCGAAGTCTACCCCGCGGGGTGCTGTGGCCAAGTTCAGCAGCGGCGGCAACCCCGCCGCGAAGAAGGACCTGGGCCTCATGGCCATGTCCTACGGCAACATCTATGTGGCCTCGGTCGCCATGGGCGCCCGCGACGAGCAGACCCTCAAGACCTTCATCGAAGCCGAGGCCTACGACGGCCCCGCGCTGATCATCGCCTACAGCCACTGCATCGCCCACGGCATCGACATGCGCACCGCCAACCAGAACCAGAAGGCCGCGGCCGACACCGGCAAGCTGATCCTGTACCGCTACTCCCCCGACCGGGCCAAGGCGGGAGAGGCGCCGCTCATCCTCGATTCCAAGCCGACGCGCCCCAACGGCCTCGGGGCCTACCTGGCCAGCGAGAACCGCTTCCAGATGCTCGCCAAGAGCAAGCCCGAGGAGGCCAAGGTCCTCTTCGACATGGCCCAGCAGGACGCGGCCACGCGCTGGGAACTCTACGAATACCTCGCCGGGCGCAAGCCGCGCCCAGCGATCTGATTATCCTGAGGACATGACCATGGACCTGACGACCACGTATCTCGGCCTCAAGCTGCGCACGCCTCTCGTCTGCTCGGCGAGCCCGCTGTCGGAGACCCTGGACGGCATCCGCCGCATGGAGGACGCCGGCGCCTCGGCCGTCGTGCTGAGCTCGCTCTTCGAGGAGCAGCTCGCGCGCGACCGCGATGACCTGATCTCGCACCTGACGGCGAACACCAACGCCTTCTCCGAGGCGCAGAGCTTCTTCCCCGCGATCGGAAGCTTCCACTGGGGCCCGGAGAGCTACCTCAACCACATCCGCAAGGCCAAGGCCGCGGCGAAGATCCCGATCATCGCCAGCCTCAACGGCACATCCTTGGGCGGGTGGACGAGCTACGCCAAGGACATACAAAACGCCGGAGCCGACGCCCTGGAGCTCAACATCTACTACATCCCCACCGATCCGTCGGTGTCCGGAGAGCACGTCGAGCAGACCCACGTCGACATCCTGACCGCCGTGCGCTCGGTGGTGAGCATACCCGTCGCCGTCAAGCTCGCCCCCTTCTTCAGCAACATGGCGAGCATGGCCAAGCGCCTCGACGACGCGGGCGCGGGCGGCCTCGTCCTCTTCAACCGTTTTTATCAGCCCGACTTCGACCTCGAGAAGCTCGAGGTGCGCCCCAACCTCCTGCTCAGCACGCCGCAGGCCCTGCGCCTGCCCCTGCACTGGACGGCGGTACTCTCCGGACGCATCAAGGCCGACCTCGCCGCGACGAGCGGCATCCACACCGCCATGGACTCCCTCAAGCTCCTGATGGCGGGGGCCACGACCACGATGCTGTGCTCGGCGCTGTACAAGTTCGGCATCGAGCACATCCGCGTCATCGAGGGCGAGCTCGTGCGCTGGATGACCGAGCGCGAATACCACTCCGTCGCCCAGCTGCGCGGCAGCATGAGCCAGCGCAATTGCGCCGACCCCAGCGCCTTCGAGCGCCAGCAGTACATCCGCACCCTGACCACCTACAAAGGCCTATAACGACGGTGCCAGGCCTCCCATTATCCCATTACTCCGGGAATGCCTCCGTGCGGAGTAATGGGATAATGGGAGGCCTGGCACCAATTCGCATTTGGTAAGATGGGCTTGTAGGCGGCGTGGCGGAATGGCAGACGCAATCGACTCAAAATCGATCGGGTTCACGCCCTTGTGGGTTCGAGTCCCACCGCCGCTACGATTTTCCCCATGAAAACCCTCGAGCTCGCCGTCCTCGCCGCGCTGATGACCGCGGCCGTCCCCCTGCTCGCCGCCCCGCGGCGGTGCTCGAGCGGCCTGCCGCCCGCCCTCTCGGGCGACCTGTTCGCCCCGGTCGAATGCTCCACGGCGACCAAGCCCGCGGCCCTGCTCCCCGGCCTGCCCGTCGTGCGGGAGGGCAAGGACGTCAAGACCGATCTCAAGGAGCTCGAGGGACGCTGGGAGGGCTCGCTCATCCACGCCCTCGGCCGCTACGCGGTCCTGCTGACGGTCAAGACCGGCTGGACCGGCAGGGCCGAGCTGACCTTGGATATCAAGGAACTGCAGTTCCGCGAGCGCCTGACCGACCGCCTGTCGCTCGTCCCGGGCAAGCCCAAAGGCGTGTACGAGGCCGAGCTGACCTCGAGCGCGGCGCCCGAGGCTTCTTTGAAGGGCGGAGCGATCCTCGGCGCCGCCGTCCCGCCCGAGGCCGCGTCGCCCGGCTCCTCCCCCCCCGCCGACCGCCAGGCGGAGCTCACCTTCGCCAACGGCGCGCTCCACCGGGTCTACTTCGCCGTCAAGGACAAGGCCGTGCTGCGAGTGCGCGCCTTCTCCGCCATCCCGGGCGCGCCGCTGCAGAAGTTCGAAGTCGAGCTGACGAAGACGAAGCGCGAATCGCTTTGAAGCTCCCCGCCCCGCTCGCCGCCGCGCTGCTGCTGGCCGCGTTCGCCGACCCGCTCCCGGCGGCCGAGCCCGCCGCCCCCCCGCCGGGCTGCACCGCGCAGCGCGTCGATCTGCCCGGCTGCCGCATCGTCAGCTACTACGGAAACCCCCTCTCGAAGCGGATGGGCATACTCGGGGAGATCCCCGTCGACGAGATGCTCGAGCGCCTCGAGGCGCAGGCCGAGGAGTGGCGCCGGGCGGACCCCGCGACCCCGGTCCTGCCCGCCCTCGAGCTGGTGGCGACGGTCGCCTCCACGGAGCCGGGCCCGTCGGGGCTGTACCGCAACCGCATGCCCGACGCCCTCATCGAGAAGGTCGTCGGCTGGGCCGCGCGCAAGAACTGGCTCGTGATCCTCGACGTGCAGGTCGGCCACTCGACGGTCCGCGCGGAGGTCGAGCGCTTGGAGCCGTTCCTGTCGCGCCCGCACGTGCACCTGGCCCTCGACCCGGAGTTCGACATGCCGCGCGGCGTGGCTCCGGGCCGGAGGATCGGCTCGAGCGACGGCGAGGACGTCAACGTCGCGTCCATCCTCCTCTCGACGATCGCGGCCCGGGGCGCGCTGCCTCCGAAGCTGCTGCTCGTGCACCGCTTCACCATGCCGATGCTCAAGCGCTACAAGCGCATCCGGCTCGACCCCCGGGTGAACATCGTCGTGGTCATGGACGGCTTCGGCTTGCCCGCGCTCAAGCGCAAGGTCTACCGCCTCACCGTCGCCAACGAGCCCGTGCAGCACGCGGGCCTCAAGCTGTTCTACAAGAACGACAAGCCGCTGATGACCCCCGAGGAAATCCTCCGCCTCGAGCCGGTGCCGCTCGTGATCATCTACCAGTAGCGCTAGCGCGCCAGCGCCGAGGCGAAGACGAACTGAACGCCTTCTTTTTCATGCTTCGGCATCTCCTCCTTGAGGCAGTCGAGGGTCGTCCGGTAGTAGTGATGGCCGATGGCGATGGCCGAGCCCCTCTTGCGCGCGAGCGCGACGGCCTGGCGGAGCATCTTCGCGCAAAAGGCCTGCGTGTGCAGCTCGGCCGTGTCGAGGAAGACGTTGTTCGACGCCGAGGGGATGCCGGCCGCCGCCGCCTCGGCGTGGGCGACGCTCGTCTTCGAGACTGCGGAATCGAGGAAATAGAGCCCGGTCGGCTTGAGCTGGGCCATGAACGCGTTCATCAAGGGACGGTTCTTGGTCGCTTTATAGGACCGGTGATTATTGAGGCCTTTGGCGTTCGGAATCTGCTTCATGGCCTTGTCGAGGAGCGCGGCGGTCTTGAGCGCGTCTTCAGGGTCGACGGCATCCTTGGCGATCTTCAGGGATTGAAAAGGATCGAAGGGGTAATGGATCATGAGCTCCTTCGAGGGCGCGGCCGAGACGAGCGGCGAGACCTTCTTCGTGCGCGGCGACTCGGGCATCACGGCGAACGTCAGCCGCCACGGAAGGGCCAGCCACTCCTCGTCGGGAGGAGTCTTCTTGTAGTTGAGCCCGAAATCGTCGATCACCACCGCGACCCGCGGCGCCGCCCCCGCGGGGCCGGCGAACAGAAAAACGGCAAAAAGATATTTATTCATGATTCTCCAGCGCCCGGCGTCCGAGGGTCCATGGTAAAATCATAGCGACGGCGTTGAGCGCCAGCCACCCCGCGCCGGAGTACAGCGCGACGCGCGAGCTCCAGACGCCCGTGCCGAAGCGCTCGGCGAAGTGCATCTGCATGGGGGCGGCGAGCACGGCGATGGTGAAGCCGACGTAGAACAGACAGGCGGCCATGTAGACGAAGCCGCCGACCGACGACTCGATCTGATGGATGTTCTCGACGGTGAAGTTCGGGAACAAGGCGCCGAAGCCCACGCCCATCACGCAGATCGCCAGGCCGACGGTCAGCAGGGCGCCCAGGGTCAGCCGCGAGGTGAAGGCGTCCGCCGCGAGAATCCAGTTCGTCATCAGCGCCAAGGTCGCCGCGATGGACAGGATCGGGATCGCGGAGAAGAGAAGCTTCTCGCGCATGATCATCCCGACGTCGATGGGCGCGCTGCGCAGCACCCACCAGGACTTCCCCTCGAGGCTGATCGCCGGGAAGGTGAAGCGCAGGCCCAGCGCCGCGAGGACGAACCCGGCCGTTCCGACGTTCAGGAAGGAAACCAGGCTTTTCAGCTCGGCCGAGTCGAGCGGCAGGCGTTGGATGCTGAAAAGGTAGACGAACACCAGGCCGATGATCAGAAGAATCTGGGACCAGTGCTTAACATCTCGAAAGAAGGTCGTTCGTTCCTTCCAGAGAAGAATCGCCGCGGAACGAGTTCCCAAAATCCGTTGTTCAGGCAGGATTTTGAATCCATGCGTTCGTTTGCGCAGAGCTCCTTCCTGCGCTCCGCTGTAGCCGATGAAGTACACCTTCCCGGCCAAGGCGACCAATAGACCGTAAACGATGAATGCCGCCGCCCACAACCCCAGCACCCTGGCGGCGTATCCGCGCCATGCGCCTTCGGCGGCCATGCGCAAAGCCTCGGCGAGCCACCACGACGGCAGGTACGGCGCCGTCGGGGCCTGGAGGAAGTTCAGGTACTCGGCGACGACCTTGAGGGCGTCCGGACGGATGAGCTTCTCGGGCTCGGCGAAGCGGACCAGGCCGTAGACGACCGTGAGGGACAGGCTGGAGAAAACCCAGACCACGTCGCGGGTGCGCGACGAAGGAAACAGATAAAGGAGAAGCAAGGTGAAGCCGATGCCGAAGGACGCCGCCAGCAGAAGGAAGGGCGGGAAGGCGGCGAGAAACGCGGCGAAGTAGACCGGGCCGAGGCCCTGTACGCGCATGATCGCGGCGATGTACGGAATCAGGATGAGGCCGATCATCCAGGAGGCGAAGAAGGCGCTTTCGAGGGACTTGTCGAGGAACACGGAGCGCAGGCTCACCGGCGCCTTCATGAGGAATTTCAGGTCGTAGGAGTAGAACAAGGTCGTCAGCGCCGTCAGCAGGCTCGAGACGACGACCATCGATAGGGTCATCAGCAGCAGCATCGCCGTGAGCTTCCAGGTCAGGAGCAGGCCGATCAGCTCGATCGTCGACAGGTACTTGAGGAGGCGGAAGAAACCGTAGTGGAGGCCGAACAAAAGTCCGAAGCCCGCGGCGCCGAACGCCGCGTTGCGGGCCCACTCGTAGGCGGTCCAATGCCCGATGGTGTTGGTGAAGGTGCGTGCCCGCCGGCGCAGGAGCGTGCCGAGCATCTACAGATTCTTGAGCAAGGTCGAGTACTCGGCGCCGCCCGTCAAGCTCAGGAAGATGCTCTCGAGGTCGCGGCCGTCCTGCTTGGCCGCCGACGCGGCCCGCAATTCCTCGAGAGTCCCGCAGGCGATCATCCTCCCGTCGATCATGATGCCGATGCGGTGGCACAGCTTCTCGGCGATCTCGAGGACGTGGGTGCACATGAAGATCGCGGTGCCGCGCTCGGCGAGCTTGAGGAAGATATCCTTGACCAGCCGGCCGCTCTTCGGGTCGAGCCCGACCATCGGCTCGTCGAGCACGAGGATCTTGGGCTCATGCAGCAGAATTCCCGCCAGCACGAGCTTCTGACGCATCCCATGGGAATAGCTCTCCAGAAGCTCCCCGCCCCAGGGCGTCAGCTCGAACATCTCGAGCAGCTGTGAAACCCGATGGCGCATGCCCTCGAGCGGCACGCCGTACAACTCGCCGACGAAGCGCAGGTACTCCGCGCCGGTGAGCTTGGGGTAAACGAACGGCTCGTCGGGCACGAGGCCCATCGCGCGCTTGGCCGCGATCGGGTCGGCCGCCATGTCGCGGCCCGCGATGAGGACGCGGCCGGACGTCGGACGCAGCAGGCCCGTCATCATCTTGACCGTCGTGGTCTTGCCGGCGCCGTTGGGCCCGAGGAAGCCGAAGATCTCCCCGGGGCGAACCTCCAGGTTGAGGTCGCTGACGGCGGCGTAGGCGCCGAAGGTCTTGCCGAGGCCCTCGAGCCGGATCACGCCGCGACGACGCGCCGGGCCTTGAGGAACTCGTCGGCGCGAGGAACCGCCATGCGCTCCGCGAGATCGTGGAAGCGCTCGTCGATCGCTTCGCGGTCTAATCCTTCGATATTCTTCGTCGAGAAGTCCTGGACGTTGAACGAGGCCATGGTCGTGCCGTAGGCCATCGCGCGCTTGAGGTGCGCCACGTCCATATAGGAGCGAGAGGCCGCGAGGTAGCCGAGGAAGCCGCCCGCGAACGTGTCGCCCGCGCCCGTCGGGTCCTTGATGCGCGCCAGCGGGAACGCGGGGAAGACGAAGAACTTGGAGCCGACCTTCATGAGCGCCCCGTGCTCGCCCTTCTTGATGACGACGACCGAAGGGCCCCAGTCGGCGAGGACCTCGGCCGCCTGCAGCGCGTTCGGCGCGCCGGTCAGCCGCATCGCTTCCTGGTCGTTGGAGAAGAAGATGTCGACCTTGGCCAGCAGCCTCTTGATCGCCGCGGGCTTGGACTCGATCCAGTAGTTCATCGTGTCGCAGGCGACGAGCGCGGGGGTCTTCATCTGCGCCAGCACCTCGGCCTGCAGCTCCGGATCGATGTTGGCGAGGAAGATCACGGGCGCCTTGCGCTGGGACTCGGAGAGGACCGGCTTGAAATTCTTGAAAACGTTGAGGCAAGTGGCCAAGGTCTCGGCGACGGCCGTATCTTTCCCGTACTTGCCCGACCAGCGGAAGGTCTTGCCCTTCGCGGCCTTGAGGCCCTCGAGGTCCACGCCGCGGCGCTTGAGCGTGCGGCGGTGCTCATCCGGGAAGTCCGACCCGACGACGCCGACGAGGCCGACCTCGGTGAAATAGCTCGCGGCGAGCGCGAAATAGGTGGCCGAGCCGCCGAGGGCCTCGACGGACTTGCCCGCGGTGGTCTTGACGGAGTCGAGCGCGACGGAGCCGACGACGAGGATGTCGCTCACGGGCTAGGCCCCCCCGTCCACGCGGTCCATCCAGATCTGATGCTCGACCCGGGCGGAGAGCTGCTTGAGGCAGTGGTTGATCAGCTCGACGGCGCGCTGCTGCTGCAGGTTCTGGGCGACCGCCGCCTTCGTGACCTTGGCGGCGTCCTTCTTGGGCGCCGTCTTCAGGACCGCCGCGTAGGCGGCGTCCACCTCGGCCGGCGGCAGCTTCGACATGCGGTAGATCAGCTGCTTGAGGCGGCCGCTCTTGATGGCCTTGCGGCGCGAGCGCTCGTACTCCTGGGGATTCTCGCGGAAGATCGCGCGCACCTGCCGGAAGTAGAGCTCCTGGTCGAACCGGCCCTCGCGCTGGAACGCCGGCGTCGCGCGGATGTCGCGAGAGAGTTCGTCGTTGGTGACCTTCAGGCCGAGCTCGTCGGCCTTGAGCGCCATCATCTCCTCGATCATCATGTCGTTGAGCATCTCGCGCTTAAGCCGCGACATCATCGCGTCGTCGACCTCGGTGCCCTTCTCGCGCAGGGCCTCGGCGTACTGGTTGACGCGGATGAGCAGCCGCTGGGCCGGGATCTTGGTGGCGCCGATGCGGGCCACGGCGCCGTCGGTGTCGCGGCTCGTGAAGTAAAAGCCGCCGAGGCCGACGAAGCTGCCGGAAAGGAAAACCGAGATGGTCGCGACGAAGATGCTTTTGCGGTGCTTGCGCAGAAATGAGATCATGGGACTCCTTGGTTTTGGGAGGGGCCGGGATTTATCTTAACATCTAGGAAACGGTGTCCGCCGCCGGGGCGACGTCGGGCTCGGACCGCGCGCGGCGACGGCGGGGCTTACCGTCCTCGGAGCCCATCGAGCAGGCGCCCTCATAGTGCGCCCCTTCGTCGATCTTGAGCTTCAAAGTGCGGATATCCCCCGTCACGCGCCCGCCGGCAAGGATCTCAAGTGAGCGCGCCGCGACGATGTCGCCCAGGACCTCGCCGGCGACCACGACCGTCTCGGCGGCGAGGTTCCCGGTCACCCGGCCCTTCGCGCCGATCTCGACGTCCACCGCGTCGGAGATGTCGCCCTCGAAGGCGCCCTCGACGCGCAGGGAGCCCTTGACCACGAGCGAACCGTGGAAGAAGGCGTCCTCGCTGATCAAGGTCATGCCTTCGCGCGCGTCGCCGCGCCCGGCCTTCTCGCCGAACATCAGGAGCGGGCCTTCGCGCCGCGCGGCGCGTAGCCGAGCAGATCGGGTCCGGAGCGGACCTTCAGGTAGGTCATCGGATTGACGGGACGGCCCTGGCGCCACACCTCGTAATGCAGGTGGGCGCCGGTCGAGCGGCCGGTGGTGCCCATGTAGCCGAGAATCTGGCCGCGCATGACGCGCTCCCCGGCCTTCACGAGGGTCTTCGAGGTGTGCCCGTATAAGGTGCTCAAGCCGTAGCCGTGGTCGATGACGACCATGTTGCCGTAGCCGTGGGACCAGCCCGAGAAGCGGACCGTGCCGTCGGCGGTCGCGTGGACCAAGGTATCGGCGGCGTCGGCGATATCGATGCCCGCGTGGAACTCGCCGTTGTCGCCGGAGTCGCTGCGGCCCTCGCCGCGGCGCATGGGGGAGAAGCGATAGCCGAACAGCGAGGTGAGGGTGCCCGTCGCGGGCCACAGGCTCGGCGTCGCGTTGCGCAGGCTCTTCTGATTGCCCACGTACCAGCCGATCTCCTGGAAGCTGGCGAGGCGCCTCTCCGCGTCCCGGCGGATGCGCTCGATCTCGCGATGCCAATCGGCCTGCCGGATATCCGCGGCGCCTCCGTTGAGGAGCCTTCCCAGGCTCAGCCGGTCGGCCAAGGTCGGGCCGCCGACGCCGGTGGCCGCTTCGATCGGATCCCGGGCATTCGCCATCGTGAGCAGGCCGCGCAGCTGGCGGTCGGTGCCGCGGGCCTGGTCGAGCACGAGCCGCGCGCGGTCCATCTCCTGGGCCAGGCGGGTCATCTTGGTCAGCATGACCTGGTTGTCGGCCTTGGTGATCCAGTAATCGACGTGACGGCCGGCCACGATGCCCGCCCCGATGGTCATCGCCGACCAGAGGCCCAGCCAGAACAGGAAAAAGGCCGTGGAGCACTGCCAGCGCCAGGGTTTCATCTGGGTCTGGGGGATGATGAGCACCGTGAGGCGGCGTGCGAGGACGTTGTAGATTTTCTTGCGCATGCGGGGTTCTTCCGTCGGTGATGTTATAACAGACTGATCCCTGCCTGTCAACAAAATCTTGTTAAAACTGTCGCGCTCCCCCCCTTGACAGGTCCAGGAGGCGGGCTTACACTCCAGGCATGCGGCCCCCTCTTACCCTACCGCTGTTTCTTACCTTAATTGCCTTCGCAGGACCGGCCGGCGCCCAGGTCAAGACGAACGCGGGGGCGGAGACCGCGGCCGGTACGGCGGGCTCGGCCGGCGCTTCTCTTAATGCCGGCGGCGTGGCCCCGATCGGCCTGACGGGAAGCCAGGTCTCCCCTCTCTCCCTGTCGGGAGCCCTATCCCCGGCCTTGGCGCCCCCGGCGGCCTCCCCGCACCAGGGACTCGCCGCCTCGGCCCTGGCCCCGTCCGTCCGGCCCGCCGCCGCGGCCTCGGAGAAGCCCGCCAAGGCGGCGGCGCCGGCCGCCGTCGCGGCCCGCGACGCCCCCGCCATCGACCCGTCCGCGGCCCCCGCCGCGGCCGTCGCGGCCCCCCCGGTCTTCTTCCTTTTCGAGCTCGGCAAGCTCGGCGTCCCGGAAGGCCTGCAGACCCGCCTATACGATTTCCTCACCCAACGCCACCCCGGCGACCAGAACATGATCTACCACGGCATGGGCCACAGCCGGGAGGTAGCGAACCTGGCCGCCCACCTCGTCGCGGATGCGGCGCTTCCCGCCGAGAAGAAGATCCTGCTGATCCTGGCCGCCGCGCTGCACGATGTGGACCCAAACCGGGCCGCGAACTCCCCGGCCCGGGTCTTCGCGACGCTCGAGCATCTGGACAAGGACGACGAGGCCCGGGCCTTGCTCCTGGATTTCGGCGGCGCCTACGGCTTTACGGCCGCCCAGGTCAAGGCCCTGATCATGGCCACCGACTTCGACCTGGACCCCGCCAGGATGAAGGAGAAGCAGGACGCCTTCGCCCAGGCCGCGGCCGAGGCCTTCCCCTCCGAGCCGGCCTGGGCCCTGACCTGGGGCAGGCGCCTGGCCTTCGCCGACCAAACCTCCTCCTACGTGGGCACCATCGCCGACGCCCGTAAGCGCGTCGAAGGCCTGGCCCTCGAGATCCGCACCCAACTCCAGGCCATCGGCAAGGGCCCGGGGCCGAGCGACGAGGTCATACTCGCCGGCACCTACAAGTTCCTGAGCAACCTCCGCAAAGACAGCGCGCTGTTCGCCCTGCTCCCTCAAGACCAGCGGGCGAACTTCGACGCCGTGCGCCATTACTTCGAGGCCCGTCAGACGCCCGAGTCCTGGCAGGCCGAGTCCGCGCCCATGCCCGCGCGCGCGCCCCCCGTCAACCCCGATGCGGCCTCCGCCCGCCGCTTCATCGCCGGCATCATGGGCGGCCTGCGGGCCCCCACGGAGCGGGAGACGGATTCGCTTCTGGGCGACTGGCTGGATGAGCAAGGCATCCCCAAGGAATCCCCTCGAGCCGCCGCCGTGCGGGGCGAGCTGCTCCCCGGCAAAGCCAGGGCCGAGCTCGACGTCGCCGCAAGCCTTCACCCCAAGCTGCGCCGCCACGCCGCCCTGCTGATCCGCCTCGCCTCAGAGAACAAGGCCACCGTGGCGCACATCGAGTCCGTGATGTCCAAGCGCGGCCTGCTCGCGATGCTCGACGCCGTCCCGGACTCCCGCCTCGAAAACCAGATCGAGATGGCCCTGACCAACGACGAGCTCGACCGGGCCGTCGCCAAGTACCCCGACAACGCCCAGGGCGAGCTGATGCGCGCCGTGGCGGGCACGATGGCGACGAAGGGCGGCAAGTCCGTCGAGGAGGTCGCGCGCGACGGAGTGTTCCTATACGCCGACTTCCACGGGACCACCTTCGCCCGCGGCTACGCCAGCCGCGACCCCGACATCCAACAGCACACGATCGCCTTCTACGTCACCCGCAAGGACGGCAAATGGCGCATCGACGGCTACCGCCAGAAGAAATCCAGCCGCACGTCCGACGCCGCCTACATCGACGGGCTGAAGTCCTGGCTGCGCAAGGGCGGCATCCCCTCCTCCGACCTGCTGTAGGCGACCGCCTCCGGTGCCAGGCCAACCGGAATATGCGTTATTTACCGTGGCACTTCTTGAACTTTTTGCCGGAGCCGCAGTGGCAGGGATCGTTGCGGCCGACGTCGGGACCGGTGTTGACGTGGGTCTCCGGCTTCGGAGACTTGCCGTCGACGAACAGCCAATTCGAGCCCTCCTTGCGGAAGGTCGCGATCTCGTGGTGCTCGTAGTCCTGGCCGTTCTGCGAGAAGCCGGCGATGAAGCTGACGATGCCGGTCTGATCCTCGGGACCGCCGTCCTTGGTGGCGACGACGGCGAGGCCCTTCCAAGCCGAGTCCTTCGCCCACTTCTCGGAGGCCTTGCGGTCGAAGTCGGCGCGGCTCTCGGGCGCATGGGTCTTCTCGATGAAGTCGATCTTGCCGGTCGCGTAGCTCGTGTAGCGCGCACGCATCAGGGCCTCGGCGGTCGGGGCCGCGGTCTTCCCTGTGATGTACGGCTCGCAGCACGCGGAGTAGGGCTTGTTGCTCTGGCAGGGACAGTCGGTGGTCGCGGTCATGCGGGGATTTTAACACATCCGCGGGAACTACGGTCTTTCGGTGGGCCTGGCACTTACGCAAATACCGGTAGGCCTGGCACCTAAATGGATTCTCCCGCCGCGCGGCCGGAGGCCCAGGCCCACTGGTAGTTGAAGCCGCCGAGCCAGCCGGTGACGTCGACGACCTCGCCGATGAAGTACAAGCCGGGGGCTTTGCGGGCCTCCATGGTCTTCGACGAGAGCTCGGAGGTGTCGACGCCGCCGCGGGTGACCTCGGCCTTGCCGTAGCCGACGGTGCCCGCGGGGACGAAGCGCCAGTCCTGGAGCTTCTCGCAGAAAGCGGCGAGCTCCTTCTTCGGGTAGTTGCCCATGTCGAGGGCGTCGGGCAGGTATAGGTCGCAGAAGCGCTCGGCGAGGCGCTTGGGCACGAGGGCGGCCATCTGGTTCTTGATCTCGAGCTTGTTGCCCTTGCGCGAGGCGAACCACTCCATCAGCTCCTCGCGCCGCAGCGCGGGGATGAAGTCGATGCGGACCTCGACGCCCGGCTTCCAATGCAAAGACGCCTGGAGCGCGACCGGGCCGCTGAAGCCGGCGTGGGTGAAGAGCAGATTCTCGCGGAACGCGACGCCGTTCGTCGTCATCGTCGCGTCGAGGGCGATGCCGGAGAAGCCCTCGAGGCGCGCGCGGTCGGCGTCGCTGAAGACGAAGCCGTCGAGGGCGGGCGCGCGCGGTACGATCTTGAGGCCGAACTGCTTGGCGATGTCGTAGCCGACCGGGGTCGCGCCGAATTTCGGGAACGACAGGCCGCCGGTGGCGACCACGAGCTTAGGCGCCGTGAAGACGCCCTGCTCCGTGGTCACGGAGTAAAGGGTCTCGATTTTTTCGACGGACAGAACCTTGTGCCTTTGAAGAATCCCGGCGCCCGCTTCGCGGGCGCTGTTCACCAACATGTCGATGATCTGCTGCGCGGAGCCGTCGCAGAAGAGCTGGCCGTGCTTCCGTTCGTGATAGGCGATGCCGTGCGCCTCGACCATCGCGATGAAGTCCTCGGGGGGGAAGCGCGACAGGGCGGACTTGGCGAAGTGCGGGTTCTCCGAGACGAAGTTGTCCGCGCTCACCTCGCGGTTCGTGAAGTTGCAGCGCCCGCCGCCGGAGATGATGAGCTTGCCGCCGGGCTTGGCCGCGTGGTCGAGCACGGCGACCTTGCGGCCGCGCCGGGCCGCGGTGAGCGCGCACATCAGGCCCGCTCCGCCCGACCCGAGGATGAGCGCGTCGAGGTCCTTCACGCCTTGAGCCGCCGGCTCAGGAAGCCGGAAAGCTCGCCCCAGACCCGCTTCTGGTCGTCGGGGCTCAGGTCCTTGAAATTCATGGTCAGGACCGAGTGCTTGGATCCCGGCACCACGACTTCGCGGAAACGATCCTCGAAGCCGGCGCGGAGCGTGTCGAAGCGCGCCTTGCGGCACAGGGAATCCTCCTCGAAGCGCAGGCCGAGCACGGGGATGTTCTCGTCTTTGGAACGCTTGACCGCGTTATCCCATTCCGTCTCGGGTATGCCCAAGGCCGAATCGCTGTAGGAGGAAGAGGGCTGGCACAGCACCGGCGCGATGAGCTCCTTGTCCATCATGAGCGACAGCGCGAAGCGTCCGGTGAAGCACATGCCGATGGCCGCCACGCCCTTGCCGCCGCGCTCGGCGAAGGCCTTGCGCGACAGCGCGCGCAGCCAGTCGGCGGCGGGGCTCTTGCCGTGGGTGCTGAGCACGCTGAATTCCTTCCACACGCAGGCCCACAGGACCGGCTTGACGCCGTAGTTGGTCATCGGCTCGCCGAACAGCAGGGGCATGTAGACGGAGTAGCCTTCGGCGGCGATCTTTCGTCCGAGCTCGACGCACTCGGGGACCATGCCGGGCAGTTCGTGGATGAGCACGACGGCGGGGCCGGAGCCGGCGCGGTACACGGGCTTCGAAACGCCTCCGGCGGTGAAGTCGCGGCGCTCGAATCCGGGCAGTTCCATGAGGCAGTATACATCTGACGGCGCCGTCAGTCGACCCCGCGACGCGAAAAGCTATAATCAATCCCCCATGAAGACCAGCTCCCAGCTCCGCTCCGGCTATCTCGATTTCTTCGTCAAGAACGGCCACACCCTCAAGGCCTCCGCGCCGATCGTCCCCCAAGGGGACGCGACGCTCATGTTCAACTCGGCCGGCATGGTGCCGTTCAAGCCGTACTTCCTCCAGCTCAAGACCGACCTCAGCCGCGCCACCTCGTCGCAGAAGTGCTTCCGCACGACGGACATCGAGCGCGTCGGCACGACCTTGCGCCACATGACGTTCTTCGAGATGCTCGGCAATTTCTCGTTCGGCGACTATTTCAAGCAGGAAGCCGTGTTCTGGGCGTGGGAGTACCTGACCAAGGACGTCGGCCTCGACCCCAAGCGCCTCTACCCCACCGTTTTCAAGGAGGACGACGAGGCCGTCGAGCTGTGGAAGAAGGTCGGCGCCCCGAACGCCGCCGTGCGCCTGGGCGAGGACACCAACTTCTGGAACATGGGCCCGACGGGACCGTGCGGCCCGTGCTCGGAGATCTACTACGACCTCGGGCCCGAGTTCGCCTCGGGCATGGACGACTTCGTCGGCGGCGACGGCGACCGCTACATCGAGATCTGGAACCTCGTGTTCACCGGGTTCGACCGCCAGCCCGACGGCAGTTTGAAGCCCTTGGCGAGACCCTGCATAGACACCGGCATGGGCCTCGAGCGCCTCGCGTTCTGCGCGCAGGGCACCAAGTCCCCCTTCCACACGGACCTGTTCGCGCCGATCGTCGACAAGGCCGCCGGGATCATCGGCGCCGACCCCAAAGACCCCGAGCACGCCCTGGGCTTTCGCGTGATCGCCGACCACGCGCGCGCGGCGACCATGCTGATGAGCGAGGGCATCATCCCCTCCAACGTCGAGCGCGGCTACGTGCTGCGCCGCCTCGTGCGCCGCGCGGCGCGCTACGGCCAGCTGATGGGCTTCGACCGCCCGTTCCTGCACCTCCTCGTGCCCGAGGCGATCGAGATCTTCGCGCCGGGCTACCCCGAGCTGCGCGCGGCCTCCGAGCAGGTGCAGGCCGTGATGAAGACCGAGGAGGCCAAGTTCCTCGAGACGCTCCACGCCGGCGAGGGCGAGCTGAAGAAAGCCCTCGAGAAGGCGGGCAAGACCTTGTCGGGCGAAGCCGCCTTCCGGCTTTACGAGACGTTCGGGTTCCCCCTCGAGATGACGAAGGAGATCAGCGCCGCCGAAGGCGTCGCCGTCGATGAAGCCGGCTTCAAGGCCGCGCAAGAGAAAGCCGTGGATATCGCGCGCGCGTCCTGGAAAGGCTCCGGCGAGAAGAACCTGACGGCGCTCGTGTCGACGGCGCCGAAGACGGAATTCCTCGGCTACGCGCGGGACGAGACCAAGGCCAAGGTCGTCGCGTCGGCGCCCGGCATGGCCGCCTTCGACAAGACGAGCTTTTACGCCGAGGGCGGCGGCCAGGTCGGAGACACGGGGGACATCGTTTCGGCCGACGGCACGACGGTCCTCGCGCGGGTTCTCGATACACAAAAACAAAACGACGTTTTCGTGCATCTCGTGGATGCATCCACGACCCTCCCGCTGGGGACGGAGGTCATCCTTCGCGTGGACGCCGAGCGCCGGGCGCGCATCAAGCCCCACCACACCGCGACGCACCTGATGAACGAGGCGCTCAAGCGCGTGCTCGGCGGGAGCATCCGCCAGGCCGGCTCTTATGTCGGACCGGATAAGCTCCGCTTCGACTTCACGCATCCCAAGGCCATCTCGCCGGAAGAGCTCAGGAAGATCGAGGATATCGTCAACGCCGAGATCAAGGCGGCGCACCCCGTCGCGGCGCAGTGCCACCCCGTCGCCAGGGTCGCCGAGTTCGGCGCCACCTCGCTCCTGGGCGAAGACTACGGCGCCGAGCCCCGCTTCCTGCTCATCGGCCCCAAGGCCTGGGCGGAGCCGAAGAACCGCTTCAGCCTGGAGCTGTGCGGCGGCGTGCATGTCGACAACACCTCGGAGATCCTGGCGTTCAAGATCGTCAAGGAATCCTCGGCGTCCTCGGGCGTGCGCCGCATCGAGGCGCTCGCGGGCAAGGCCGTCGAGGAATTCGCGGCCTCCCAGCAGGCGGCGAAGCTCAAGGCCGAGAGCGAGGCCGGCGCCAAGGCCGAGGCGGTCGCCGGGCAGATCCGCGCGCTCGGCGGCAAGGCCGAGGCCTCCGAGGGCCTCAAGGCGCTCGAGAACAAGCTCGGGCAGCTCAAGGCGGCCAAGCTCGCCGCCCAGGCGGAGGCCGGCAAGAAGATCGTCGAGGTGAAGGGCTTCAAGCTCGTCCTGCAGCGCCTGGACGGCGCGGACCCCAAATCCTTGCGAGGCTTGTCCGACAAGATCAAGGCCGAGGTCGGCTCCGGCCTCGTGTTCCTCGCCGCGCCCGGCGAGGGGAAGCTCTCGTTCGTGCTGGCCGCGACGCCGGACATGGCGGGCAAGGGCGTGGACGCGTCCAAGATCGCCAAGGCCTTCGCCGCCGCGCACGGCGGCTCGGCGGGAGGCCGCGCGGACTTCGCCCAAGGCGGCGCCGCGGACGGAGATTGGGACAAAGCCGTGGAGAGCCTCACGGCCCTCATCTAGGAGAGAACGACGACATGAGCCTTTCGAAAGACATCGCCGCCCAGATCGACGCGGCGTACGACCACCGCGGACACGTGACGGTCGCCTTCACCGACGGGAAGACCATCGAGGGCTACCTGTTCAACCGGGAGCACGCGCCGTTCCCGTCCGGGGAGGCGTACATCGAGGTGATCCCGAAGGACTCCGAGGAGCGCCTGCGCTTCCCGTCCGCGACGGTCAAGAGCATCGCGCTCACCGGCAAGGACTTCGCCTCGCCGTTCGTCCCTCCCGCGAAGCAGCCTTAGGTCAGCGCACGTTTCGCGTGGTCTCGGAGGCGGCCAAGGCCCCCCGGGACATGCGCGAGCCGACGCCGGGACGCGCCGCGGCCTCGGTGGGCGCGCGCGCGGCGGAACCGGGCGCGGATGCCGCCGAGTAAGCGGGCGTGTCGTCCGCGCCGTGAGCGGGCGCGGAGACGTTCATCACGGCGCTGGTCGTCTGGTCGCCCTTGCCGTACACCGTGAAATTCCTCAGCTCGCCCTTGAGGCCGCGCTTCCAGGTCTTTCCGGACTGCGGATCGGCGGGCACGTCGGTAAAGGCCGCCTCGGGGCGCTGCCCGGCCGCCTCCGGCGCTGGGAATACCGCCGCGACCTCGCCCAGCGGGGGCGCGTCGAACACGGCGAGCATGCGGTCCTCATGGACCTTCGCTTCGACCGCCAAAGTGGGCACCTTGATGACGCGGGTCACGTTCGGAGATTCGAGCCCTTCCTGCGCGGTCGCCTGATGATGGCGCAGCGCCTGCCACAAGGATCCGCCGCCCGTCATGTCCACGAACACGACGGCGTAAAGTCCGACCGCGACGAGCGCGTAGCCCGCGGCGGTCTCGAGCGCTTCGGAGACGACGGTGAGCGCGGATTTCACTTTGGCGGTCATGTTCTCAGTATAAGCCCGCGGAGGCGCGCGCGCAAGGGGGCTTTGCCAACTTTTTACCCGCGAAACAAAGGGTTTTCAGGGTGCCCGGAGCAGCTTCGCCAGGTCGTCGTAGCCGTTCTTCTCGGCCATGTCCGCCGCCGTCTTACGGTCAGGGCCGAGCGTCGTGATGTCGGCGCCGCGAGCGAGCAGCATCGCGACCGTCTTCGCGTGCCCCTTCTTGGCCGCGAGCATGAGCGGGGTCCGGCCGTTGGGATCGCGCCCCTCGAGGCGCGCGCCGCGGTCGAGAAGCAAGGCGGCCATGTCCGTCTGCCCCTTGAAGGCCGCCCACATCAGCGCGTTCCAGCCGATATCGTCCGTCGCCCCGATGTTCGCCCCCCCATCGAGCAGAGCGGCGACGCCGTCCCCGCTGCCCCAGCGCGCCGCGACCATGATCGCGGTGAGGCCCTTGCGGTCGCGCGCCTCGAGGCGGGCGCCCCGGGAGATCAGATGCGTCACCAATGGCGTGTGGTTGCGCACCGCGGCCCACATCAGGGGCGTCCAGGCGTCGCCCGGGTTGCGCGCCTCAAGGTCGACGCCCTCATCGAGCAGGAGGACGACGGTCTTCATGTCCCCGTTTCTGGCGGAGCGCAGCAGGCGCTCCTCGCGCTCGGCGGGAGTGTCGCCCTCGCCGCCGCAGGAGGCGGCCAACGGAAGCAGAAGGCACAAAGCCAAAGTGCGCATCATCAGCAGTATAACCCTCCGCGACGGCTGGTCAATGTCCGAACGGTTACAGGGCACGCAGGGCTTCCAGCTCGTTCCAGCGCAGGAATAAGGCCTCGACGCGCTGGCGCGCCTCATCGAGGCGCACCTGCCGCTTGATCAACTCCGAGGCGTCGGTCGCCACCGCGGGGTCCTCGAGCGCGGCGCGCGCGAGCGCGGCCTCGTTCTCCGCGGCCTTGATGCTCGCCTCCATCTTCTGGAGCTCCCGCTCCTCCTTCGGCGTCAGCGCCCGCTTCGCCGCGGCCGGCGCCGCCGCGACCGGATGCATGGCGCCAAGCGAGTCGGATTCTTCCCGCGCCGCCTCCCATTGCGAGAGATCGGCGTAGAAGTTCGAGTTGCCCTTGCCGTCGAGCGCGAGTATGCGCTGGGAGACGCGCTCGAGCAGGTAGCGGTCGTGGGTCACGAGCACGAGAGCGCCCGGGAACTCCATCATGCTGTTCTCGAGCACCTCCAGCGACTGCAGGTCGAGGTCGTTGGTGGGCTCGTCGAGCAATAGTATATCGGCGGGGCGAAGCATGAGGCGGGCGATGAGCACGCGCGCCTGCTCGCCGCCCGAGAGGCGGCTCAGCGGGTACTCGAGCTGCTCGGTGCGGAACAGGAAGCGCTCCGCCCAGCCGTAGACGTGGACGCGCTGGCCCTTGAAGTCGACGTGCTCGCCCGCCTCGCACAGCGAACGCTTGAGGGTCTTGGTCATGTCGAGCTGCTCGCGGTGCTGGTCGAAGGTCACGACCTTCAGGTCGTCGGCGCGGCGCAGCGTGCCCTTGTCCGGCGTGAGCGCGCCCGAGAACAGCTTGAGCAAGGTGGACTTGCCGGACCCGTTCTCGCCGAGCAGCCCGAGCTTATCGCCCGGGGAGAGCATGAGGTCGAGAGGACCGAACAGCTTCTTGCCGCCCATCGACTTCTCGACGCCGAGGCAGCGCACAAGGCTCTTGCTGCGGCGCTCGGTGGCGTCGAAGTCGATCTCGGTCGCGCGGACCTGCGCGTTGCGGAACTTCAGCTCGGCGAGGTCGGAGATCATCTCCCCGGCGCGGTCGATGCGGGCCTGCTGCTTGGTCGTGCGGGCCTTGGGCCCCTTGCGCAGCCAGGCGATCTCGCCGCGCACGGTGTTCTGCATCGTCTGCTGGAGCGTGGCCTGGTGGCTGAAAAGCTCCTCGCGCTTCTCGAGGAAGTCGCTGTAGTTGCCCTGGCTCGAGAAGTGGCCGTCCTCGTAGCGCTTGTTGAGCTCGACGACGCGGTTGCACACCCGTTCCAGGAAGCTGCGGTCGTGGGTGATGGTCAGGAACGCGAAGTCGAGCCCCGACATGAAGCGCTCCAGCCACAGCACCCCCTCGAGGTCGAGATGGTTGGTCGGCTCATCGAGGAGCAGCAGGTCCGGCTCGCGCAGGACCTGAGACAGGATCGCGAGGCGCTTGCGCCAGCCGCCGGAAAGCTTGTCGACGCGCTGGTCGGGATCCACGAAGCCGGAACGCTCCATGCCCGACTCGACGCGCATGTCGATCTCCCAGTCCTCGAGATTCAGGCCCTGGAGGGCGCGGTTCAGTTCGTCGCGGACGGTCCAGCCTTCGCCGACGGTCTCGAAGCGGTCCTGCTGGGCCAGGTAGCCCACGCGCAGGCCGCGGCGCGCGGCGATCTTCCCGTCATCGGAGGTCTCAAGGCCGGCGAGAATCTTTAACAGCGTGGATTTACCCGCGCCATTAGGCCCGATCAGGCCCGTGCGCTCGCCCTCGAAGAGCCCGAAAGACAGGCCCTCGAAGAGCGGGCGGATGCCGAAGCTCTTGGTCAGGTTTTGACAGGATAGGAGGATCGCCACGGGGAGGACGGGGAGCTTAGCATTTCCGGCCGGGCGGCCGCCTGCCCGAGGCTACTTGAGCTCCGCGCCGGCCGCGGCGAACGCGGCTCCCACGACGCTCTGGATCTCCGCGTCGCCGGTCGGGACGGGGCGCCGGCCGCTTTTGGGGAGTATGTAGTAGCGCACGCTCGCGCTGCGGATGCCGCCGCTCACCGGATGAGGGTCGATGCCCACGGCGCGCGCCACCACGGGCGAGGCCTCGCCGAGCACGCCTTTCGGCCCGATGTCGCCGACGATCGCGTAGTAGGTCTTCCCGCCGTAGGTCACCGCCGCGAAGTCGCCCAAGGCGACGTCCTTGTGGGCCTTCTTGAAATCCCCGGGGATCACGATGAAAGGCGTTCGGCGCGCGTCGAGGCTTTTTCCGCTGACCTGCAGAGCGGTCTCGGGCTGGTAGGTGGTGTCTCCATCCTTGCCGCCGCCCGGCCCGTCGGCGTCGATGGCCATCTTGGCTTTGAACTCGATGAGGATCGCGTCTTTCTTCGTACGAGAGATCAAGGTCTCGATCACCGCGGGCCCGCCGGGAGTGAGGCTGAATCGATGACCGCTGGGCACGCCCTCGCCGACATCGAGAGTGCCCGTTTTCGCCGTCCCGGTTTGGGGGTCCGGCGCGCCCCCGGGGCCGAAGCTTCCCGCGCCCGCCACGTCGCCCGCGCCGCCCGTGGGCGGACCACCCGCGGGCGCGCCGCCGGCGGCTCCCTCTTCCACGGGCTTGCCCGCCGACGCCTTCGGCTTGCCGGCCGGGACCGCGCCGCCCATTCCGCCGGAGCCGCCGCCTCCGCTTCCGCCGCCTCCACCCCCGCCAGCCCCGCCGGCTCCCGGTCCTCCTCCCGCGCCCGAGGACGCGGACATCGAAGGAATCTCCTTAAGCTCTTCCGTCTTCGGCCTGGTGACGCCGTCGGCCCCCATGGGACCAAGTCGCGGCGCGGCCCCCGCGCCGCCCTTCTCGAGGCTTCCCCCGGCCGCCCGGCTGAAGGCGTCCGCGCCGCCCGCCGACGACGCGGTTTCGCCCCCGGGCGAGCCGGACGCGACGGCACCGCCGGAGCGCGGGGCGGCTCCCGCCCCAGGGGCGACGGGGCCGCCGCC
>JAUYSH010000124.1 GCA_030696455.1 Elusimicrobiota bacterium
GGCGAGGGCGGCGGCGCGCGCCGAAGGACGTTTGGCGGAGTCCGCCGCGCGCGTCAGATCGGCGAGGGCCCGCGCCTGATGCCCCGCGGCGCCGTGGAAGCGGCCCGACAGGAGGGCGGCGGAGGACGAGGCCGCGTCCACGTCCGCCCAGAACGCGGCGGTCCGCTCCGCGGGAGTCGTCACGCGGCCCTCCGACACGAGCGGATTCCAGGTGCGGGACGGATCGAGAGGGTAGACGCGGTCGAAGTCGGCCGCGGCGGCGGCGTAGCGCCCGAGCTTGAACAGGGCCTCGCCGCGCAGGACCGGGCCGTAGAGGTGGCGCGCGTCGCGCCGCACGATGATCTCGCCGTCGGCCAAGGCCTCCTTCAGCCGGCCGAGCATGAGGTTCAGGCGGCCGCGCCACTCGAAGGCGTAGACGAAGCCCGGATCCATGGCGATGGAGCGGTTCAGGTCGCGCATGGCCTCGCGATAGCGGCCGAGGCGGCGGTAGGCCTCGCCGCGCCAGCCGACGGCCGAGGCCAGGCGCGGCGACAGCTCGACCGCCTTCTCGAGCTCGCGCAGCCCCTCGCCCGCCTTCCCGGAGAGGGCGAGGGCGCGGCCTCGAAGGGCGTTGTACCAGCCCTCGCCTCCGCCGGCCGGGGCGAGCGAGGCCATCAGGGGCCGTGCCTTCTCGAACTCGCCGCTGTCGCAGAAAAGGTCGGCCAGCTCCGCGCGCGTCCAGCCGTTCTCCGGCTCCAGGGCCAGCGCCCGCTCGAGGTCCCGCCGCGCGCCCTCGAGGTCGTCGCAGTCGTTGCTGATCTCGGCGCGCAGGCGCAGGGCCCGAGCGTCGTCCGGCGCGAGCGAGAGGACGGCGTCGAGATCGTCGAGGCAGCCCGGCAGAGGACGGTTGTCGCGGCGCTCGCGCGAGAGCGCGAGCCGGACCGCGACGCGCGCGAGGCGGGCCGCGGCGAGCCTCGGCGCGATGGCCAGCGCGCGCGTGAGCGAGGACTCCGCGGCGGCGCCGCGGCCCATCGCCATCTCCGCCGCCCCGGCCAAGGTCCAGAGCTCGGCCGAACGCCGCCGCCCCGCCTCTCGCTTCCAGCCTCGCAGGATCATGGGGGGGACCTTCGCGCCCCGCGGCGGGGTGGAGTACATGAGGTCGTGGGAGGGGGTGTTCTTGAAGAAGGCGTCGAGCCCGAGCGGACGCCCGCGCCCGAGCAAGGCCGCGGCCGCCGCTTCGAAATCGGCCCTTCGGATCGAGGCCTCGGCTCCCGCCCAGTCCATCATGGCGCGAGGCTCCGGGCCCGCTCTTGCCATTCACGGGCGGAGTCGCGCAGCGGCAAGGGAGCGCCGGCGAGCAGGCGCCGCGCGCGGGCCAGGTCGCTCAAGGCCTCGCGGCCGCGCCCCGCCGTGAGCAGGCCGCGCCCGCGGAGGAGCCAGGCCGTTCCGTCGCCGGAGGCGCGGCTCACCGCCGCGTCGAGCGCGCGCCAGTAGGAAGCGTGCCTCTCCTCTCGGCCGGGCAGCGCGCCGTCGACCGCGTCGTCCGCGTTCCAGAAGTTGAGAGGATCCATGGGCCGGACTCGTTCGAGGTCCCGCCACGCGCCGCGCAGGCGCCCCAGGCGCAGGCGAGCCTCCGCGCGCCAGGCGAAGGCCAGGGTCCGGGCCGGGTCGAGGCGGCACGCGCGCTCGAGGTCGGCCAGCGCCCGGCGGGGGAGGCCGAGCATCAGCAGGAGGCGGCCCCGCGACTCGAAGGTGAAGGCGTAGCGGGGCTCGAGCGCCGCCGCCCGGTCGAACTCCGCGCGGCTCTCGCTCAGGCGACCCAGCTTGCGCAGCAGTTCTCCTCGCCAGGCGCGGATCGCGCCGCGGCGGGGCTGGCGGCGGACGGCCTCGTCGAAATCCCGCAGCGCGGGCTCAAGACGTCCGCACACGCCGCGAAGACGACCGCGCTGGGCGTAGAACCACCAGCGCGCCGGGCGGATCGTCAGGATGCGCTGAAGCTCCCGCTCGGCGGGGGCGAGGAGATACTGGTCGGCGAGGGCCTCGACGCGGCCGATGCGCGCCGACAGGTCCCGGGGGTCGCGGCGCAGCATGCGCCCGAGGTCCCGGAGCCCGCCCTTGTTGTCCTCGAGCTCCATGCGGATCTGCGCGCGCAGAAGCAGGGCGCGGCGGGAGGGCGCCAACGTCACGGCCCGATCGGCGCGCTCCAGGGCCCGCGCGCGCCAGCGCGGGCTGCGGCGGCTGTCCCCGAGAAGCCAGAGGGCGCAGGCCTCGAGGAGCGGGGCGTGCGCGCCGTCGGTGACCGAAGCCGCCGCCCGCGCCGCTTCGGCGTAGCGGCGCGCGCAGAGGTGGAGGTAGGAGGAGAGCAGGGTCCGGGTGGGGCCGGGCTTGAGCCGGCGCAGGGCGCGCTCGGCTCGCGACTTCTGCGGCTTGGTCAGCGAGGGGTGGCCGGGGTTGTCGAACAGCAGGTCCTGGTCGCCGACGAAGTCGTAGAACGCCTCGAGGGGAGGAAGGCTCCCGCGCAGGGAGGGCTCCAGCGCCGCCAGCGCCGCGTGAAAATCCCCGCGCGCGGCAAGTCGTTCGGCGTCGGACCGGGCGTCAGGCAAGCGCCTCTCAGGCGACGGCTTCGACCTTGCGCGCCCGGAGGCGGTTCATCCAGGCCTTGGCCTGCTTGCACTTGCCGTCGAGGATGAACGCGTGCCGGAAGACGACCGCGGCCTCGTCGCGGCGCCCCATGCCCCAGAGGGCCTCGCCGTGCCAGACGTGCGCCACGGCATAGCGCTGCTCGGGGGTGTCGAGCGCGGCCTTGAACACCGTCAAGGCCGCGTCCGCGCGGCCGCTTTGCACGAGGGCCTGCGCCTTCCAGGCCCGGGCCCAGCGATTGGAGGGATCGAGCTTGAGGGAGGCCTCCAGGTCGGTCAGAGCCCGTCCGAAGGCGCCGAGACGGCGCGCGCCCTCGCCGCGCCACGCGAGCGCGTAGGCGTGCGACGGCTCGAGCTGCAGCGCCCGCGTGAGGTCGCGCAGCCCGTCCTCGATCCGGCCGGCGCCCACCTTGCAGCGCCCGAGGAAGGCCCACGCCCAGGCGTCGCCGGAGGCCGCGCCCTTCTCGAGATCGGCCCAGAAATGCTCCTGCCTCTTGCCGCCCTCGGAGTCGAGCATGAAATAGCTTTCCTGGGTCTCGTTGGTCTTGAGCCGCGCGTTCCAGAAGCCCTGGGGCTCGGCGGGATAGACCGCCTCGAAATCCTCGGCCGCGCGCCGGAAGTCTCCCGACTTCCACCACGCTTCGCCGCGCCAGGTCTGCGCCAGCATCTCGCGCGGCTCGATCTTGAGCGTGGCGTCGAAATCCTTCACGGCGCCCTTGTAGTCGCCGAGCAGCAGGCGGACGCGCCCGCGCCAGGCGTGCGCCAGGCGGTAGCCCGGGTCGAGGGCGATGGAGCGGTCGAAGTCCGCGACGGCTTCGGCGAAGTGTCCGAGGCGGCGGTGCGTCTCGCCGCGCCAGGCCACCATCGGGCCGCAGGACGGGTCGAGCTCGACGGCCTTCTCGAAGTCGGCCAGCGCGAGCTGGTAGAAGCCGGAGATGCCGCGCAGGCGGCCGCGCTGCGCCCACGTCCAGGCGGCCGTCGGGAAGCGCTTGATGAGGGCGTTGAGCTCCTTGAGGGCGAGGCGGTAGTGGCCGGTCTCGCCGAGGACCTCGGCCTTCTCCGTGCGCGCCCACACGAAGCGCGGCGCCATCTTGATCACACGCTCGGTGTCCTCGAGCCGTCCGGGGACGTCCTCGAGCTCGCGGCGCAGGCCGGCGCGGATGATGTAGGCGTACATCTGCTTCGGATCGACGGCGACCGCCTTCTCGATCGCGTCGAGGGCGGTGGGGAGATAATCGCGCGTGCGGCGCTGATCGCCGAGCAGCCAGATCGCGGCGGCGTGCAGGAAGTGCGGCCAGTACTCGCCGGGCGCCTTGTCGCAGAGCTTCTTGAGCGAGGCGGCGGCGCGGTCGTATTCGCCGAGAAAAAGATCGAGATAAGAGGAGAGGAGCACGCGTTCGTCGCCCGCGATGTCGGCGGCCATGACGGCGGCGCGAGCCTTCTTATAAAGGGAGGCGTAGGGCGCGAGGCCGAAGTCCTGCTCGTACATCAGATCCTGACGGCCGTCGCCGTCGGGGAAGAACACGGAGAGGTCCTTCGGGAGGGAGAGCCCGCCGCCGGCCAGCCGCTCGATGGTGCGGTTGAAGTCGCTCTGTTTCATGGTATTCCTCTGTTATTTCCGTGTCTATTCTGCGGCTTATTTGCGACTCCGGAGACCCAGGAAGTGTAACAGGTCCCGTCGGGCAAGTCAATAAGCAACCTGGCCTTTATTGAGCTTTTTCATGGCCCGGCGCGCCAGCCGGCCCATGCGCCGGCGCGCCGCCTCCAGCAGGTCGGGGGGGAGGTGGGAGCCGTGCTCGACGGCCTTGAGCAGCTCCGAGCAGGCTTCGACGTCGTTCGCCGCCAGCCGGGAGGCCGCCAAGGCCCGTCGCGCGAGGGCCTCTCCGTAGCCCGGGTGCATGCCCAGGGCCAGGTCGAGCGCCGCGAGTGAGGCTCGCGGCCGGTCCAGGTCTAGGAGCGCGGCGCCCAGCGCGCATTGGAACTTCGCGACCATGCCGTTGAACCACACTGAGCGGCGCAGATCCGCGAGCGCCGCCTTCGCCCGCCCCATGCGCTGGAGCAGAGCGCCGCGCGAGCCGAGGTACGCCGCACAGGGGCGCGCGGCGATGGCCCGTCCATAGGAGCGCAGGGCGAGTTCGGGGCGGCCGGCGCGCTCATGAGCCGCGGCGGCGACGGCGTGCGCGAAGGCGGGGCCGCGCTTCGCGGCGGACTCAGCCTCCCTCAGCGCTTCCTCCGTCCGGCCGAGAGCGAGCAAGGTCCAGGCGCGCCACGCGCGCAGCAACGGCAGGCGCGGCCGGGAGGCGATCGCGCTCGAGAGCTCCTCGAGCGCCCGTTCGCAGGCGGCCGGATCGTCGCTCCGCGCCCAGGTGAACTTTTCCTCGCGCTCGTAGGCTTCGGTGATCATCACGGAGGCGGCGGCCCAGTTTTTCTGCTGCCGCCGGACCTGGAACAGCTCGGCGAAGGTCCATTCGTAGCCCGGTTCGAGGCGCGTCGCGAGCTCGAGCTCCGCGGCCGCGCGCGCGAGCTTCCCGGCGCGGCGCAGCGCTCCGCCGTACCAGGCGCGGGCGAAAGGATAGCCGGGGATCAAGGCCGCGGAGCGCGCGAGGTCCGCCAGCGCCGACGGCCGCTTGTGCCGCATCAGCCAGGCGCCTCGCCAGGAAAGAATCCAGCCGCAGTCCGGCGCGAGCCGCGCGGCGCGGTCGAGCGCGCGCTTGGCGCCGAGGGCGTCTCCGGCGCCGTCGAGGCCGCGGCCGAGATACGCCCAGACCCAGGGCGAGCGCGGCGCGCGCCGGGCCGCGCGCCGGAGCAGGGGCACGGCCTCCGCGAAGCGCGAGAATTGCGGGGTGCGCAGGGACTCCGCGAGAGCCACGTCCGCCCAGGCCGCCGCCGCGCCCTTGCGCCGCGCGCGGAGCAAGGTCAAGGTGCGCTCCGTCGGGGGGCGGCAGCGGCCGCCGCGCAGGTTCTCCCGGCGCAGCTCCGGCCCCAGGAGCGGATCGAACGCCAGCTCCGAGAAACGCAGCATCGCCCGCTCGACGCTGGCCCGGGCGTCCCGTGCGTGGCCGAGGCGGTCGTGGGCGTAGGCGCGCAGCCAGTGCAGCGCGGCGACGTCGACCCCGAGCGACTCGCTGCGGCCCAGAGCCTCGAGCGCGGCGGCGGGGACGCCCGCCCGCAGCAGCGCGGCGCCGGCCAGCAAGGTCGAAACAGGGGAGGGGGATTCGAGGAGGGCGGAGGCCGCGGGCTTCCATCGCTTAAGGATCATCAGCGCCGCGCCCCGGTAAAGGGCCGCGCTCGGCCCGGGAAGCCCCCGGAGCAGCCTCAGAGCGCGGGCCGGTTTATCCTCGAGCACGGCCTCCGCGAGCCAGGCGCGGGCGGCGGCCTGCTTCGGGGAACGTCCGGGGAGGCCGCGGCTCTCGCCGAGGATCCGGAGAAGACGAGCGCGCGCGGCGGGGTCTTTTTCGCGCCCGAGGCCGCGTCGAAGGGCGTCTTGATCGAGCGCTCTCGCCGCCCGAGGCTCCCAGTGACCCAGGCCTTCGGCCGGCCAGATGAGCTCGGGAAGGCTTTCCAGCCACCAATCCCACCGTTGCAGGTCCTGTTTGGGCGGGGCCATCGCGCTAGTATATCAGATGATCCGGCGGCGCGTAGCCGCTGTGCAATTTTGCTATATTGCGCCATGCGTGAGACTAAGAGGAGTTTCCGATGAATCGAAATGAGCGTTGGTTGATCCTGGCGGTCGTGTTGGCCTCTTTCCCTCGCGGCGCGCGCGCGCAGGCGGTGCTGCAGCGCTGCGACAAGCCGATGGCCGAGGCCGAGGCCGCGGTGAAGGAGGTCGCGGCGTGCGCGGGGTCCCTGGCCGCGGCTTCGTCCGCGAAGGCGGGGCCTCCGCCCGGCCGCAAGGAGGCGACGAAAGAAATCGTCGATGCGGCGACGTCCGAGTCGTTTGCGCTCGAGCTTCTTTCCTATGCCGCCATCCTCGCCTATGTCAGCGGCGACCTCAACGCCTGCGCTCCTCAGCCCTTCGCTTCGTGGGATAAGATCTGCCGCAACGACGTGATGGACCTGCGTGCCGCGCGCGCCGCGGTCGGGCCTTCCGCGGCGTTCACCCAGGCCTGCGCTCAAACCGATCAGCCCAAGAGCCCGGCGGAGGCCAAGGAATGGGCGGGGTGCTGCGGGCTCATCGCCGGAAACATCGGCAAGCCCGACAGCTGCGCCGGCGCGCTGCGTCAGTGCGCGTCGAATCAGCAGGATTGCCGTTCCTTCGTGTCGAGCCTCGCCGGCGACGACGGGAACTGCCGTCTGCTCGTGCCCGGGGATCCCGACAGCTGCACGAGCGCGGCTGAATGCGCGAGCCAGCGGCTGCGCTGCCAGGGCACGGCGCTCTTCGTCAAGGCCTTCCGGGCCAAGGACGTGAAGGCCTGCGGTGCGTCGGATTATTGCCGCGTCTTGATGGGCGACGGCAAAAAGGTCATTCAGGAGCAGCAGGCGAAGCTGAACCGGACCCCGGCCGGAAGCTGGTACGTCAGCCGCGAATGGGCGAAGCCCGCGGCGCCCGCGCCCTCAGCGGCCGCGCCGGCCGCGAAGTTCGTCACGTCCATCCGGGGCTTCTCCTGCGAGGCGCCGATGAACGTTCCCCCGAACCGGGCGGCGGCCTCGGCCGTGCTCGCCTCGGCCAAAGGCTGCTACGCCGACGTCGAGCTGGCCTTGTCGAAGGTCGACCCCGCGGTCTCCCGGGCCCTGGACGAGCGTGAGGAGAAGCTCATCCGTCTCGGCCTTCAATTGGACAAGGCCTTCGATGCCGCCGGCCCCGGGAAAGGGCCCGCGACGCCGGTGAAGACGGGCAAGTGACCCGGGCGACCTCGCCCGCCGGCGAGCCGTCCTTGGCGCGCGCGCAGGCGCTGTCGGACGAGGGCTCGGTCGTCGAGGCCATCGAGGAGATGGACCGGCTTCTCACCCTGCGGGCGGAGGCGCCGCTTCATCTGCGCAAGGCGAAGTTCCTCCTCCAGCGGCGGAACTACGAGGAGGCGGCGCTGGAGCTCGATCGGGCGGCGGCCCTCGCGCCCGAAGACCTCGCCGTGTCCGTCGCTCGCGCCGAGCTGTGGGTTCTCACCGACCGGCTCGAGCGGGCGCAGGCCGAGTTCGACCGGGCCCTGGCCCTCGCGCCGGGCGACGAATCCCTGCGCCTGGCGCGATTGAGGATACTCATCCAACGGGGGCAGTCCGGCCCCGCCGCCGAGGAGATCGGCGCGCTGGGGCGCTCGGGAAGCCCGCGCACGCGCCTCGAGGCGCGCCTGTGCCGGGGGATGCTGGCGCTCAAGGTCCGCGAGCACCGGGCGGCCGGCGAGGAATTCACCGCGCTGATGAAGGAGCTTCCCAAAGAGGACTCGATCTCGATGCGCGCCCGCTTCTACTGGGCCGCGTCGCGGGCGGTCGACCCTGAATTCCGTCGGAGGCAAGGCATGGACGCGAACGCCGTCAAACCGACCCGGCTGTACCTGTGCGGCCTGGGCATATTCCCTCCCTACACGGCTTCGCTCGAGGTGGTCCACGCCCTGAGCCTGTGCGACGTCATCTTCAACAACGTCGCCGGCCCCGAGGTGCGCGAGCTGCTCGCCGAATTCTGCGGCGACATCCGTCCCGCGTCCTATCAGGCCTGGCAGGACGAGCCGAAGTGGGCCGACGCGATCTTCGCCGAGATCGACAAGGGCCGGACGGTGGGCTTCATCACGCGCGGCCACCCGCTCGTGTTCGGCGGGCTCGCCGTCGAGCTCGTGCGGCGCTGCAACGCGCAGAGCCTCGCGCATCAGACCTTCGGGGCGGTCTCCTCGATCGACCACCTGCTCGCCTACACCGGCAAGGGCCTCGGCGATGATTTCGGCGGCATCCAGGCGATCGACCGCCCCGCCCTCGAGCGCTCTCCCACGCTGAACACGACCCTCCCGCTGCTGGCCTGCTTTTACGAGGGGATGGACACGCGCGCGCAGGTGACGGCCTTCCGCAAAAGCCTGGAGCGTTTCTATCCCGCCGCCCACCTGTGCTGGATGTTCGGGCCGAAGTATGACTCGCCTCCGGCCGTGGTGGCGGTCGGGGAGCTTGAGAAAGCCTATCCGAAGGTCCATTCGAGCCTGATGCTGTACGTGCCGCCGCTCAAGGGCGCGCCCGCGAAGGCCCGCCGCTCACGAAAGAAGAAATGACGGAAGGCCGAGACTATCTGACCTGCCTCGTCGGCCTGCCTCCCGGCGGGCGCGCCGCGTGGACCGCGGAGCTCGAGCGCTTCGGCGAGCGCCGCGACGCCGAGGCGCTTCGCCGCCGGGGCCGGGCGCTGTCCATGCTCGGCCGGGGCGAGGAGGCGCTCGCGGCCTTCGAGGCCTCCCTCGCGCTCGAGGGCGGCTCCGCCGAGGCCCTGGCCTGGCGCGGCGAGGCCCACCTGCTCGCCGCCCGGCGCGAGCCGGCGCGGCGCGATCTCGACCGCGTCGTCGAGCTCGCTCCCAAGTGGCCGTGGGGCCGCCTGCTGCGGGCCGTGTGCCTTCTGACCGAGGGGGACATCCCCGCCGCCGAGAAGGAGGTCCGCGCCGCGGGCCGCCGCCCGGAGTCCGTGCTCGTCGCGGCCCTGCTCGAGGGCCAGCGCGGGGCCTCGCAAAAGGGGTGGGATCTGCTGAACCCGGTGATCAAGGCTCGCCCGTCCGGCCCGCTGTTCGCGGTGCGCGCCATCCTCCGCCTCGGCCTCGCGGACCTGCCCGGCGCCCTCGACGACCTCAACACGGCGGCGGAGCTGGAGCCGTCGGCGTGGATCCTCATGCAGCAGGCCGACGCCCTCAACCGCACCGGGTTCTACCGCAAGGCGCTCGACGCCGCGGCCCGGGCGGCGGCGCTGGTGCCGGACTCGCCCGAGCCCCATCTGCAAGCCGCGAACATCTTCTTCGACCAGGCGTTCTATCCCGAGGCGCTGGCCGAGATGGAGCTGGCGCTCGCGCGCCGCCCCGATGACCCGGCCCTGCTGAGCCGCCGCGCGCGCTTTCACGTCGTGCTCGGGCGGATGGCGGAGGCGGAGGCGGGCCTCAAGCGCGCCTGCCGTCTCGACCCCGGCAGCGGCCAGCTGCGCTTCGAGCGGCTGAACGTCGCCGCGCTGCGGGGACGCTTCGCCGAGGTGCTCCGGGAGATCAAGGCCGGCGCCTTGAGCGCCCCGTACGATTCCTATCTGACCGGCTACGTCCTGTGCCGCCGCGGCGACCGCGCCGCCGCCGTGAAGCACTTTCTCGCCGCCGCGGAGCGGACCGACGGCGGCTTCGCGGAACGCTGCCGCTTCTACGCGCTCGTCTGCCGCGTGCTGTCGGGCCCGAAGCTGCGGGTCGCCAAGCCGCCGCAGTTCTACCTGTGCAGCGTCGGCATCCACCATCCTTATCAGATCAGCGTGGAGAACCTTCGCGCGCTGGACTCGTGCAAGGTGCTCTACAACAACCTCGGCGATCCGCAGATCTCCGATTTCCTCGGCCTGTTCCGCGCCGAGGTGCGAGCCGTCACCCGCGTGGACAACGAGCCCGCCATGGGGCGCGTTCAGCGGATCATCGCCGGCGTGGCGCGCGGCAAGCTGACCGGCTTCGTCACCCGCATCCATCCCTTCATCTACCGCCGCATCGCCAACGACCTCGTCACCGTCTGCCGGGAGAAGGACATCACCTTCCGCGCCTTCGGCGCCGTCTCCCTGACCGAGGTGGCCTGGAGCCTCGGGGTCTCGGCGCGCGAGCACGGCCCCGTGCGCGGGCCGTTCGGCGTGCGCGTCTTCGACATCGTTTATCTGTCGAACAACCCCTCGATGCTCGAGGCCCGTCATCCGACCGTCGTCTACTGCATCGCCCACGACGAGCATCGCAAGCAGTTCTGCGCCGTCGTCCGCGAGCGCTATGCCCCGGACGACATCGCGTTCCTGCTCGCGGGCTCGGGCGACCGGGAGCAGGAGGTCGTCTCCGTCGATATCGCCGGCCTCGAGTCCAAGCTGCTGTCGCTCGATTTGGGAACCGTCATGTATCTGCCGCCCACCCGGAGAGGAACAACGTGGAAAAACTGATCATCTGCGGCCTGGGCGTGCGCGTGCCGGAGGAAATCACGCTCGAAAGCCTTCAGGCGCTGGCCGACTGCCGCGTGGTGTACTGCGACCTGGAGGACAAGGCCGCGAGGGCCTGGCTCAAGGGCTATTGCCGGGAGCTCAAGTTCCCGGGCTCGGCGGAGGAGGTCGTCCGCGACGCGGTCAAGGCCGGCGGCGTCGGGCTGGCGGTCTGGGGCCAGCCGCAGTTCTCCAGCCGCCTCGCGCGCGAGACGGAGCTCGCCGCGGTGAAGGCGGGGGTCGCCTACCGCGTGTTCGGAGCGATCTCGCCCATCGGCAGCGTCTTCGCGCGCTCGGTGAGCTTCCTGGGCGGGGATTACGGCTATCAAGGGATCCAGGCGTACAGCGTCGAGACCCTGCTCGCCGACGAGAAGGCGGCTCGCATCGACCTGCCTCTGGTGCTGTACGCGGAGAAGACGAACGCCGCCGAGTGGGCGACGGTCCTCGAGCGGCTGGCCGGCGCGTATCCGAAGGGCCATCAGGGGAGGATGTTCGCGTCCGACGGGCCGGAGACGAAGGGGATGCTGAGCGCGATGAAGCCGTCGGACTCCTGCGTGCTCCTGATCCCGCCCGTCGTCACGGCGGCGCCGCGGGCCCCGCGCCGGTGAGCCTGGCCGGGCGACGGGTCCTCGTCACCGGCGCCACCGGCTTCATCGGCTCCGCGCTGGCGCGCCGTCTGCTGAAGGAGCGCTGCGAGGTCCACCTGCTCGTTCGTCCGTCCTCTTCGTCCGCGCGCCTGGGCCCGGCCTGGGATCGTGTCACGCGCCATGTCGGGGACCTGACCGACGCGGCGAGCCTCGCCGAAGCCGTGCGCCGCGCCCGCCCGGAGCTCGTGTTCCATCTGGCGAAGGATCGCGACGGCTCCTCCTTCGAACGCGAGGCGAAGGCGACGCGCCGGCTGGCGTCCGCGTTGAAGGCCCACGCGCCGGATCTGGAGCGATGGATCCGCACCGCGCATTCGGCCGAGTCGCGCGGCGCCGACGCGGCCCTGGCGGGCGAGCTGTCGGCGCTGGGCCTGCCCGTCGTCACGCTCGAGCTGTTCCTCGTCTACGGCCCGGGCCAGGACCCGCACGATTTCCCGGCGAGCGTCCTCTCTTCGTCGCGCCCGCGGCGGTTGTCCGCGGCGGTCAAGGATTTCGTCTTCATCGGCGACGTCGTGGAGGCCTACCGGCTCGCCGCCGAGGCGCCCGGCCTCGAAGGAGCCACGATCCCCATCGGCACCGGCCGGGGGCGAAGCGAGGCCGAGGCGGCGCGGCTGCTCGCGCGGCTGAAGGGCCTCGAGGGCGCGTCCTTCGAGACGACGGGCGCGGGCGAAGGGCACCCCGCCGATCCCGGACCGGCGCGGCGGCTCCTCGGCTGGAGTCCGCGCGTGCTCCTCGAGCAGGGGCTGGCGCTCATGTCCGGCGCCACGGCGCGACGCCCGGACTCCGCGGAGGAGCGGCGGCACATGGCTCCCTGGCTGGGCGAGGCGGGGGGGCGGGCGAAGCCGCGCTCCTCCGGCGGCGCTCCATGGAGCCTCATCGCCGGCGCGGCCGCACGTTTCCAAGCGGGCGACCTCGACGCCGCCGAGCGCGACGCCGACGCCTTCATCGGCCTCTTGCCGGCGGCGGCGGCGGGGCCGGTGATGAAAGCCTTGCTCGCCGCCCACCGGGGCGATCGCGCCGCGGCCGAAGGCTGGCTCGAGGCGTCCGGGCCGCGAGGGCCGGAGCGCTGGGCGCTGGCGGTGCGCGGCATGCTGCGGGCCCGGTGGGGGGATTTCGACGGCGCCCGCCCCGATCTCGTCAAGAGCGCCCGCGGCGAAGGCTCGGCGTGGGCCGTCGCCACGCGGGCGGATGTCTACAACCGCGTCGGCCTGTACCGGCAGGCGCTGACGGAGCTCAGGCGCATGCGGGCCGTGCTTCCCGGCAGCCCCGAGCCCTTCTCCCGGGCCGCCGCCATCCATCTGGAGCAAGCGCAGTACGAAGAGGCGCTCGCGTGCCTCGACCGCGCGGTCGCGCTGGCCCCGCAGGAGGCCGCGCTCCGGCGGCAGCGGGCGCGCGTGCATTTCGTCGAAGGCAGCCTTCCCGCGGCCCGGCGCGACATCGAGGCCGCCTATGCGCTGGCGCCGGGGGACCTCGACATCCGCCAGGAGCGACTGCGGCTCTGCCTCCTGCTCGACGACCACGCGGCGTCCGAAGCCCAGCTGAAGGAGGCCTGGCCCGCGGGCATCGGGGAGTTCTGGCTCGGCTACCTCCGCTGCCGGCAGAAGCGCTACGACGAGAGCCGCGCGCTGTTCGCGGCCGCGGAGGCCGCGGCCGGGGACGGGCCCCAGGCTCAGCGCTGCGCCTTCTACCGGTTCGTGGTCCGCGTGCTCGCTCAGGCGCCGCCGCCGGCTCCTATAAAGGGTAAAGAGCTCGTCATCATGGGCTTGGGCTATCGCCACCCGTATCAGCTCAGCGTGGAGGCTCTCTGGGCGTTGAACGGCTGCGAGGAGTTCTTCAGCAACCTCTCCGACACCACCGTCGCCGATTTCCTGGGGCTGTTCGGCGTGCCCATGCGCACGATCGTCTTCCGCCGCACCGACGGCCAATCCACCGCCTGCGCGCGCATCGCGATGAAGGCGATGAAGGGCCTGACCCGGGGGGCGGTCACCACCCGCGGTCAGCCCAATTACTACGGGCGGCTGGCGCACCGGCTGGTGCAGGACTGCGCCGCGCGCGGCATCGCCTGCCGCATCATCCCGACGGTCTCCATCTCCGATTTCCTGCCGAGCCTGGTGGGGCGCGTGGAGGGGGACCTTCTGGGCATGCAGATCCGGGACACCAACGACCTCGACCGGCTCGATCCCCGGTTCCCCATGGTGCTCTATAATTTCGCCTTCGGGTCCCAGCGTCTGGCGCAGTGCCGGCGGCTTCAGCAGCTCTGGGCGGCGGACCGGCCCTGCTGGCTGCTGGCGGGCTCGGGCCAGCTCGAATATGAGCCGCTCGAGACCACGGTCGGCGCCCTCGAGCCGGCGTTGATGTCGGCGGACCAGGCGGTGACTCTTTTCCTCCCCGCGATGGTCCCCGTCGGCCGCGGCTTCCCCCTGTCAACTCATTAAGAGATGTTACC
>JAUYSH010000038.1 GCA_030696455.1 Elusimicrobiota bacterium
CGGCTCGAGGCGCTGTGCGCGGACGCCCTCGCGCGGGCCTCCTGCGGCCCCGCCTATCCCGCCTTCGCTCCCGGCGCTCCGGCCGTCGTCCTGCTCTTTCGCTGCCTGCTCGAGGCGGCGGGCAAGGAGGGCGCCGACCGCCTCAATCAGGGAACGTTCTATCTCGCCTCGGCCCTGCGCGCCGCCGGCGCGCGGGTCGTGCTCTCCGACGCGAAGATCTCGCGCTTCACCAGCGACCCTCGCGAGCGCGAGGCGCTCGCCCGTCTGCTGGCGGACCACCCGGACATCACCATGGTCGCGCTGAGCCTCTACGACGCCTACTTCGAGGAGGCCGCGGCGCTCGTGAGCTTCCTGCGCGAGCGCACCGAGGCCAGGATCGCGATCGGGGCGCTGATGCCGACCCGCGACCCCGAGCCCGCGCTCGCCCATCTTCCCGGCGTCGACTTCGCCGGGCGCGGCGCCGGCGAGGCGCTGCTGCCGCGGCTGGCCGCCCTGGCCGGGCCCTTCGACGAGGCCGCCCGCGGGGAGCTGCTCGGCCTGGACGGCGTGCTGGCCGTCGACGGCGACTCGGCCGTCTGGGCCGGCGCGGAGGATATCCTGCGCGTCCCCGACCTCGACGCCTGCGCGCTCGACTTCTCCTTCCTCGAGCGGCGCGACGCGGAGTCCGGGCCGGCGTTCTGCCTCTCTCGCGGCTGCGGGAGCGCCTGCCGCTTCTGCACCTCGCCCGACCAAGGCCGCTTCCACGGCAAGACCGCCTCCGAGGTGGGCAAGGTGCTGGCGGGCTACGGGCGCAGGCTCAAGGAGCTGTACGGCTCCTGGAGCGCGGCCCCCGCCGAGGCCTTCGGCATCGGCTTCTACGACGACGACTTCCTGGCCGACGCGCCGCGCGCGCGGGCCGTGCTCGACGTGGTGCGGCGCTCTCCCTTCCACCTGCGCTTCGTGCAGGCGAGCATCCGCGCCTTCTTCCGGGACGGCGCCCTCGACGAGGGCCTGCTCGACGCGCTGGACCCGGCGCTGTTCGCGCCGAAGCTCGGCCGCGGGGAGCCGTCGCGCGATCCGCAGCTCTACCTCGGCACGGAGAGCTTTTGCGGCGCGGAGCTCGAGCGCCTTGGCAAGGGCTACGGCACGGCCGAGGTGTCGGACGTCGTCCGCGCGCTGTCGCGCCGGGGCCTGCGCCAGGCCCATCACTTCATCGCGACGAACGCGCGCACGTGCCCGGGCGACGTGCTCGAGAGCCTGGGGCGCATCGTCCGCCTGCGCGCCGAGTGCGGTCCTGAGTTCGCCCTGCTCGAGCCCGTGATCGCGCATCTCATCTCCTTCCCGGGGACCCCGATCCTGCGGACTCTGCGCCGCGAAGGCCTCGACGCCTGCGTCGAGCTCCGCGGCACGCTGTCCGTCCCCGGCTTCCCCGAGTTCGACTATCCGCTCACCGTGCGGGACGCGCCCGCCGACGCCGACGTCGCGGCCTGGGCGGAGCGCCTGGCGCTCAAAGGCGCGGGCGTGGATTGGGAAGGCGAATACGAGGGGCTCTTGTTCGAGTGGCTGCTTCTCAGCGAGCGGCTCTCCGCCGCCGGCGCCGAGCCCGCGCGTGCCGCGAGGCTGCGCCGCGCGGTGGACGCCCAGTCCGCCTTGATGGGAGCGGCGGCGTGAGCGCGCGCGGCAACCTGAAAGCGAACCTTCAGCTGTTCGTCACGCGCCGCTGCCAGCTGCGCTGCGTGTACTGCCCCATCCTGAAAGGGGACTCGCTCATGTCCCTTGAGACCGCGCTCAAGGGGGCGGACCTGCTCCTCGGCCACGCCTCGGCTCGCCTGCGGCTCGATTTCGGCGGGGGCGAACCCCTGCTGAACTTCGGCGTCGTGCGCGAAGTCTCGGATTACGCGGCCCGCCGCGCCGAGCAGATGGGCAAGCAGCTGGGCTTCTACATGGTCACCAACGCCGTGCTCATCGACGACGAAGTCCTCGAGTGGGCGCGGGGCCGGCGCGTGCTCCTCGAGTTCAGCATGGACGGCGCGCCCGCCGACCACAACCGCTACAAGGCCGCCTACGACCGCGGGCTCGACCCCTACGCGGCCACGCGGGCGGGTGTCGAGCGCGCTCGGCGCGCGGGCGTGCCGCACTTCGTCATCATGGTCGCCAGCCCGGCCAACGTGGGGCGCCTGGCGGAGAACTTCGAGCATCTTCTCGATCTCGGCGTGCGCAGCGTGGACCTGAGCTACGCCATCGGGGCGGCCTGGTCCGAGGAGGATGAGGCGACGTTCTTCGCGCAGGTCGAACGGCTGCTGGCGCGTCATGCCCGGGCGCTCGACGGCGGGGAGCTGCGGCTGGGGAACGCGAGCCAGCGGGTCGAGCCGACGATTCTCAATAGTGAACTGATGGTGGATCCGGATGGGTCGCTTCATCAGATGACGGAGTGGATGTTCGAAACGACTCCGGCGACCTTGCCGGCGCCGTTCCCGGCCGGGACGCTGGACTCCGTTAAGGACATCAACGCTCTGCGGTGGAGCCGTTTTCATGCGTACTACACGCTCGTGAAGATGTACGAGGGCAATGAGAAGGTCCAAGCGGCGATCCTCAACAACATCGCGTTCGGGATGCGGGTCGGGCGCTTCTTCCGCGGGGCGGCGGGGCGGCTCGGGAAGGCGCCGGCGTGACGAGCGTGTACGAGGACTCGATGCTGCGCGCGGAGCGCGCCTTGATCAACGCCGACAAGGACGGAGGCGCGTCCGCGCGCCGGATCTTGGCGGCGATCGACGCCGCCTTGTTCGAAGCCCTGAGGCGAGCGGAGAGCGCGTCGGACGGGTCCGCGGCCGCTTCGCGGCGCGGAGAGATAAAACGACAGGCGTTCTATCGACGGCGCATTCTTGGGCGGTTGATCAGGTCCGGGGTACGGCCTACGGGCGACCATTTACGAGCCTTGTATTCGGGATCGGGGAGCGACCGGCTCATACTGCTTGTGACTCATGCGTGCCAATTGCGCTGCGCTTATTGTCGCGTCCGTAAATATGGAGCGACGATGACTCCGCAGGTCGCCGAGGCGGGAGTGCGCTGGCTGATGGGCTCGCTGCGGCGCGACGTGGAGCTCCAGTTCTTCGGCGGAGAGCCCCTGTTGGCTTTGCCCGTCGTACGCCGCGCGGTGGCGCTCGCGGAGACCTCGGCGCGCAACGCGGGCAAGACCGTGCGCTTCCTGCTCACCACCAACGGGCTCGCTCTCGACGCGGAGGCGGTGTCCTTCCTGCGCGCGCACCGGTTCCATGTCGAGGTCAGCTGCGACGGCACGATGAGCGCTCAGGACGCCCAGCGCCCGACCGCGAAGGGGACGAGCTCCTGGCTGCAGCTGCGCTCCGGCGTGGAGCGCCTGCGCCGGGCCGGCGTCCCCTACCAGGTCATCGCCGTGGTCATGCCCGAGGACGCGGCGCGCGCCGATGAACGCGTGGCGGCGCTCGCCGCGATGGGCCACCGCCGCATCCAGATCAACTACGCCCTCGGCCGCCCCTGGACCGGCGCGCAGTCCGGGGCTCTGCGGGAGTCCATGGACCGCGCCGCCATCATAGCCGGGCGGCTCGGCGTCGAGCTCGTCAACCTCACGGTCAAGCGCCGGGAGCCGGTGGTGCTCAACAGCGAACTCACGGTGGACTGCGACGGCACGGTGTACCGGGAGACCGGGGTGTGCCTGGAGGAGGATTTCCAGGAGATGAAGAGGCGCTTCCGCGTGGCGGACGTGCGCCACGCCGGGCTGTTCGAGACCTACGGGGCCACGCCGTTCGACAACTTCGCCATCCTCGCCTCCGCCTACGGGCGCGGGGCCATGCGCCGGACCTTGCTGAGCAACCTCGAGCTCGGCCGCTCGTTCGCGGAGGCGAAGTGAAGGTCCTCCTGCTCAATCCGCTCAACCCCGACCCGCCGCCGGCCTACTTCGGCCCGCCGTACGGCCTGTCCTTGCTCGGGGCCGTCCTGAAGGCCCGGGGCGTCCGCGTGCTCGGGCGCGACTACGACCGCTTCACGGCCGAGGCCATGCTGGCCGACGCGGCGGCGCTGGTCGAGGCGGAGCGCCCGGACCTCATCGGGGTGTCCTGCCAGAGCTCCAATCGCGGGGCGGTCTCCGTGCTGGTCCGCGCCCTGAAGACCCGGTCTCCAGGTCTGCGCGTCGTCGTGGGCGGCGCCTTCGCCACCTCCGACCCCGAGGTGGTCCTGCGCCGCACCGGAGCCGACTGGGTCGCGGTGGGCGACGGCGAGGAGACCCTGCCCGAGCTCGTCGTTGATCTGGAAAAGGGCGGCGACGGCCGCGGGATCGCCGGGTTGGTCTGGTCCGAGGGCGGCCGGCCCGCGCGCGCGCCCGAGCGCGCGCCGTTCCGGGACCTGGACTCCCTTCCCGACCCCGACTTCGACCTCTTCGACGCGGCGGCCAGCCTCGCCCGCTTCCGCCGGCCCCGCGCGGAGGAGCTGGCCGGGCCCGTGACCGCGGCGGGGCGGCGCTGCCTCGCGATGCACAGCGCGATCATGCTCCTGAGCTCGCGCGGCTGCGTGTACCGCTGCGTGTTCTGCCCGATGAGCACCGTCAAGGGCAAGCCTCGCCTCCACGCCCCGTCGCGCTTCGTGCGCCAGGTCGCGATGATGGCGCGCCGCTACCGCTGGCGCGACTTCGTCTTCGGCGACAACTTCTTCACCCGGGACCGCGCGCGCGTGCTGGAGATCTGCGCGCTGCTGCGCCGGGAGGCGCCCGGGATCCAGTGGATCTGCATGACGCGCGCCGACGCGATGGACCCTGTTTTGGCGCGCGCGATGGCGGCCGCCGGCTGCCGGGAGATCTCCTACGGCGTCGAGAGCGGCTCGCCCCGCGTGCAGAAGGCCATCGGCAAGCGCCTCGACCTCTCTTTGGTGCCGGCCGCGTTCGCCGCCACGCGCGAGGCCGGGATGCAGGCGGTCCTCATGCTCATGGTGGGAAACCCCGGCGACGACCTCGAGTCGGCGCGCGAGACCGCGGACTTCCTGCGCGGGGTGGAGCCGGACCGCGTGCTCGTGCATAAGACCAAGGTCTATCCGGGGACCGGGATCCACGCGACCGCGGCGGCCGCCGGGGTGGTCCCCGCCGGCTTCTACGACGGAGACGACCGCGAGGCGCCGGTGTACACGGTCGAGCGGACCTTGGCGCAGATCGAGGAGATGAAGGCCCTGCTGCCCTCGCGCACGCACTACGTCGAGGCGGCCCCCGGCTGCGTCAACGGCTGCTGCGCATTGCGCCGTCCGGCGCAACGTATCCCTCATAGGGGCCTGTCCGCCGCGCTCGCCCAGTCGTCTCTGCGAGCGGAGCGGGCCGTGCTGGGGGCAGGGGAGTCCCTCCTGGTCCCGGGGCTCGAGGGGCTCCTTGACGACGCCGAAACGCTGCAGCTCCACGACCTGAGCCTCTACACCACGGCCCGCCCGCTGGCCGACGCCCGCCTCGTCGCGCGCCTGCGCGCGCGCCGGGAGATGAGGCGCGTGGTCGTGCCGCTGTTCTCGCCCGACGCCGCGCGCCACGACGCGCGCGCGCGCGTGCCCGGGGCCTTGGCCCAGACCACGATAGGCCTGCGCCATTGGCAGCGCGCCGGCGGCGAAGCATGGGTCTGGCTTCTCCCCATGCAGGACGATCTGAGCGGTCTGGCCGCGTGGGTCCGGCGCCTGGCCGCGGAGGGCGCGCGGGAAGCACTGCTGTGCCATCGCGAGCCGCCCCCGGGCTGGGGCGGCCTGCCCCTTGAGGACAGCCCGCGAATGAAGCCTTTCGCCGCGGCCGCGGCCGCGGCGGCCGCGGCCGCCGGCGAGGCGGGGCTCGCGTTCTCCGTGTTCGGGCTTCCGCCCTGCCTGTGGGACGGCAAAATCGCGCCGCGCCACGAGGACCGCGCGCTGTACGACGAGGCCGTCTCGGGAGCGCCCGCCGCGGTCTCGCTGCGCGCGCGGCGCCTGCCGCGCCTCGCCTTCGGGGACGCGTGCGGCGGCTGCGCGCGGCGAGCCTCCTGCGACGGCGTCTGGGCGGATCATCTCGCCCGGCACGGGGAGGGGGAGCTTCATGCCTGCTGAAGCGCCGCTGCGCACGACGCGCTCGGTCATGCTGATGACCACGTACGAGTGCCAGCTGCGCTGCGACTACTGCCGGGTCGACCGCGGGCGGCGGCGCATGGACGCGCGGACCGCCCGGCGCGGGGCCGACCTGCTGCTCTCGTCGCGCGCGAGCCATCTGATCCTCAACTTCTTCGGCGGCGAGCCGCTCCTGGAGTGGGACCTGGTCAAGAGCACCGCGCTGTACGCCCGCGAGCGCCGCGGCGCGCGGCCGCTGCGGATCAACCTCACCACCAACGGCCTATTGCTCGATGACGAGAAGCTCGCGTTCCTGAAGAGCGTGGACGGCTATGTGCACCTGAGCCTGGATGGAACCGCCGAGGCCAACGCCGCCCGGCTGCGCGGGACCGGTCCCGGCGCCCAGCGGGCGATGGAAGCGGCCCTGCGCCGCCTCGACGCCTCGGGCCTGCCCTATCACGTCAACGCCGTCGTCGACCCCGCGCGCGCGGCCCGCTTCGACGAGGACCTGCTCTCGCTCGAGGGCCTGGGCGCGCGCCGCATCCAGTTCGGCTACCGCGTCGGCGTCCTCTGGAGCGCGTCCGAGCTCGACGAGCTCATGGGCTCGCTCGACCGCTACGCGGCGCGCGGCCGCGCCGAGCTGCTCAACCGGACCTCGGACAGCGAGCCCGTCATGCTCAGCCGTGAGCTGATCGTGGACGTCGACGGCGCGCTCTATTGGGACGGCGCCCTCTTCCTCGAGGCGGCCCTGCCCAAGGCGCGCGAGGCGCTCCGCCTGGGGCACCTCGAGGACGCCCCCGATGTGGACGCCCTCGAGTCCTCCGCGCGCCAGCCCTACGAGCGCCTGACGCATGCCTATCCGGCGGCGACGAAGGGCGGCCACGTCGTGCTCAACAACATCAAGGCCGGCCTGGCGCTCAAGCGCTACTGGATGGGCAGCCGCGGCGCCGAGGACGCCTGCGTCCGCCGCGGCGTGGTCCAGGCGGGGCTCGCCGAGCAGGACCGGTTCCTCAAGGAGCGCCTGCCCGGCCTCGACCGGGTCTTCCTGTTCCTGCGCGGCGGCTGCGATCTCGACTGCCTGTTCTGCCGCAGCAAGCCGGAGGAGGATTTCACGCCGCTCGCGGAGGTCGAAGCCTTCCTCTCGGGAAGCCTCTCCCTGCGGCGCTCGCGGATCGCGCTCGTCGGCAACGAGCCCCTGGCCCACCCCCGGATCGCTGACATCGCGCGCCTGTGCCGCCGCCGCGGCTTCGCCGAGATCGAGGTCATGACCTCGGGCCTGCGCCTGGCGGCGCTGGCCAAGCCTCTGGCGAAGGCCGGGGTCTCCTCCTACGCCCTGGCCCTCCACGGCTCGCGCGCCGAGGTGCACGACGCGGTGACGCGCTCTCCGGGCTCGTTTGACGCCGCGACGCGCGGGGCGGACGCGGCGGAGGCGGCCGGCTCGCGCGTCTTCGTCCACGCCAGCGCCTGCCGCACGAACCTCACCGATCTCTCCGCGCTCGAGGCGTGCTGCCGGGCGAGGGGACGGCCGTTCTCGATCCATCCGCTGCGCCCGAAGGACCCCGCCGGTATGAACGCGTCCTACCGCGAGATCGCGCCCGATTACGCCGAGCTGCGCTCCGTCCTGACGGGACGCGTACGGTCCCTGACGGGCTTCCCCGCCTGCGTGGCGCGGGCGATCCAGGGGAGCGCCTCGTGTCCCGGCGGGGACGTCGCCGACTCGATGAAGCTCTACCTCCATCATCAGGCGTTCTTCAAGCCTGGGGAATGCGCCGGCTGCGCGGACCGCGAGGGCTGCACCGGCACCTTCGAGGAGCATCTGCGCGAGCGGCCCGGCGAGCGAAAGGAGCTGATCCCCACATGAGCGTCGCGCGGCGCCTGGAGCTGCATCTCTCATATACCTGCGGGCAGAGCTGCGCCTTCTGCTCGGAGAGCGCGCGCATGGCGAAGTGGCGCCACGCCCCTTTGCGCGGCGAGGAGATCTCGGCCGTGCTCCTTGCTCGCCGCAAGGCCGGGTTCAGCCACGTGACCTTCACGGGCGGAGAGCCCACCGCTCACGTCCTCCTGCCCGCGGCGCTCGCCGCGGCGCGCAAGCTCGGGTTCAACACTTATCTCACCACCAACGGCGGGCGGTTCGCCGAGGAGGCCTACGCCGCGGAGGTCCTGCCTCTCGTCGACGAGCTGTGCCTCTCCGTCCACGGCCCCGACGCCGCGACCCACGACGCCGCGGCCTGCACGTCCGGCTCCTTCGACCGCGCGATGAAGGCGCTCGCCAATATCGAAAGGCACGGCGCCAGCCTCTACCTTCTCACCAACACCGTCGTCACGCGCCGCAACTGGGATAAGCTCGAGGAAATATTGGCCATGCTCACCACGCGCCCTAAGATACGCCATATCCTTTTGTCCAATGTGGCCCCGGAGGGACGTGCTCTCAAGGACTACGCGGCTCTCGCCGTTCCTTTGTCTCAGTGGCGCGGACGCGTTCCCTCGCTCGCGCGCCCATTCGAGACCAACGGGGTCGTCCTGCGCCTGTTCGGCCTGCCGCTGTGCGTCCTGGGAGGCCGCGTCGAGCTCTCCAACGACGCCCACTACTCCCCGCGCGTGACGGTGGAGCGGCGCGCCGCCAAGTCCGGGCCCGGCCTCGTCGCCATCGAGAGCCGCGACGCCTCGCGCCGCCGCGGCAAGCCCCTCGTCTGCCGCTCCTGCGCCGACCGGGGAGACTGCGCGGGCGTCTTCGACCGCTATCTGTCGATACACGGCGGCGCGGAGCTCGCCCCGCGGAGGGGGAGCTGATGGCGACGCTCGCCTACCTTCAGGTCGCCCGCATCTGCAACCAGAAATGCCTGTTCTGCTCCAACCCGGAGAACGGGCGCGTGATCTCCTGGGAGGAGGCGGTCGCGCTGATCGACTCCTTCGCCGAGGAGAAGGCCGCGGGCGTGATCCTCACCGGCGGCGAGCCGACCTTGTTCGACCGCCTGCCCGAGCTCGTGGCCTACGCGCTCAAGAGGGGGCTGCCGCCGCGCCTGATCACCAACGGCCAGCGGGTGTGCAAGCCGGACTATCTCAAGGCCCTCGCCGGCTCCGGCCTCGACCACATGCACATCTCGGTGCACTCGGCCAAGCCCGAGGTCCAGGGCGAGCTCACGGGCAACAAGAATTCGCTGCCCAACATCCTGCGCGCCCTCGAGAACGCCGGCAAGCTGGGCGTGCGCGTGGACATCAACACCGTCATCAACGCGCGCAACGCCGATCACCTGAGCTTCACGCCGCGCTTCCTCGTCGAACGCTTCCCCTTCCTCCATCATTTCGTCTGGAACAACCTCGATCCCCTCATGAACGCCGCCTCGCTGAACCCCCAGCTCGTGCCGAAGCTGCGCTCCTTCGAGGTCGAGCTGCACCGCGCGATGACCTGGCTCTCCCGGGCCGGCCGATCGTTCCGCGTCGAGCGCGTGCCGCTGTGCTTCATGTCCGACTTCGGCCATTTCTCGACCGAGACGCGCAAGTTCATCAAGGACGAGGGGCGCGACATCTACTTCCTCGACGAGAAGGGCCGGCGCACGCAGGACAAGAGCTCCTGGAGCTACGGCAAGGCGCCGCGCTGCGGGGACTGCGCGGTGGAAAAGATCTGCGCGGGGCTGTATCAGATGGACGTGTACTACTCCTCGCAAGAGCTGTGCCCCGTCCTGACGCCGGCGCAGGCGGTCATCGACCAGGTCCTGGGGGAGGCGTCTTGAGCGAACGCATCGATCTGAAGGTCGGCTTCCGCTGCAACAACTACTGCCACTTCTGCGTGCAGGGCGACAAGCGCGAGCGCCTGCCGGCCAAGCCCGAGGAGGACCTGATCAAGTCCCTCGAGGAGGGCCGCGCCGGCGGCGCGGTCGGCGTGGTCATCACCGGCGGAGAGCCGACGCTCCACAAGCAGATCGTCAAGATCGCGAAGACCGCGAGGGACCTCGGTTATACGCTGATCCAGGTGCAGAGCAACGGACGGACCTTCTGCTACGAGGACTTCTGCAAGAGGCTCATCGACGCGGGCGTCAACGAATTCGGGCCCTCGCTGCACGGATCAACGGCAAAAATACATGATTACCTGACCGGAGCCCCCGGCGCCTTCATGCAGACGGTGTCAGGCATGCGCAATCTCAAAAGGCTCAAGCAGCGCGTGATCACGAACTCCGTGATCACGAAGGCCAACTACCGGGACCTTCCAGATCTCGCCCGTCTTCTCGTCGCCTTGGGCGTGGACCAATTTCAATTCGCGTTCATGCACATGAGCGGCCGCGCCGGCGAGAACAAGGAGTGGCTGACCGCGCGCAAGAGCCTCATCGAGCCGTACGTGAAGATGGCCCTCGACGTCGGGATCAAGGCCGGAAAGACCGTCATGACCGAGGCCATCCCGTACTGCCTGATGGGGGGCTATGAGAAGCATGTCGCGGAGCGGATCATCCCGCGCACGCGCATCTACGACGCCGACTGCGTGATCCCCGACTACACGCGCACGCGCATCGACGAGGGCAAGAGCCGCGGGCCGCTTTGCGCGCAGTGCGACTGGCACTCCTCGTGCGAGGGGCCGTGGCGCGAATACCCCGAGCTGTTCGGCTGGGACGAGTTCGTCCCGGTGAGGAAGGCCGCGTGAGGAGCGAGCGCCTCCTGGTCCTGGTCCTCACGCGCCGCTGCGACCGGAACTGCGGGTATTGCCCCCAAGGCTTCGAGGACGCCGACATGTCCGAGGGCGTGGTCGACGCGGCCCTGGACCTCCTGCCTCTGCTGCCCCCGGGCTCCCGGGTCAAGCTGTTCGGCGGCGAGCCGCTGCTGCGCCCCGACCTCGTCGCCCGCGCGTTGGGCCGCCTGCCTCCGGGGACCGCGGTCGAGCTTCCCACGCACGGAAAGGGCCTGCCCGCGGTGGAGTCCCTCCTGGCCCGCCGCCCGGAGGTCGAGGTGTTCGTGAGCCGTCCCGACCCGTGGGCGGCGCGCCTGCGCGGCGTGGTCCACAACTTCCTGATCCCGCCCGGCGAAGCCCCGGCGGCGACCGCCCGGCGCCTGGCGCAGGCGCGCCTTCTGGGCTACGCCCGCTTCAACTTCCTTCCCGCCTACTTCGTGTCCTGGTCGCCCGCTCAGGTCGAGGGCCTCGCCGCCGCTTTCGCCGGGCTGCGCCTGGTGCTGGGGCGGTGGGCGGACGCCGGCCGTCCCGTCGAAGTCGTCAATCTCTCCCGGCTCGGCTCGACGCCGTTGTACAACGACGGGCTCGTCGTCGACACCGACGGCGAGGTGTACAGCTCGAACCTCGTCCTGGCCGAGGCCGTGCGCCCGCACCGGCGGCGCCTGCGCCTGGGCGAGGCGCTCGATCCCGGCGGACTGGCCGCCCGCCCCGCCGCCGACGCCCAGGCGGTCCTGAGCGAGTCCTACCCGCCGGAGATCCTGTCCTCCATGCGCGCCGTCGACGACGCGCTGACCGTGTTCTGCCTCGCCCTGGGCGCCGCGGAGGCGCGATGACCCGCCACGTGACGGCCGGGCCCGCGGCCGCGTCGCGCGCCGCGGCTCTGCTCGGCCTCGAGGAGAAAGGCTGGCGGCTGGAGGGGCTGTGCCTCGAAGGAGGCTCGCAGCTTCGGCTGCGCCTGGCCAACGGCGGTCATCGCCTCGTCCTGCGCCTCGAGGCGAGGGGCGAAGGCCTGGTCGCGGCGGAGGAGGGCGGCCCGGCCCAGCGGCGCCTGTCCGGGCTCCTGACCGAACGCCTCAAAGGCGTCCGCTTCGAAGATCTGGCGGCTCGCGTCGACGCGGACCCCGCCTCGTTCTCCGAGGAGGTCGATCCCTCCGCGCCGGGAGGCCGCGTCCGCGTGCCTTATGTCGCCGGCCCCATGTCCTTGCTCGAGTCGGGGTGGCGGAACTTCTTCGCCGACCAGGATTTCGAGATACTGCTGCAGGCGCCGGAGCCGACGCCCAACCGGACCGTGACCGTCGAGTACGCCGACCTCGAGTGCTTCACCGCGCGCCCAGACGTCAGCTTCAGCCAGTGGAGCTTCCTCGACTGGCCCGACGAGTCGGTCAATCCCGAGGCCACGGGCGAGGAATCCTTCGTCGGCGTCGAGCTCGAGGAGCGGGACATGGTCATGGGCACGGGGGAGAAGGCCGACGCCCTCGTCTCCGAGGTCAAGCGGCTCGCCGACGCCGGCAACTACCTCGTAGTCACGCACCTGTGCACCCCGATCGTGATGGGCGAGGATTTCCAGGCCCTCGCGCGGCGCTGTGAGAAGGAGGTGTGCGGCACCTCGGTCAGCTGGAGCCAGAAGGACCGCGACCGGGGCGACAACTTCGGGGAGCATATGCGCTCCGTGCTCGGCCGCCCGGGCTTCTTCGACGGGCCCGGCGACGCCGGGGCGGTCAACCTGTTCCATTTCCCGACGGAGTATCGCGATCGCGAGCTCGCCCCGCTGCTCGCGGAGCTGGGCCTGACGGTCAACGTCCGGATGTTCCCGCTCGTGGATTTCCCGTCGATCGAGGACCTGCCGAAGGCCCGCTGGCAGGCTTTCTGCGAGAAGCCTTCGTACTCGGACAAGGCCCTGGAGCTCCTGCGGGCGTCGTCCCGGCCGGTGATCATGGCGCCCGCGCCGTACGGGGTGGAGGCGACGCGCGCCTGCGCCCGCGCGATCGCGGCGGCCGCCGGCAAGGCCCGTGAGTTCGACGCCGCGTGGACGGGGCGGCTCGCCGCGTTCGGCCCGAGATGGGAGGAGCTGCGGCGCGAGGCCGCGGGCCATCGCCTGGCCTTCGTGGTGTCGGAGGCGACCTTGCCGCGCCTGCTGTCGGCGCGCTACGGGCACGGCGCGCCGCTCGCCGCGGTCGCGCGCGAGATGGGCTTCGGCCTCGACCTGATCTACTACGAGCGCCACGGAGAGGAGCCGGCGCTTCCCGAGGGTCTGCGCGACGCGAGGGTGAGCGTGTTCCGCACGCCCGCCGAGCTCGAGAAAGCCCTGGCCGGGGGCGGCGCCTCGGCGGTGTACTCGGACATCTTCTTCGACTGGCGCGTCAGCCGCGCGGGCGCGGCGCGCTTCTCGGCGAAGGATCTCCGGATGGGCCTCGAGGGCGCGCGGCGTGGCCTGGAGCGCCTGCTCGCCGCCTGCCGCACGCCGTTCTATCGCCGCTACGCCCGCCACCTGGCTCGGGCGCCGCGGAGGGTCAATGTCTAGGCCTCCCGGAGTGCGCCTGAACCTGCCCTTCCTCCACGGGCTGTACGTGGCGTTCAACGCCATCCCCGACGCCTACTTCCTGGGCGATGGGCCGAGCTGCGTCTTCGCCAAGGCCGAGCACATACAGGGGCGCCACGATCTTTTCTCGACCTTGCTGTCCTGCGGCAGCGACCACCGCATTCAATACACCGGCGTCAACGTCTTCAACATCGCGGGGAACTTCGAGGCCGAGATCGCCGCGTCGCTTCGGCGCATCTCGGGGTGGAGCGGCTGCGGGGTGATCTTCGCCGGCGCGATGCCGATGTGCGCGATCGCCGGCACGGACTACGAGCGCATCGTGCGCAAGACTTTGGACGGCGGCCGCGTGCCCGGATTCACCATCCCGCGCCGCTCGGCCGTCAGCGGCGACTGGCTCGACGGCTACGCCGGCGCCCTCGAGGTGCTCGCCGGGGGCATGGACCTCTCGGGCGCCGCGCCCCGCCCCGGGAGCGTGGCTTTGGTCGGCTACCTGATGGACCGCAACGAGGGCGAGCACCGCGGCAACCTCGCCGAGTTGCGCCGCATGCTCCGGGCGCTCGGCCTCGAGCCCGTCTCGATCTGGCTGTCGGGCAGCCCGTACGAGGACCTGCGCGCGGTCCGGCACGCGGGGGCCATCATCTCCCTGCCGCACGGCCGCAAGGCGGCCGCGGCCTTGGCCGCCAGGCTCGGCGTGAAGCTCGTCGAAGCCGGCCTGCCCTTCGGCCTCGAGGGCACCCGCCGCTTCCTTGAGACTGTCGGGCGCGAGCTGGGCCGCGGCGAGGAGGCGGCGGCCTTCATCGAAAGCGAGCTCGACGAGGCGGCGCCGAGACTGGAGTGGAGCGTGCCCCACGCCTTCATGCACCGCCGCTTCGCCTTCGCGGGAGACCCGCATCACGCGGCGGCCTTCGGCGGCCTCGTCGAGGAGCTCGGCGGGACGGTCGCGGCCACCGTCGTCATGGGCGCGGCTTCCCATCTCGGGGAGGCGGACCGGCGCGCGCTCGACGCGCGCCCGGGCACCTCGTACGAGCCCGACCGGGGACGGCTGAGGCGGAGCTTCGCGGAAGCGACCGGCGGGGACGCGGACCTGCTCGTGTGCAACAGCCTCGCGCTGAAATACATCGACCCCTCGAGCCCGTGGCTCGAGTTCGGCTTTCCCTCGGAGCACACCCATTTCCTGCACGACGACCCCTTCCTCGGTTTCAAGGGAGCGCTGTCGCTGTGCTCGCGCATGGCCAACGAGATCGTCAAGGGCCTGCGGGCCAAGGGGGCGGCGCGGTGAGCCTCGCGCGCGCCCGGTCCGCGCTGCGCGCCGGACGCCTCGACGAAGG
>JAUYSH010000093.1 GCA_030696455.1 Elusimicrobiota bacterium
CCGCGCCCCACGACTGGAGGCGACCTTGCAGGAACCGGGAGACCTCGGAGAAACAATCCTTGTAGGTCGGGTTGGACTGCATGGTTTGGGGCGAGGCGCCCTGCATGTGCATCAAGACGACTTTTTGGGCCCGCAGAGCGACGCCGATCATTTTGTCGTCCGCGCGAAGCGCGGAAATGTCGTTGAGGATCGTGGCCCCGGCATCCAAGGCCTCCGAGGCGATGACGGACTTGTCGGTGTCGATGGAGATCTGGAGCTTAAGTCGCTTCGCGACTTCACGGATGACGGGGATCACGCGCGAGCGCTCGACGTCTTCGGAAACGGCAACGGATCCGGGACGCGTGGACTGCCCTCCGAAATCAAGGATGTCGGCGCCTTCACCGGCGAGCGTCAGCGCGCGCTCGACCGCGGCCTCATATGTGTTCGCGCGGCTTCCCTCATGGAACGAGTCCGGCGTACAGTTGACGATCCCCATGATCAACGGCTTATGAAATCGCTTCGCGATTTCATTGACCGACGTCGGAATGGTCATCGTCTGGGTCACGCGTTAGGCTCTGGCCGCCGCTAAAATATTATCCACCTCGTCGCCGCTCAAAACCTCTCGGTCAAAGAGCGACTGCGCCAAGGTATCAAGCGCCTTCTTGTTGGCCGCCAGGATGTCGCGGGCCTTGGTCTGCGCCTCGGTCACGATCCGCTTCACTTCCTCGTCGACCAATTGCATGGTCCGTTCGGAGAATGCCCCGCCTTTGTTGAGATCGCGGCCCATGAACATCTCCTGGTCGGGCTTCTTCAGCGACAGCGGCCCGACGGCGTCGCTCATGCCGAACTCGGTGACCATGCGCGTGGCGTACGCGGTGGCCTTGGACAGGTCGTCGGCGGCGCCGGTCGTGATCTCGTTGAAGGCGATCTCCTCGGCGGCGCGCCCTCCAAGGAGGATCGCCAGGCGGTTGGTGATGTCGAGGCGCGAGGTCAGATATTTATCCTCGAGCGGCAGCTGGAGGGTGTAGCCGAGCGCGAAGCCTCGCGAGAGGATGGAGACCTTGTGGACGGGATCGGTGCCCGGGAGCATCTTCGCGACGAGGGTGTGGCCGCACTCGTGGTAGGAGACGATCTTCTTCTCGCGCTCGGACATGATGTTGGAGCGCTTCTGGGGGCCCGCCATGACCCGTTCGATGGCCTCCTCGAGGTCGGCGAGCTCGACGACCTCCTTGTTCTTGCGCGCGGCGAGCAAGGCGCCCTCGTTGATCACGTTGGCGAGGTCCGCGCCGGCGAAGCCGGGGGTGCGGCGGGCGACGATCGCGAGGTTCGCGTCGGCCGCCATCTTCACGGTCTGGGAATGGACCTTGAGGATCTCCTCGCGGCCCTTCGCGTCGGGCACCGGGACGTTGATCTGACGGTCGAAGCGGCCGGGGCGCAGCAGCGCGGTGTCGATCACGTCGGGGCGGTTGGTCGCGGCGATGAGGATGATGCCCTGGTTCTGCTCGAACCCGTCGAGCTCGATCAATAGTTGGTTGAGGGTCTGCTCGCGCTCGTCGTGGCCGCCGCCGATGCCGGCGAAGCGGGCCCGGCCGACCGCGTCGAGCTCGTCGATGAAGATGACGGCGGGAGCGGCCTTCTTGGCCTGGTCGAAGAGGTCGCGCACGCGCGAGGCGCCGACGCCGACGAACATCTCGACGAACTCGGAGGCGGAGGCGGAGAAGAAGGGCACGCCGGCCTCGCCGGCGACCGCGCGCGCGAGCAAGGTCTTGCCCGTGCCGGGGGGCCCGAAGAGCAGGACGCCGCGCGGCATCTTGCCGCCCAGCTTCTGGTACTTGTCGGGGGTCTTCAGGAAGTCCACGACCTCGCGCAGCTCCTCCTTCGACTCCTCGCAGCCGGCCACGTCGGCGAAGGTGGTCTTCTTCTTCTTCTCGTCGACCATCTTGGCCTTGGAGCGGCCGAAGGACATCGCCTGCTTGCCGCCGACCTGGACCTGGCGGATCACGAAGAACCACCAGAGGAAGAAGAAAAGCAGGATGCCGCCGAGGTTCAGCGCGAAAGCGTACATGCCGCTGCGGTCCCGCTCGCCCTGGAAGTTCGAGACCTTGTGCGCCTCGAGGTCCTCGACGAGCTTCGGGTCGGGCAGGGGCAAGGTCCGGAAATGCTGGGTCTGGCCCTTCTTGTCGCGGTAGTCGCCGCTGATGAGGTCCGGGCGCATGCGGACCTGGGTGATGGTGCCCTCGCGCAGGCGGGCCTTGAACTCGGAGTACGGGATCTCCGCCTCGACGGGGACGGTCTTGACGCTGTTGAACAGCGTCAGCAGGAGCACGAAGCCCATGCCCCAGATCACGAGCTGCTTCAGATTTTTATTGTCCACTCGATTTCAACACTCCTACGACAGGAAGCTGCCGATAGCGCTCGTCGTAATCCAGGCCGAAGCCCACGACGAACTCGTTCGGGATCGGAAATCCCACGTATTTCGGCGTAAAGGGCGTCTTGCGGCACTCGGTCTTGTCGAGCAAGGTGCAGACCTCGAGCGAGCTCGGCCGGTGGGCGCGCAAGGTCTCGGTCAGCGAGGTCAAGGTCAGGCCCGTGTCCACGATGTCCTCGATGAGGAGCAAATGCTTGCCTTCCGGGCTCTGGCGCAGGTCGAGCAAGGTGCGGATCGCCCCGGTCGAGGCCGTCCCCGCGTAGGAGGAAACCGCGACGAAGTCCGTCTCGACGTCCACCTCGGGGCCCAGGGCGCGCAACAGGTCGGCCAAAAAGATGACCGAGCCCTTCAGCACCCCCACGACCATCAGGCGCTTGCCCGCGTAATCGCGCGTGATCTCGGCTCCCAGCTCCTTGATCCGGGCCTGGAGGGTCGCTTCATCGATCAAAACCCGGCTCAAAGCGGGATGCACGGCGGTTTGGCTGCTCATCGACGCTCATTTTACCTTTTACCCCTCCCCCTTATCAAGGAAGCCCGACGCACGCCTAACGTCGATGCGGGCCGGGGAGGGGGATCGACCCTCGCCGGGGGCGTTCGGATTGACATCACTCTCGGGTCCGTCCGCGACGCATGAAGAACCCTTGTCGCGGCGGACCCTACGCCCCGGCGAGGGTCGATCCTCCTCCCCGATGAACCGTCGGGTCAGGCTCGCGGGCGCACGGCGTAGGCAACGGCTTATCGCCTTCGGC
>JAUYSH010000138.1 GCA_030696455.1 Elusimicrobiota bacterium
AGGCCTACGTCTACGGCTCGACGTTCGCGTCCAACGGCACCTACGGCGCCGAGGCGGGGTCGGCCGTCGGGACTTTGAGGATCACGACGGCGGCCTTCACGAGCAACGTCTCGGGCGTCGTCCGGATTCATCCGCAGGCCGTGCTGGAACAGGCCGGAATCCTCAACGCGACCGGCTCGCCGATCAACGGCATCGACGTTGCGGCTGGGAACCTGACGCAGCAGCGCTCTTGGATGAAGGGGCTCCCGTATGTGATCCGCTCGGGCGAGGTGTCCTTCACCGGCGGCGGCCTGACCATGCTCCCCGGCGCCGTCGTCAAGCTCAAGGGCATCGGCGCGACGCTCGGCGCCCTGCGCTTCTCAGGCGGCACTTTCAACGTCGCGGGCACGGAAGCCGAGCCCGTCGTGTTCACCAGCCTGCTTGACGACGCCTTCGGGGGGGACACCAACAACGACGGCTCCGCGACCATGCCGGCGAAGTCGGACTGGCACGGCATACGCCTCCTCACGGTGTCGGCGGTGAGCTCGATCGACCATGTCATCGCGCGCTACTCCGGGGCGGGCAACATCGGCACCTTCGACCTGTCGAACTCCACGGCGACGATCAGCAACAGCGACCTTACCCAAGGCGGCCTCGCCGGCGCCCACGTCAACAGCGGAGCCTCGCTCACCGTGCTCAACTCGGACGTCAAGAACAACTTCGACGGCGTGCGCGCCAGCAATTCGAAAGTGACGATCCTGAACTCCTCGCTCTCGGGCAATACGAGCCGGGGCGTCAACGTCGTCTCGGCGAGCCTCGGGCCGGTCCAAGCCGCGTACAACTGGTGGGGGAGCCCCTCCGGCCCCGCGCATGCCGGCAACCCCGGCGGCGCCGGCGACTCGGTCACCGACAACGTGAACTACGTTCCCTTCCAAGGCTCCGAGCCCAGCAACGTCCTCCCGACCGTCGTCTCCGTGACCTTGCTCGACCCGACGCCCGCGCGCCCCGGCGTCACGGTCCGCCTGCGGGCCTTCTTCAATAAGGACATGAACCCCCAGACCTTGCCCACGGCGACCTACGGCCAGGCCTCGCCGTACACGGACTACGCGGTCATGGCCGGGACCTGGACCTCGAACTCGACCTACGAGGCGTCCGCGACGATCCCGGCCGAGGCGGCCGACGGCGCCTATACGCTCCGGCTCGCCGGCGCGGCCGACTTCGCCGGCAACCAGATCTCGCCGAGCGAGTCCGCCTACTACACCGTCGACGGCACCCCGCCCGGGGCGCCCGCGATGACGTCCGCCTTCTCCCTCGCCGGAGGCACGGTGGCCTTGTCCTGGCAGGCGCCCGCCGGCGAGGCCGCCGCGGACTACCGCCTCTACCGCTCCACCGAGGACTTCAACTCGGTGTCGACGATGACCCCCGTCCGTGTCGGCATCGGCACGACCTCCGCCTCCGACCTGCCGCCCGAGGACGGCTCCTACTACTACGCGGTGACGGCGCGCGACGCCGCGGGCAACGAGGGCCCGGTCTCGGACCGCCTCGTCGGCGTCTCCCTGCGGGCGCCGACGTCGCCTCCCGAGGACCTCGCGGCGCTCGCGGACCTGCCCGGAAGCCGGATTCTGCTTTCGTGGGGCCCGCCCTCGACCGGCACCGCCGCCTCCTACTCCGTGTTCCGCTCGAGCTGGGCGTTCCCGGCCACGGCCGGCCTCACCGCGCTGCGCGCCGGCGTCACGACCACTCTGATCGCCGACGACCTGACGGCCGACGGGACCTATTTCTACCGGGTCGAGGCCCTGGATGCGATCGGCAACCGCAGCGACTCGGCGGGACCCGTCTCCGCCCTGTTCGACGTCCATCCGCCCGTCATCACCTTCGCGGGCGTGACGGCCGGCCAGCATAGCCGCTTCGACCTGCTCCCGGCCGCCGTCATCGCCGACTTCAGCGCGGTCGTCTCGACAATGACCCTCAACGGGGAGCCTTTCATCAGCAGTACGACGATCTACCAGGCCTTGAACCAGACCGTCTCCGAGGGGGGCACGGCGTCTTTGACGTGCTCGGAAGGGACGATCCGGAGCTTCAGCTCGGTCTGGGCGACGAGCTGCGGCAATCCCAAGAACTGCGGGACGTGCGCCATCGGTGGTACGTCCTGCAACGTCGTCTACAACAACTCGCTGTGCGGCGACGTCGCGCCCGGCTGCTCCAAGGACGGCCGCCTCGCGATCGACTGCGGCTACACCACCACCTTGACCGAGCCCGGCACCTACTTCCTGGCGGTGCAGGCCCAAGACGTCTTCCTCCATGCCAGCTCCGCGAGCGTGAGCTTCGCCATCGACAAGACCGCGCCTTCGATCGCGGTGACCTTCCCGGCCGACGGCGCCTTGCTCAACGCGAACGCGACCGTCGCCTACTCCCTCTTCGACGACTTCACCGCCACCGGCTCCCTCATCGTGCGCAACGGCGCCAACCAGCCGCCGCCCTTCGTCTTCACGTCCGAGGGCCTCAACGCCGTCTCGCTCACGGCGACCGACCTCGCCGGCAACGTCGGCACGGCGACCTCGACCTTCACGCTCGACAAGACCGCGCCCACGGGCGTGACCGACCTGCGTATCGGCGACGTGCGCGTAGGCGAGTTGGACCTGCTCTGGACCGCGCCGTCGGACGCGCTCTCGGGCGTGGCGGGTTACCTCGTGCGCCTGGCGACCTATCCGATCACGGCCGGCAACTTCCTGGCGCTCCCCGCCTCGCAGGCTCCCGCCGTGCAGTCCTCCGGGACCGCGATCCTCCAGACGGTGACGGCCGACACCGCAAAGACCTTGTACTTCGCGGTGCGCTCGACCGACGCCGCGGGCAACCTGTCGCCGCTCTCCAACCCGGTGTTCCTCGACACCGATCCGCCGCTGATCACCTCCGTGAGCCCGCCCCTCGGCGCGACCGTCTCGCGCCCGACGCGCATCACGGTGTCGGCGACGGACCTCTCCGGGGTCGCGAGCGTGGTCTTCGCCATCGACGGCGTGGCCGTCGCCACGCGGACCGCGGCGCCCTACGAGTACGACTGGGCCACGATCCCGCTGGCCGACGGCGAACACACCGTCGAGCTGCGCGCGACCGACGCGGCGGGCAACTCCGTCGTGCTCCCCGGCTTCTATACCTTGCACTACGCGCCGCCCGCGTCCCCGGTCGTGACCTCGCCGGCGAGCGGGTTCTCGACCTTCGTCGCCACCGTGACGGTGACCGGCTCGGTCGAGCCCGGCACCACGGCGCAGGTCCGGGTCAACGGCGTACCTTCCGGCTCGGCGTACGCGCCCTCGGGTTCTTTCTCCGCCCAAGCCGTCCTGCCCGTCGAGGGGGACTACCAAATCACCGTCGTCGCGACCGACGCCAAGGGCCAGAGCAGCCCCAGCGCCTCGCGCACCGTCTTCTACAACCTCGCCCCGCCGAATCCTCCCGCCGGCTTCTCCGCCGAGACGCGCGCCGCGGGCAAGATCCACCTGAGCTGGGACGTTCCCGGGGGCAAGGCCCCGGTCTCTTACCGCCTCTACCGCTCGCCAAGCGCGGTCGCCCTGTCCCCGGGCGTGACGCCCGGCGCGGGCCTGAGGATCGCCTCCGGCTTGACCGCGACCGAGCTCGACGACACGCCCGCCTCGGACGGCGTCTACTACTACGGCGGGACCTCGCTTGACTCGAGCGGCAACGAGAGCGCCCTCTCCGAGGTCTCCTCGGCCCTGTCCGACCGCGCAGCACCCTCCGCCGCGATCGCGCTTGGCACCGGGACCGTGGGGCCCGGCGCGCACCCACTCACGTTGACCTTGACCAAGCCCCTGGCCTCGGTGCCGATCCTCCTCTTCGTCGCCAATGGAGCCGGACCCTCCGCCGTCTCGCTGTCCGCCTCGAGCCCGACCGTCTGGACTGGCACGCTGACGGTCACGGGCGCCACGCCCTACGGCCCCGCCGTCTTCCAGTTCCAAGGTACGGACTTCGCCGGCAACGCCGGCACGACCATCACCTCGGGGCGGACCCTTTTCGTGGACAACCGCGGGCCAGTCGGCGCCGTGACCTTGTACCCGTTCCCGCCGCTCAAGGCGGGCGAGGCGGACCTGGCGCTCGTCCTCGACGAGCCGGTCGTCTCGACGCCCTCCCTGACCTTCGTCACCGCGGCCGGGACGACCGTGACGGTGGCACTCGAAGGCGCGGGGACCACCTGGGTCTCGACGTTCGCGGTGCCCTCCGGCGCGGACGGGACGGCGGTGTTCCATTACTCCGCGGCCGACGCCCTGGGCAACGCGGGGACGACGCTCTCCTCGGGCGGCAGCTTCGCCATCGACACGACGCCCACCGGCCCGCCGTTGTCCCTGGGCGCCGTCTCACGCCCGGCCGGCGTGATCCGCCTGAGCTGGAGCGGCCCCATCGGCGAGGCGGCCGCCGCCTACCGCGTCTACCGCGACAGCGCCGCCTTGCCGGGGACCGTGGCCCCGTCGGGCGATCAGACCGGCCATCTCGACGACCTGCCGCCCGCCGAAGGCGCCTACACCTACGAGACGTCCTCTTTCGACGCCGCCGGCAACGAGAGCGCGCGCTCCAACCCCGCCGGGGCCCTCTCCGACGCGACGCTTCCCTCGGCTCCGGCCGGGTCCACCGCGACGATCAACGCTTTCGGTCGCGCCGAGGTTTCCTGGTCGACCGTGGCGGGGGAGACCTACCGGGTGCGCCGCGCCACCTACGCCGCGGCGAGCTACGCCTTGGCCCCCTTCGTGGTCGTCTCGCCGCCGTACGTGGACACGCCGCCGCAGAACGGCCTCATTTACTACGCGATCGAGGCGCTCGACGCCGCGGGCAACGTCTCGGCCTCGGCCTCGGTCGCCACCGTGTTCTTCGACCGCGCCCCGCCCGTCATCTCGGTCACGGGCGTCGCGGAAGGCGGCCTGTACAACGCGCCGGTGTTCCCCGTCTACTCCGCCTCGGACCCGGCCCTCGACGAGGGCTCCGTCGCCGCGCTGCTCAACGGCGCTTCCTTCGTCTCGGGCTCCGCGGTCTCCGGCGAGGGGGACTACACCTTGCAGGTCACGGCCGCCAACCTGGCCGCCATCTCCTCGACCGTGACGGTTCACTTCACCCTCGACCGCTCCTCTCCCGCCATCTCCGTCGCCGGCGTCGTCTCCGGCCAGGCCTATCAGCAGGCCGTGATCCCGGTCGTCGCCGTCACCGACCCGCGCCTGGGCGCGGTGGTCCTCACGCTCAACGGCGCGGCCTACGCGGCTGGCACGCCGGTCTCCGCCGACGGCGCCTACTCCTTGGTCGTGACCGCCCGCGACCTGGCGGGCAACGTGGCCTCGTCTACGACCACCTTCACGCTCGACCTGCCGCCCTCCGCCCCGCCGGGCTTCAGCGTCGCCATCGAGGAAGGACTGGGGGCTACGCTCACCTGGCAGAACCCCGCCGCCGACGTCGCGGGCTATCGCGTCTACCGCGACGGCGTTCCTCTGCACCAGGGCCTGCTCTCCCAGGCGCTCCTGTCCGATCCGGCCTTCGTATTGGGCTCGGCCCGCCTTTACGAAGTCGCGGCGGTGGACGCCGCCGGCCAGGAGGGCGCGCGCGCCAAGGCCACCATCCCCGCGGCGACGGTCGTGCTCGAGTCCTTCGGCTCGGTCGACGGCGGCGCCGCGTACCTGACGCGCGGGTTCTTCGACAGCGTGCGCGTGCGCCTCGCCAATTCCTCCGCCTCCTCCAAGCTGCTCGGGCCGACGAGCCTGACTATCCTGTCCAACGGCGTTCCTTCCACGTCCGGCTCCGCCCCGTCCGTGACCGTCCCGGCCGGCGGCCAACTGACGAGCGAGGGCGTCCTCATCACGCCGCTGAGCTTGTCCGGCGCGGCCGCCGTGCGCGCGACCGTCTCCCTGCCGGTCGAGCCGGGCGCCTCCGCGACCATGCGCCGCACCTTCCCCGTCGCCGCGCGCGACCCGCGCGAGCCGATCCTGGAGGTGTTCTCCGGCGCCTTGGTGCGCGGGGCGAACGCCAATGTCCAGGTCAAGGTCAACAATCAGGGCTCCGCACCCCTGCAGGTCCTCAGCGCCGTGCCGAGCGACCTGCTCGTCGAGCTGCGCACGCCCGAGGGCACGGTCCTCTCCACCTCGCGCCTGAGCCAGACCGGCAACGGCGCCGCCGCCTCGCCCTCCGGCTGGTTCGTCGCGGTGCCGGGCGGCTCAAGCGTCATGCTCGACCCCGTCGCCGTCTTCGTGCCGGATTCCGTGGGCGTCACCGCGCAGATCCGCGCGCGGGTCGACCGCGTGTTCACGAACCTGGTCTCGGGCGGGGTGCAGGGTCCGCGCTCCTTCGAAACGGTCAAGACGCTCTCCGGCGTTTCGGCTCCGCCCTATCGCGCGGCGGTCCGTGCCCAGCAGCCGCTCTACGACCAGGCCTCCACCATCCTCCTCGTCGGCGAGGCGCTCGATCAGGAAGATGGCTTGGTCCCGGGCGCCACGGTCCAGATCGGCGTCTCCCTGCGCGGCTTCGAGCGTCTGGCGAGCACCCGCACCGATGAGACCGGCCACTACCAGCTCACCTTCGCGCCCGCGCCGTCCGAGGCGGGCGCCTACACACTCTGGGCGGCGCACCCCTCGGTGGTCGACCGCGCGCCGCAGTCGAGCTTCACGGTCGTGGGCCTCGCCTTCCAGTTCTCCGACTTCACGACCCGCCTCACGCAGAACTCAGCGACGCCCTTCCGCGTGAACCTCACCAACTCCGGCCAGACCCGGATCGAGGGGCTCTCCGCGTCGGTCATCTCCTCCGCGGTCCTCTCGGGCGCCTCGCTGACGCTCGACGCGGCCTCCTTGCCCGCAGCGCTCGACGCGGGGCAAAGCGCCAGCCTCTCCTTCACCGGCTCGGCGACGGGTGCCTCGGCTTTGGGCCGCTCGCGCTTCGCGGTGCGGGTGACCGAGTCCCACGGCTTCATCCGCGAGTTGCCGGTCAATGTCGATGTCGCGGCGGCGCTTCCCGTTCCAAGCGCCGTCCCCCAGGCGTTCAACGTGGGCGTGCGCGCGGGCCAGGTCCGGCGTCTGGAGACCCGCCTCAAAAACCTCGGCAACCGCGACTGGCAGGGCGTGACGCTCTCCGCGCCGGCGCTTTCCTGGGCGCGCATCGACGGCCCGACCTCGCTCGGAGACATCCCGCCCGGCGGCGAGAAGCTGGTCGCGATCGTGCTCGAGCCGCCGACGGGCCTTCCGAGCCAGGCCTACGCGTCGAACCCGCTCGTCACGGTCAGCGCGCTCAACGCGGCGTCCGTGCCGCTCAACACCCTGATCACCGTCACGGCGTCCGGACAGGGCAACGTCGCCTACACCGTCATCGACGCGGACAAGCCCCGCAACGCCTTCGGCGTCGGCGTTTCCATCCCGGGAGCGGAGGCGACCTTAGTCAGCCTCGACGTGGCGGGCCTCTCCTTCCGCGCGACGGCGGACTCCAACGGTCTCGCGCGGGTGCTCAGCGTCCCGCAGGGCCGCTACTCCTACACCGTCCGAGCCTCAGGCTATGAAGATCGGACCGGCACGGAGCTCATCGAGCCGGGCGTCACCCTCGCCAAAGAGATCATCCTTCCGACGAATGTGATCACCTACGAGTGGACGGTGGAGCCCACGACCATCCAGGACAAGTACGACATCACGCTCGGCATCACCTTCAAGACCGACGTGCCGGCACCCGTCGTCTCGGTCGAGCCGGCGGTGCTCAACTTCGCGCTCGAGGGCGGACAAAGCGCCGACGCCCAGCTCACCTTCGAGAACAAGGGCCTCATCACGGCCACGAACGTCAGGGTCAGGCCGAATATCATCGATCCCGCCGTCACCGTGGACTTTCCGTTCGACACGATCCCGGAGCTCCGGCCCGGGCAGAAGGTGACCGTGCCTTTCCGCATCGGCCTCATCCATGCCTCCTGCCATCCGCTGGACATCGGCGTGGACTACCGCTACATCGCGGCCTGCGGCATCGAGGCTGAAAAAGCTCTGCCGACGGTGAAGATCACGGCGGGCACCTGCTTCAATCTTCCCACGGTGGGCGTCGGCGGCGGAAGCGGGGGGGGCTTCAGCAGCACTCCTCAAACCAGCGGCGGGGGCAGCGGGATAAGCCTCTCCGTTCCGGCGAGCTATATCAGCTTCGCGATGCCCCAGCCGCCTCCTCCCTCGGGCGGCGCGCAGGTCTGCCGCTCTCCGAAGATCAAGTATCCCTCCGAGTGCAACAACTGCGATCAGATCGGGAGCTACTCGAACCCCGGCGGGGACCCGCGCGTGCCGGAGTCGGATCTTTCGCTCTCGGTGCCCAAGTTCGGCGGCTCGCTCGACTTCACCCGCGTCTACGACAGCGAGGACTTCGATGTCACCGCGCTGGGTAAGGGCTGGACGCACAGCTTCGCCGCGCGGGTTTCGATGTTCCCGGTGGGCGTGATCTATTTCCCGCGGCGAGATCTCCTGAACACGGCCTCTGTGGAATTCACCAGCACCGGCGGCGCGCTGATGCGGGCCGATGCCGGCGTCGGACCTTTCGGGATCAAGGCTGAGGACTATGCCGAGCTGCGCACGCCTTCCGGGCGCCGCCTGCTCTTCCGGCATACGGGCAACGGGCAGTTCGCCGCGCCGGTGGGGGAGCCTTCGACGCTCGTTTTGGACACGGCGACGGCCAGCGGCTACACCTGGACCATGCCGGACAAGACCGTGTATCGCTTCAGCGCGGGGGGGCGACTCGATACCATTCAGGACCGAAACGGCAACACCGTGACGCTCGGTTATGACGGCTCCGGCCTTACCACGGTCCGGGACCCTGATAATCGGGTTCTTTACACGCTCGCGAATTCCGGCGGGAAGCTTCAGTCAGTGACCGATCTTGCGGGACGAGTCGTCACCTACGGGTACAACGGGCAGGGGCAGCTGTCGTCTGCCTCTGGGCCGAAGGGTAATACGAGCTATGGCTATAGCTCCTACGAGATTCCGGACTTGGACGCGAACGGATTCGCCAACGGCATTTTTGGGGCTTATAATTCGGTGAGTCTCATGACCTCCGTGACCTCGCCAAATGGTCATGTCACGAGCTTCACCTACGGACCGGCGAATAAAGTGGTGGATTATCCCCAGATGCCGATGTTCCAAGCGGTCCAGGCTTCAGGAGGCGGTACCGGGAGCTTCGCTGTCGGCGATGCGGGCTTCGGTGCGGCTCCCATAACCATAGGCCGCGCCACTCCTCCCGCGGACAAGGCCTATTTCACCGCCCTAATCCCTATCGGCAGCAGCTACGTCGTTAATACGGATCGTTTCGCCCAGTGGTTCTTCTCGCAGCGACTCCTGACTCTGAGCGAGAACGGCCCGTTAGGCAACTACTCATTCAGCCACACAATCGACGAGCTTATCGAGGGCGGCAAGACGATTGTAACCGGTCCCTTGGGGAGCAGTGAGACGCGAACGTGGGAGAATTTGGGAGGCAGGACTCACAGCACCGACGTTATAGACGCCGCTGGAGGCTTCACGAAAGTCGTCTATGACGGGAATCGCAATCCTGCTCAAATAACTGATCGGGCAGGTCGTACTACGACCGTTGTCTACGATTCTAAGAACAATCCAACTCGGATAACTGACGCGCTCGGATTCAGCAAAACGTTGGTCTATGAACCTGCTCACAACAGACTTACGCAGATTTCCGATGCAAAAGCCAATCAAGAGAAATTCTTTTATGACACAGAGGGAAACCTCATTCGCGGGGAAAACGCGATCAGCAACGCTGTCACAATCAATTACGACGCCTCCGGCCTCGCTATTGCGATTACAGACCCGCATAATAAAAGCGTGATCATCGGACGCAACGCTGCCGGCTATGCGACCAACATCACCGACGCTCTGAACCACACTTCCCAGATCACGTATGACCCTATGGGCCGAGTGTCCAGGATACTCGACAGCGCCAACAGACCCACCGACTTCGAGTATGACAGTGACGGAAACGTCACTCGCGTCAATGACGCATTGAATGGATCCGCACGTTTTGACTACGTCAGCGGTTCATTGGCTTCTGGGCGATTGCTCGATAGGCAATATGATGCCAAGAATCAGGTCACTGACTATGAATACGACGCTCGCGGCCGACTCACTTCGATTGTTAATGCCCTAAATCAATCAAGAAGCTTGCGATACAATGATGCGAATGAAATCACGCAGGTAACCAAGCCGGATGGGACCACAGTTGATTTTGAATATGACAGCCTGGGTCGCCTGACTCGCAAATCTATTCCTGGCGACCCAGTCGTCTATGAATACGATTCCACTGGCAATCTTTCCAAGGCGGAAGACGGCGACAGTGTGGTCCAGATCAATTATGACCCACTGAGCCGACCGACGCGGGTGATTCAAACAAACAAGACATCAAACCTTTCCAGTCAGATCGACTATGAGTATGACCCCAATGGAAATCGGACGAGGATGGTGCTCGCTGCTAATCCAATCTCGTTGGCATGGAGCTATGTGTATGACAGTCTGAACAGATTGACGAGCATTACAAATCCTCAGAATCAGACATTCGCGTTCGAGTACGACTCCCTGAACCGAAGAACGCGGCTCGTATACCCGAATGGGATAGAAACCCTTTATTCATACGACGGAGTCGGCCATATTCTCAGCATTGTCAATAGAAGGCAAATCGACTTAGTCGTGACGAGTTCATCCGTTTACACCTATGACAGCACAGGCAACAGGCTGACGATGCGTGATTACGCTGGCACGCATGCTTATGGGTACGACGCCTTGCACAGACTTACGGGAGTGGACCATCCGAGCACGAGCGGCCTGCCGGCACTGAGCGAGGCATTCAGCTACGACTCCGTCGGAAATCGATTGGCCGATGCACAGAAGAATGGTTACAGCTATGACCAAGCCAATAGGTTGCTTGCCGACTCCAAGTTCACATATGTCCATGATTCGAACGGGAATCTCATTAGCAAGACGAATCAGATAACGGCCGAGCAATGGCAGTACTCATTCGACCATTCGAACCAGTTGACGGGAGTGGATAGTCCTCAAGGGACGATCCTCTATAAGTACGACGCCCTTGGGCGCAAAATTGAGAGAGTTGTATCGAGGGGCACAGAAACAGTCACGACGAGATACATCTACGATGCGCTTGACGTCTTAGGCGTGGCAAGCGGGACGAATCAATTGACAGATATTGTCACTCACGGTCCGGTATTTGACGAACATCTATCCATCTTCACCCTTGCCGCGGGTTCGGAAACATTCTGGCATTCAGGGGCACTGAACTCGATAGAGGCGATAACGGATGGGGACGGCACCGTGGTTGCGCGTGTCGATTACCTCGCCTTTGGGAAGCCGCATATAACTGAACATCAGAGTGGCGCCTATCCGAGGCATCTCCCCTACGCCCAGTTCGGCGCGGAGTATGATGCCGACGCGGGTCTATATCATATGCGCGCGCGTTACTATCAGCCCGATGAAGGCAGATTTATTTCTGAAGATCCGGTCTTCCCCTTCGTTCGCGGAGACAACGCTTACATAGCGATGAACAACTCCCCTATCAATCGAATCGACCCGCTCGGTTTTTTGACTGACTCTGAAAACAGGCGGATGCAAAAGTTTCAGAACCAAGTAGCACTTCCAGCGAATGCCATCTCTGTGGTGGGAGCAATCGGTATTATCAGCCTCGCACCGATAGCAGGTCCCGCGGTCGGGGTACTTGGCGCCTATATCTTTGTTAGAGGATTAGCTGGAGTCGTTCTCAGTGCGAAAAACTTGTATATCGGTGAGCAGACTGGAGAGTATGGTCCGAATTCTCTGCTAGGCTGTGTCGCGAATCAGGCCTTCCCTAACAACCAAAACGCACAGAACGGCGCGGCCATTGTGGATCTTTCCATCGACTTGGCCACCGGAGCAACTGCACTAAAGGCGATGGGCGCAATACGGACTTGGAAAAATGTTCAAGTGATGGGTGACTTTGGGCCGACGGGCACGGCAAAGAACTTGGAGAAATGGTCGAATCCAGGCGTCGTCGGCGCAGTCACTTCGGCTGCGGATATGACCACAACGGTGACCACTGCGATCATTCAAAGTGCAAGTCCTATCAACAAACAGCCGCTGAGGAACAAATGAAATTTGAATTCATAGTTATCGCAGCAAGCACTAGTCTAACACTCGTGCTTATCTCGATCGTGTACGGGCATCATGCTTACCGTAAGGCGACGTATTACAAGCGGTTGCCTGGTCGCACCACGCTAGCTCCCGAACAATTTATTGCCACCTACTACCCGAACGAAAGCGAGCGGTCTGATCTTATTCTGTTGATTTATAAGACAGCTGCACAATTTTTCGCAGTACCTGAGGGAGTGCTTCGTCCTCAGGACACGTTCGGAGATGTCTTGACGGTCCCAATTCTCTTCCCGCAGTTGTATGGGCTACATTCTGCGGATGGAGTTGCTAAGGGCCTAATGCTTCATCTGCTCCGGAAACTGGAACGTCGTTTTCCTCATCTAACGCCGACCTCCGTCTCGGAGTTGCAGATTCGGAATCTTGGAGATGTGGTCGAGGGCTTCGTCGGCGTGATACAGCGAGGCCAGAGAGCATGAGCCAATCGAATATAAAAATGCCGATAGCGAGCAGAATAGACGATGTGATGGTGCTATAAAATGGAAAGCCAGTTTCGCGAACTTTGCGGCCGTTACTTTGGCTTCCTAGTGGACGATTATTCTTTCAAGTTAGATAGTGACGACTCTGACACAATGCTCTTTCGAGGCGACTCTGTTGAGATAAAGATCACCGATTGCCAAATGAATGAGGTCAGCGTCCATATCCAGAGTAACCAGCCGGATCGAAAGGATGGGGCCCAGAGTTTTTTGATTGAAAATGTGTTAGAGGCAAAAACCGGGAAGATACAGCCTCTGATCGAGGGGATACCGGACCTTCCACTCGGTCAGCTCAATATTGAGACACAACTTGAATATTATGCTGCCGCCTTGAGGGCTTATGCGGAGGATGTTCTGCAGGGCAACCTTTCGATATTCGTGGAGATAGATGCACTCAACCATAAGGCTCGCAGGAACGACGAATGATACGGCTGGCCTTTGATGGTGAGACAATAATGTCATCTGAAAACATCCTCGAGAGAATCAAACAAGCCTGTGCGCCCTTAGAGTCGCATTTCGCATTTCAAGTTGTGGATGAGCCAAAGCATCCGATGTATGTGGGGATAATACTCCGCAACAATGCGCTGCAGGTCGAGGCATCAATGGATGCGTATGCGTATTCGTTGTCCATTGGCGACGCAGCTGGGATTTCGGACCGCGTACGCATATCTATCGTTCGCATGCTTATCCTGAACGAAAAGGACGAAAAGGCATTACCCATAGAAGAAAGCGTGCAGTTCTTAATCGAGCACTACTCCAAAATCGCCGATTTATTCAGCCGGGAACGGGTTCGTTCTACGATGAAGAAGCTTGATGCCTTAATGGAACAAGAAGCGGACAAGATGCTCAACGAAGATTCAAGCGATCCCGAATTATGAGTTCGCTTACATCAAACCTGCCATGAACCGAAATGTGGAAGTTTCGCCTCTTGACGTCACGCAAGTGTTTTCCTTTTTGGAACGCAGAGATGGGTTTGAGAAGCCCCGAATTAAGCTGAGCCAATACGGCTTCCTTTTGACTTACATGAATTCAACAACGGGCATAGTCGTTCAATACAGTCCGAGAGACACCATCGCAGATGTGGACATTGCCCGATTGGCGAAGGGGAAAATGCCACAGGATGCGGTCCTATTGGGGGATCACTGGCAAGAGCATTGGATTGGAGTTGAAGAGCTTGCCGACAAGGCAAGCAATTCGGTTTATGAACTAGACCATCTTTCGATTGTGAAAAGAGGGCCGGTCCTTAAGAAATTTCGACGACTCGCCCGATTAATTCAAACACAAGCAGCTACTTTGCTGAAAGGCGATTTCACTCTGATGGATAGGCGGCCGGAAACCGATCTTTATTTAGCTAAGAAGCCTAACGCCGCAATGAACTTAAAACGAATTTTATCGTTCATCACGGGGATTCTCTTCCTCTGCACGTCGTTCACAGGAGCTGCGGAGAACCTATCCATCAGGTGCGAGGATCTGCGGAATTCCCAGATAGCCGGAAAAGCGCCGACGATTCTGGACGTAAGGTCCGCCGCGGCCTATCAACTCGCGCACATCGAAGGAGCTCTTTCAGCGCCCTATGAAAAGCTGGACAAGGTGAATTTCCCAAAAGATCAGCCGCTTGTCGCTCATTGCTCTGGCGTCGGCTGCTCCCTGAGCAACGATGCTGCAATCATCTTAACCCGGATGGGCTACAAAGACGTGCGCGTTCTCCTCGGCGGCATCTCCGAGTGGGAGCTGAAGGGCTACCCGGTCGTTCGTGCGGCTCGCCCGAAGGTCCCCGTTGGCGTAGAACTGTTAAAGGGAAAAGAAGTGCCGGCCAGCGAGGCTCGAAAGTTCCTCGGACGCATTCAAGTCCTGGACGTTCGGCCGCCGACGGAATTCCAGGCTGGACACATCCCGGGAGCGTTGAACATTCCTTTAGAGAAGCTCGCGGAAGGCGTCGATCAGCTTGCCGGCGAAGTGCTGGTCGTGGACCGTGTACCGGCGCGCTGGAAGAAGGCCGTGGAGATCCTGACGCAGGAAGGCCGCTTCGCCCACGCCGTGGCGGGCGGCATGGCCGTATGGACGGCGTCCGGGCATCCGTTAGAGGTCGGTGGACGCTGAGGTCACATGAAACGCACTAACCTGGCGACGGCGCGGGTATGGGTGGGAGCTTCGCTCCTGGCCCTCTCTTCGGCCGTGTGCGCCCCCGAGGTTCTGGGCCAGGCGATCTGCGCGGCGGCCAAGCTCGAGCTGGGCCAGGAGGCGGCGCTGGAGCGAGAGGGATTCACCGCGCGCCTGTCCTTGACGAACAACCTCGGCGACCTGCCCCTGTCCGACCTGCGCGTCGACGTCCTCATCCTCGACGCGCAAGGCCAGGCGACGACCGACCGCTTTTTCGTGGCCGTGACCTCGCTCGAGGGCGTGGCCGGCGTGGACGGCACCGGCACCGTGCAGGCGGCCGGGACCGCCAAGGCGAGCTGGCTCATCGTGCCCACGGCGGGAGCGGGGGGAACGGACCCTGTCGGAGTGCGCTATACCGCCCAGGCGCGCATGACCTTCCACACCGGCGGCGTGCCCCGCGTCGTGACCACGTTCCCCGTCGCGATCACCGTCAAGCCCCAGCCCCTGCTGCAGCTCGAGTATGTTCTGCCCTTCGAGGTGTTCGGAGACGAGCCCCTGACGCAGGTCGTCGAGTCCACGCAGCCGTTCCCGCTGGGCCTGCGCGTGTCAAACGTGGGCGCCGGGCTGGCGAAGAAGTTCACGGTCGAGTCCGGACAGCCCAAGATCGTCGAGAACGAGCAGAGCCTCGCCGTCGACTTCTCGCTCCTCGGCACCTGGGTGGGCTCCAAAGCCCTGCCCGAGAACACCTTTCTCATTAATTTCGGCGACATCCCTCCCGGCGGCGCCAGCTTGGCCGCGTGGAGCATGGTCTCTTCCCTGTCCGGCCGCTTCACGGAGTTCACCTCGACCTTCACGCACGCGGCCGAGCTCGGCGGCGCCCTGACCTCGCTGATCCAGTCGGCGACGACCTATACGCTGGTGAAGGACGTTCTTGTGGATCTGCCGGGACGCGACGCCCAGTTCGACTTTCTCGTCAACGTGACGACGCCCCGCGAGCAGCTGGAAGCGGACTTCCGCTTGGGAATCGAGCCTAGACCAGAGTTTCTCATGGAGTCCGACCGCCCGGGCCTGACGCCGATCGTCGAGGTCCCCGGGCAGCTCGTCGGGACGCCCTCCGGCACGAGCTCGGTGCTGAACTACCGGTTCTTGTCGCCCGTCGCCACGGGGACCTGGGTGCACTCTTCCGTGCCGCTGGCGAGCGGCGCGGCGGCACCCCTGGTCTCGGTCACGCGGGCGGACGGGAAGGTCGTCAACGCGCGCAACGCCTGGGTCTCCCGCCATTTCGACAAGGACGCGCTCGCGTACTCTTATTTCCTGCACGTCCTGGACTACACGGGCGAGGCGCCGGCGGACTACGCGATGGCCTTCAACGCGACGGCGCTCGACGTGCCGCCGAGCGTGATCACGGACCTCGCCGCCTCGCCGTACGGCCAGGGGGCCTTGGAACTGACCTGGACGGCCCCCGGCGAGGACGGCGGTTCCGGCGCCATCTTCGGCGGGCGCTACGCGGTCTTCGCGACGACGGACCCTATCGCAGCGCCCAGCGTCCAGGCGGCCTTGGTCAATTTCACGACCTCGACCAGTCCGGGTTCGGTTCAGTCCTATCGCCTGACGGGGCTGACGGGCAACGCGACCTACCACGTGACCGTGTACGCCGCCGACTCGGGCGGGCAGTTCTCGGCGGCGTCCAATCGCGCCGCGGCCCGGACCTTCGCCTATCCGCCGCGCGACGTCCGGGTGCTGGAACTGGGCGCCACGTCCTTCGCCCTCGCCTGGGACACGAGCGCCAACGCCCCCGGCACGCTCTACCAGCTCCAGCTCTCCTCGGGCCCCGGCCTCGTCCTGGACGCCGCCCCTTTTACCTCGGACCTGTCCTCGATCGCCTACGCCGGGCTGGACGCGAACAAGACCTATTTCGTCTCCTCCCTGGAGAAAAACGGCTCCTCGGCCCTCACGCCGGCCGTGACCATCGCCACCGTGACCACGTCGGCCCTCCTCCCGGGCACGACCAGCCCGGCCTTCATCGCCATCACGACCGACAGCGTCACGGCGCGGTGGACGACGGACGGCAATCCGCCCGACACGGAGTTCTACAGCGAGCTCTCCACCTCAGCGTCCCGCGCGCCCGTCTTCGCCGCCGGCGGCTGGACGGCCTCCTCCGGCTTCACTTTCGCGGGCCTGCCGCCGGGGACCGAGTTCTACGGCCGGGTCAAGGCCCGCAACCGGATCCTGGTCGAGACGGCCTACGCGGACCTGGGCGCGGTCCGGACCACGCCCGTGGACAACCTGCCGCCGCGCACGGCCTTCGCGCCGGGTTCGCCGCGTCACGGCGACTCGCCGGTCTATATCGCCACCTCGACGCCGCTTGGCTTCATGGCCTTCGACGACAAGGCCGTGGAAGGCGACGGCGTGGGACTGGGCGTGGCGCGGACCTTCTTCGCCGTCGACTCGAGCAGCTTCTCGGCCTATACCGGGACCTTCACGCTCGTGGCTCTCGGCACGCACACGATCCAATTCTACAGCGTCGACGTCTTGGGCAACGCGGAGGTCGCGCGGAGCACGCAGGTCGCCGTGGACGGCCTGCCGGCGCGCACCGCCGTCGCCTTCGGAGAGCCCAAGTTCGCCGGCGCGAGCCTCTATCTGAGCTCGACCACCCCGATCCTGTTCTCCGCGGCCGACGACTTGGCCGCGGCGGGCGACGGCCTGGGCGTCGGGACGGCGCGGACTTTGCTGTCCCTCGATGAGGCGCCCTTCGCGACGGCGGCCTCGACGATGACTATTTCCACGGAGGGCGCGCACGTCCTGGCATGGTTCAGCCTGGACCTGGTGGACAACGCCGAACTCCTTGCCGGCACGTCGGTCGCCGTGGACCTGACGCCGCCCGTGACCCAACTTGATATCTCTACGCCCATGGTCTCGCAGTCCTCGGGCACGGTGATCGGCCCGGCGACCGTGCTGAGCCTTGCCGCCCTGGACCCGGTCTCAAGCGGCACGGCCTCCGGCCTCAAGGACACCTTCCTCGCGGTCTCCACGAGCGTCTTCACGCTCGCACCGGCCACCTTCACGCTGGCCGGCGCGGACGGCGCGCGCGTGGTCTCCTTCTACAGCCGCGACAACGTGCTCAACGCCGAGCAAGTCGTGAGCGCGACCGTCCTGCTCGACGCGACGCCGCCGGTCACGACCCTCTCGATCGGCGCGCCGCGCTACGCCGCGCCCGACGGGACGCTGTTCGTCGGGTCCGCCGCCGCCTTTGCTCTCGCCTCGGAGGATCCGACCGTCCAGGAGGTCGCCTCGGGCGTGAGCGCGGTCTCCGCGCGCGTGGACGCGGCCCCGTTCACGCTCTACGGCGCGACCTTCACGCTCGCGCCCGGCGACGGCTTGAGGACCGTGAGCTGGTTCGCCGCCGACAACGTGGGCAACGCCGAGACGCCGAAGGTCTCCACGGTGGCGCTCGACGCGACGCCCCCGCAGACGAGCCTGCTGATCGCTGGAGGACGGCAGCTCGCGGGCCCCGACGCCGCCACCTTCTACGCCTCCTCGGACACGAAAATCGTCCTCGTCTCGATCGACCCCTCGGTGAACGGCGCGGCCTCGGGCGTGGCCTTCACGCGCTGGCAGGACGACGCGGGCGCGTTCCAGACGTACCTCTCCGGCCTGGCGCTCGCCGAGGGCGCGCACGGACTCGCCTATCAGAGCTCGGACAACGTCGAGAACCTGGAGGTCCCGCGCAGCACCAACGTCTGGATCGACGCCACCCCGCCCGTGTCCTCGTTCGCCTTCGGAGCGCCCTATCACGAGGCGCCGGACGGGACTCACTACGTCACGCCGGCGACTCCCGTGACGTTCTCGGCGAATGACCCGGCCTTGCCGACGGGCCAACCCGGCTCGGGCGTCAGCCGCGTCGAGATCGCCGTGGACGGCGGACCCTTCGCGGCCTACACGAGCTCCCTGACGTTCGCGGAGGGCAGGCATACCGTCCTGTACCGCTCCATCGACGGCGTCGCCAACGTCGAGGCGACGAGGGCGCTCGACATCCGGTCCGACGCCACGGCGCCGTTGACGTCCTTGGCCCTGTCGGGAGGCCATCAGTTCCAAGGCCCCGACGCGCTCAGCTTCTTCGCGTCGGCCGACACGCTGTACTCGCTGCCGGCCGTCGATCCCCTCGTCAAGGACGTGGCCTCCGGCGCGGCCTTCACGCGCCGGCAGGACAACGGCGGGCCGTTCCAGCTCTTCGCCGCCCCATTCACCCTCGCCGAGGGCGTCCATCACCTGGGCTATCAGAGCCAGGATCACGTCCAGAACCTGGAGGTCCCGCTCAGCACGACGGCGCTGGTCGACGCCACGGCCCCGCGGACGTCGCTGGCGGTCGTGGGCGGCTACCGCTTCCCCGGGCCCGACGCCGCGACCTTCTACGCCTCCTCCGATACCCGCTTGGCCCTGCCTGCCTTCGACCCCGTGGCCGGAGGCGTGGCCTCGGGCCTGGCGTTCACGCGCTATCAAGACGGCGACGGCCCTTTCCAGACCTTCGTCTCCACCTTCGGCCTCTCCGAGGGCGCGCACCGTCTCGGCTACCATAGCCAGGACAACGTCCACAACCTGGAGCTCCTGCGCAGCACCGACGTCTGGATCGACGCCGCCCCGCCCGTGTCTTCGTTCGCCTTCGGAGCGCCCTATCATGCGGCGCCGGACGGGACTCACTACATCACGCCGGCGACTCCCGTGACGTTCTCGGCCGTCGACCCGACCTTGCCCACCGGCCAGCCCGGTTCCGGGGTGAGCCGGATCGAGGTCGCGATCGACGGCGGACCGTTCGCCGTTTATGCCGCGGCGCTGACCTTCGCCGAAGGCCGCCACACGATCCTGTATAGGGCCGTCGACAACGTGGCCAACGTCGAGACGGTCCGCACGCTCAGCGTTCAGTCCGACGCCACGCCTCCCGTCAGCTCCTTGGTCGTCGGCGAGCCTTGGTTCCAGCTGCCGAGCGTCCTGCTCGTCAGCACGGGCACGCCTTTCTCCATCGCGCCCGTCGATCCGATCGTCAACGACGTCGCCTCGGGCGTCAAGGACACGTCCTTTCGGGTATCCGACATCTCGCCCGGCACGGCCGCCTTCGCGGTCTTTAGCGCGCCCTTCACCATGGCCGGTGCCGACGTGAACAAGGTCATCGAGTTCTTCTCGCGCGACCACGTGCTCAATACCGAGGTCGTCAAATCGAGCACGGTGCTCCTCGACTCGACGCCGCCCGAGATCGCCTTGCTCTCGCCCGCGTCCTGCGGCGCGGGAATCTGCCGCGTGCTCAAGGGCAGGTTCCCCGTGCTCGGCACGGCGCGCGACGCGCACTTCGGACATTACCGGCTCGAGTTCGCGCCGGGCCAGGACGCCGCCGCGGGCTTTGTATTCATCAGCTCCGGCACGCTCGCCGTGAGTTCCGGGACGCTCGGGACCTGGGACGCGACGGCGCTGTCCGGCTGGCACACCGTGCGCCTGAGCGCCGCCGACCTGGTCGCCAACGCCGCCGCCGTCACGCTCAACGTCTTCGTGGGCGACCCCGGCCGGCTCATGCTGCTCGGCGACCACGAGATGTTCAACATGCCCGAGGGCGTGGCCGTGGGCGCGGACGGTAAGATCTACGTCGCCGACCGCAACAACGACCGGATCGCGGTCTTCTCATCGACCGGCGCCTTGCTGGCCTCCTTCGGCGGCCGAAAGAACGACGACGAAGATCACGGGAAGCATGAGAAATCGACGACGACCTTGCGCCTGAATAAGCCCTCGGGCGTGGCCGTGGACGCGGCCGGCGGCATCTACGTGGCCGACACCAACCGCGACCGCGTGCTCAAGCTCTCGGCCGAGGGCCAAGTCCTGCTGAGCCTCGGCCGGTTCCGGCATCCCGCCGGCGTCGCGGTCGACGCGGCCGGCGGCATCTACGTCGCCGATACCGGCAATCACCGCGTTCAGGTCTTCAGCTCGACGGGCGCCTTCAGCTTTCAATTCGACCTGCCTCCCGTCCCGTCCCGGCTCGACGATGACGGCGACGATGACGGCGACGAGAAGGGCGCTCGACTGGGCGAGCCGTTCGCCGTCGCGGTCGACGCCGCGGGCGGCATTTACGTGGCCGACCCCAAGGGCGGACGCGCGCTCAAGTTCGGCCCGACGGGAGAGCTGCTGCTGACGATCCCGATCACGGGCGGCAAGCCCGGAAGCCGCGGCCAGCCCTTCGGCGTGGCGGTCAGCACCGGCGGCGACTGCCTGCTGGTCTCCGACCGCAAAACCTCGCGCATACTCAAGTTCGACTTCCTGGGCAACGCGAACCTCGTCTTCGCAAGCAAGGGAAAGATCAAAGACCACTCGGCACCCGCGCCCGGCGGGGCTATCGTTCTCCTGAAACCCATGGGCCTGGCCCTCGACGCTGAAGGCAGCCTGTTCGTGGCCGACCGCAACAACGGCCGCGTCCAGAAGTTCGGCCTGCCCACGGGCGAGCCCGCGCTCGTCGTGCCGGCGCCCAAACCCGAGGACGAGCACGTCGCGCGCGGCGTGGTGGACACCGAAGACGGGGGCACGGTGTCGCGCCGCGATCTCGCCGCCGTCGACATCCCCGCCGGGGCGGTGGCCGTGGATCTCCGGGTCACGGTTTCCACGCCGGCGTTCAGCCTCGCCGACGACTCAAACCGCCGCCGCGCGGCCGAGGACGCGAAGCTCAAGACCGCCTCGCCGCCGGTCGAGTACGGCCCGCACGGCACGCAGTTCGAGAAACCGGTCACGCTCACCTTGCCGTACAGCCCGGAACTGCTCACGCTCCAGAATATCGACGAGGCGGATCTGCAGGTCCGCTACTGGAATCGCGGCAAGTCGCAATGGGAGGACCTGGAGTCGGTCGTCGATCCCGAGACCCGCACGGTCAAGGCCAAAACCACGCATTTCTCCCTGTATCAGGTCTTCTCGGGCACGGTCTCGGCGGCCGCGCTGGCGCCCTTGGCCGCCGACGCGACCTTCGCCTTCCGCGACGCCTACGCCTTCCCGAACCCGGTCCGGGGTTCGGGGCCGGTGACGATCCGCATCCAGACCGGCCAGGCCGACTCGGTCGAGGTGCGCGTCTACGACGTCTCGGGGCGCAAGATCCACTCGTCCTCGAACTTCTCGCTCGACACGAACTTCGACGACGGCAACGGCAAAGGCGCGCAGTACACCTACGACCACGCCTGGGACGTCTCGGGCGTCGGCTCAGGGGTATATCGCTACGTCATCACCGCCAAGAAAAGCGGACAGTCCGACATCCATAAGACGGGGCGCGTCGGGGTCGTCAAATGAGAACGATGATGCTCGCCTTCCTGCTCATGCTCGGCTCCCAGGGCGCCCGGGCGGCCGAGACGGCGTCGTTTCTCGATATCGGCGTGGGCGCGCGGGCCTTGGGGATGGGCGGCGCGTACACGGCCTTGGCCGACGACGCGAACTCGCTTTACTGGAACCCGGCCGGGCTTGCCAAGCTCGATAAGCGCGAGTTCACGGCCAGCCACGCCGAGCTGTTCGAGAGCACGCGCCACGATTTCCTGGCCTACGCGCACCCGACCGGTCAGGGGACCTTCGCGGCGGGCCTGACCTACCTGAGCCAGAGCACGATCGAGGGCCGCGACAGCCTGGGACGTCCGACCGCGGGCTTCGACGCCTCGGACGCGGCTTTGAGCCTCGGCTACGCCCGCAAGCTCGAAGCGGCCGACCTGGGCGCCGCCGTCAAGTACCTGCGCAGCCACATCGGCTCGACGGAAGCCCAGGGTATGGCGGTGGATCTCGGCGCCAAGCGCGCCTTCGACCAGGTGAGCGTCGGCGCGGCGCTGCGCAACCTGGGCCCCGGCCTCAAGTTCGCCGACCAGCGCAACGATCTGCCGCTGAGGCTTGCCGCAGGCGCGGCCTACAAGTTTCCGGGGGGCCACGCGGCGGCGGCCGAGTTCGTCAACGGCCCGCGCGGCGCGGGGACGGATGCCTCCTTCGGCGGCGAATTCCAGGCGGTCAAGAGCCTCTACCTGCGCGCGGGCTACACGACGCGGACGGCGATCACCGGCGGCTCGGGCTTCGACGCGGCGCGCGGCCTCACGATGGGCTTGGGCTTGCGCAACGAGAAGTGGAGCCTCGACTACGCCGTGCTCCCGGCGGGCGAGCTGGGACGCTCGCACAGGTTCAGCCTAAGCGCACGCTGGTGAGCGTCTAGCTGTAGCGGCGGCGGAACTCGGCTTCGTCGCCGATCGGCGTGAGGCCGGCCGCCCGGCGGGCCATATGCGAGGCCATGCCCGCCCCGAGATAAGACAGCGCGTGCAGCTCGCGCAGCAGGGGCTTGGTGCGCAGGAAGCGCTTGAGGTCCGCGGAAGGCTGCGGGAATGACGGGATCTCGCCCACGGGCTTGCCCTCCAAGGTCAGCAGGTGGGTGCGGCACGGTCCGCCCGCGCCGAGCTTGCGGCAGGCCTCGTCGACGGCCGCCTCCGCCATCACGCGGTAGTCCGACATCTTGCCGCCGCCGATCGTGAGAAAGCCCGCCACGCCGTCGCGCTCCTCGTGGTCGAAGACCTCGAAGTCGCGCGAGAGCAGCTTCTCCGCGCCCGGCTGCCCCAGGATCGGACGCGAGCCCACGATCGTCGCGTCGTGCTTCTCCGGCCAGGCTTTGAAGTAACGCTTCACCGAGCGCGTCAGGTAGCCGATCTCCTCATGAGTCGTCAGCGTGAGGTCTGGATCGAGCGGACCGGGCATGTCGGTGGGACCCACCCAGGTGCCGAGGGGGGAGGGCACCACGAACACGTAGCGGGAGCGGTCCTCGGCCTCTAAAAGAAGACCCACCGGTACGAGGGCCTTTTCTCGATAGATAAGGTGGGTGCCTTTCATGAGCCGCAGGGGCATGCGCAGGCCGGCGAGCGCGGAGACCTTGTCGATCCAGGGGCCCGCGGCGTTGACGGTGACCTTGCCGCGCAGCTCGCGGCCGCCCGCGCTCACGCCGGTCACGCGCGCGCCGTCGCGCAGCACGGAGGTCACCGGCGTCTCGAGCAGGATCTCGGCGCCGGCCGCGCGCGCCGATTCGAGCGTGCGGCGCGCGAGCGCCTCGGCGTCCACCCACCACTCGTCGAAGACCAAGGCGCCGAGCAGGCCCTCGGGCGCCAAGCCGGGCACGACGCGCAGGGCCGCCTCGGCGCTCAGGCGCAGGTGCGGGCGGCCGTACTTCATCGCCTGGAAGACGTCGTACTGTTCGAAGAGGGTCTCGACGGTCTCGAGGCCGCGCGCGTGTCCTTTATAGACCGGCCAGACGATGGGCAGGCGCGTGAGCAATTCCCCGGCGGTGCGCACGATGTGGCCGGAGTCCCAGCAGGAGGAATGCGTGGTGAGGCGGTCGTAGAGCAGATAGCGCACGCCGCCGTGGATCAGGTGCGTCGAGGCGGCCGTGGTCCCGCCGCCGGGCTGACCGCGTTCCAGAAGGCATACCCGCAGTCCCCTGAGAGCCGCGTCGCGGGCGACGCCCGCGCCGGTGACGCCGCCGCCGATGACGACTAGGTCGTAGGACACGCGGTTATTGTATCAAGCCAGGTCGAAGACGTCCCCGTAATCCGGGCATTCGACCCGGGTGATGCCTTCGACGCGCAGGGCCTGCTTCAGGGCGGCGCGGTCGTCCGGATCGCCGTGCACGAGGAAGATCTTGCGCGGGCGCGGGTCGAGCGACTTCATGAACCACAGCAGGTCGCTTTGGTCGGCGTGGGCCGAGAAGGTGTAAAGGGTCTCGACGCGCGCCCAGACCTCGTGCTCGAGCCCGAAGATCTTGACCTTTTTGGCTCCGTCCTGGAGGCGCCGGCCGAGCGTGCCTTGCGCCTGGTAGCCGACGATGAGGATCGTCGTGGTGTCCTTGTCGAGGTTGTTGCGCAGGTGATGGAGGATGCGGCCGCCCTCGCACATGCCCGACGCCGACAGGATGATCATCGGGCCTTTCTTGTCGTTGAGCGTTTGGGACTCCTCCGAGGTGCGCACGTAGCGGATCGCCTTGAAGTCGAAGGGGTCTCCCTCCCGCGCCACGTAGTCCTTGAACTCCGGCGAGAAGGAGAAGCCGTCGAGGTGGCGGCTGAAGATCTCCGTGATGTTGATCGCCATCGGGCTGTCGACGTAGACGGGAATCAGCGGGATCTGCCCCCGGCGGATCATCTTCTCCAGGACGAAGATGATCTCCTGGGTGCGCTCGAGGGCGAAGCTCGGGATCAGGATCTTGCCTTTCTCGGCGACGGCGCGGTCGACCACGGTCTTGATGAGCGACTCGACGCGGTCGACCGGGTCGTGGTTGCGGTCGCCGTAGGTGCTCTCGATGAGGAGGTAGTCGACCGTCTTGGGCACGTCGGGCGGATCCATCAGGAGGCTCTTGCGCCGCCCCAGGTCGCCGGTGAAGAACACGCGCCGACGACCTCCGGTCGCCGGCGCGACCTCCACCTCGATCATCGCCGAGCCGAGGACGTGCCCCGCGTTGTGGAAGCGGAAGCGGACCTTGTCGCTGAGGTCGACCCAGGTCATATAGGGCCGGGGCACCAGGCGCGCCAGGCAGGCGTCGACGTCCGCTTCGTCGTAGAGCGGCTCGATGGTCTCCGCGCTGCCTTGGCGCGCGTGGATCTTGTTGAAGAACTTGGCGTCGGACTCCTGCAGGCGCGCCGAGTCGCGCAGCATGATCGCCGCGATCTCGAGCGTGGCCTCCGTGCAGTAGATGAGCCCTTTGAATCCGCGCTTGACCAGCAGAGGCAGGTTCCCGCAATGATCCACGTGCGCGTGGGAGAGGAGGACGGCGTTCACCTCCGCCGCGTCGAACGGCGTCGTCCGGTTCTTGGCGAGGGCCTCCTTGCGGTGCCCCTGGAACAGGCCGCAGTCGAGGAGCACCTTGAGCCCCTCCGCCTCAAGCAGGTGCCTCGAGCCCGTCACCTCGCCGACGCCGCCGTGGAAGCCTATCTTCATATGGGCAGAGTGTATGAAATGATAGAATCGAGTTTCATGTCTCGCGCCCGTTTTTACTTCCTCGCGGCCCTCCTGTTCCTGTCCGTCGGAGCCGGATCCGTCGCGCTGCGCAAGCTCCTGGAGGGGCTGCCCTCGATCCACACGCTCGAGGACTACACGCCCTCGCTGACCACGCGCGTCCACGACTCCAAGGGCACGGTCATCGCCGAGCTGTCCATCGAGAAGCGCGCGCTGCTGCCGCTGTCGAAGATCCCGGTCGATCTGCAGAACGCCGTCATCGCCGTCGAGGACGACGCCTTCTTCAAGCACTGGGGCATCTCGCCGAAGGGCATCCTTCGCTCCTCGATCCGCAACCTCCTCGCCCGCCGCGTCGTGCAGGGCGCCTCCACGATCACCCAGCAGCTCGCCAAGCAGATCTTCCTCAAGCCCGAGCGCAAGCTCACCCGCAAGGTCCGCGAGGTCCTTCTCGCCCTTCAGATCGAGCGCAACTTCTCCAAGGCGGAGATCCTCCAGCTCTACCTCAACCAGGTCTACTTCGGCGAAGGCGCCTATGGCGCCCAGGCCGCGGCCCGCAACTATTTCGGCAAGGAGGTCTCCGAGATGACCTTGGCCGAGTGCGCCCTCCTCGCCGGCCTCATCCGGGCCCCGCGCGCCAACTCCCCGTTCTTCAAGCCGGAGAACGCCCGCAAGCGGCGCTCGGTCGTGCTGCAGCGCATGCTCGACGAGAAGCTCGTCACCTTGGCCGAGGCGAACGCGGCCAACGTCCAGCCGATCCCGCTCGTCAAGCCGCTCGGCTTCGACTCGCAGGCGCCGTTTTTCGTCGAGCACGTCCGCCGCCGCATCGAGCGTAAATATGGGACCGCCGCCGTCTGGCGCGGCGGCATGAAGATCTACACGACGCTCGACCTCGACATGCAGAAGAAAGCCGAGGAGATCATGGAGCGGGCGCTGACCGACTTCGACGCGAAGGCCCAGATCGAGCACGAGAAGAAGATCAAGGAGCTCCTCGCGACCGGGGAGCCGCTGCCGCCCGAGATCTCGACGGCCCCGCTCGCGAAGATCCAGGGCGCCTTCGTCGTCGTCGATATCAAGTCCGGCGCGGTGCGCGCGATGATCGGCGGGCGGGACTCGCAGTTCAACCGCGTAGTCCAGGCCCGGCGCCAGCCCGGCTCGACGTTCAAGCCCTTCGTCTGGGCCGCCGCGCTCGGCTCTGGGATGACCGCCGCCTCGATGGTCGACGACACTCCGCTCGCCTTCTACTTCGATGGCCGCGATTGGCGCCTCCTCGAGGGCGCTACGGACCAGTACTCGATCAATCTCGCCACCCAGCCTTTCGCCGCCTCGCCCGATTTTAAGATATGGGTCCCGGGCAATTATGACGGCAAGTTCATGGGCCGCGTCACTTTGCGCCGGGCGCTGGCGAGCTCCCGGAACATCTCCTCGATCAACCTGATCACCCAGGTCGGCCCGCCCCTCGTCGTCGAACTGGCCCGCCGCGCCGGCATCCGCTCCGAGCTCGAGCCCGCGCCCGCCCTCGGCCTCGGCGCCTCGGTCGTGACCCCGCTCGAGATGACGTCCGCCTTCGGTACCTTCGCCAACGGGGGCATCTCGGTCACCCCTTACACGCTCGAGCGGGCCGAGGACTCCAGCGGCAAGCAGCTCGAGAGCCACCTCCCATCCGAAAGGGAGGCCATGACCCCTCAGCTCGCCTATCTCGTCGTGAACCTCATGAAGGGCGTGGTACAGAACGGCACCGGAAGCCGGGCCCGGAGCCTGGGGCGTCCTCTGGGCGGAAAGACCGGGACCTCCAACGACAACCGCGACGCCTGGTTCATCGGTTTCACCCCCGACCTCGTCGCGGGCGCTTGGATGGGCTACGACGATTTCACCTCGCTGGGCCGCAAGGACTGGACGGGCGGCTCCACCGTCGCGCCCTGGTGGACCGAGATCATGGGTGAGATCCTCAAGGACCATCCGAAGCGGGACTTCCCCGCGCCCTCGGGCATCGTCTTCGCGACGATCGACAAGACCCAGGGCCTCCTCTACCAGCCCGCGTGTCCCAAGGAGAATAAGCTGCTCGAGGCGTTCGCCGCCGGCACGGAGCCGAAGGAATACTGCGACCCCAACCGCGCCGCGCCGACCGCGATCGAGTTCTCCACGGAGGCGCTCAGCACAAACGCCCTGCCGGACGGCGGCTACGGAATGCCCGTCGCGTCCTCGGGCACGTCCACGGGGACCGCCCCGGACTACGATCCGGATGCCCCCGAGCCGCTTCCCACCGATGACGAGCTTGAGCCCGCCCCGGCCTTCGGCGAGGACCACGGCGACGGCACTTTGCAGTAGCCTTTAGCGGTAGACGCGCGGAGCGCGAGAGGCCGTGCGGCGGATGGGCAGCTCGACCGCGTCGCCGGGCTTGATGCCGGGAAGTCCCGTCGCGTCGACGAGCACGTGCGAGATGCCGCAGCGGCCGACGAAGGGCAGGTTGACGCCGTTTCGCTTGCCCCAGAACGACTGGCTCGCGCCGAGCCCGATCAGGCGCTCGGCGGGCTGCATCGTCAGCCCGTCGGCGTAGCCCACCGGGAGCGTGGCGAGCGTCATGCGGCGCGGCACGAGGTACTCGCTCGCGTAGCCGATCGAGGCGCCTTTGGCCGCCTCGCGCACGGAGAGCACCCGCGCGAAAAAGCGCCACGGCATCTTGAGCGCGGCCGGCTTCACCTTCGAACGGTTGATGCCGTACAGGAGGTTGCCGACGCAGGCGAGGTCGAAGCGCCTATGCGGGAAATCCATGAACACCGTCGAGTTTGCCGCGCGCAGGCGCAGCTCCGGGTTCAGGCGCTGGTAAGGGGCGGCGAGGCGCGTGAAGGCGCCGAGCTTCTCCTCGGCCTCGACCGCGTTCTTGCCGGGCATGTAGCCCAGGTGCGCCGCGAGCCCATCCACCGTCAAGCCGCCCAGCTTCGCGAGCGCCGCCATCAGGGCGGGCAGCTCCTTGGGGGGTAGGCCCCAGCGCGCGAGGCCGAACTCGAGGTCCACTTGAAGTCTGAATTTTTTTCCTTTGGCGGCCCGATGCAGGGCCTTGGCTTGGGCGAGGGACTCGATCACCGGGATCACGCCGAGCCGCAGGGCTTCGGCGGAGTCCTCGGACAGGAACGGCGCGAGCATCTGGATGGGCGCCTTGATGCCTGCCTTGCGCAGGACCGCCGCCTCGGCGAGGTCGCGCACTCCGAGGCGCTCGGCCCCGGCCTTGAGCACGGTCTTGGCGACCTCGACCGCGCCGTGGCCGTACCCGTCGGCCTTCACCGCGGCGACGAACCCAGCACCCTTGGGCAGCTGGGACCGTATCCACGCGGCGTTGCCGGCGATCACGCCGAGGTCGATCTCGACCCATTTCATCAAAGAGGGGGAAGCCATCCGGCGCATTTTATTAAAAATGGTGTCAGGCATGTCGTTCTTTGCATAACTCATGCAACTTTTTAGGGGTCTCATTCGTATGATAGGTATGGGAAGAAAACCTCGGATTCATTTTTCCGGCGCGATCTACCACGCGTACTCGCGTGGCGTAGATCGCCGTGCCATCGTCGTTGATGATGACGATCGAAGAGCCTTCATCAATGTGATGGATCGTTGCGTTCGCGCCTGCGGCGCGGTCTTGCACGCCTATTGTCTGATGACCAATCACTTCCATCTCGCGATCGAAGTCGCCGAGGTCCCTCTCTCAGCCATCATGCAGCGCCTGCTCACCGGATACTGCAAGTATTTCAACGCGAAATATGACCGTACGGGACATCTCTTCGAGGCCCGGCACAACGCGAACATCTGTCTCGAAGACCGTTATCTCACCGCTTTGATCCGATACATTCATATGAACCCCGTCAGGGCGGACCTCGTGGCGAGGCCCGAAGACTGGCCTTGGTCGAGCTATGACCCAAGGAGCGATCCTGGCGTCGACTTGGAGGGTTTTGATCCATGGGCGTCCGGCGATTTGCAGTCCGTTGTCCTTCGCAAGGAGGCGGAAACCCTCCGGACGCTCGCCGACATCGCCGGAGAGATCTCCTCGCGCACCGGCGTCAGCGTGGCGCGGATCCGTTCGCGCGACCGCCGAACGCCTGTCATCGACGCTCGAATGCTGGTCGCCGCGGAAGCGGTCCGCATCGGTCACCCTTCGGTGCGAGTGGCTGAATGGCTTCGCGTCACGCCCTGTACGATGAGCCGCTATGGCAAGGAAAGTTATGCAAAGTACGACATGCCTGACACCATCTTCAGGGGGAAATAAGTAAAATGGGCCCATGGCGACACTCAAAATGGGCACGCGCGGCTCACCTCTCGCGCTGGCGCAGTCCGGCGCGGCGGCGCGGCAGCTGGAGAAGCTCAACCCCGGTCTGACGGTCGAGACGGTGGTCATCAAGACCAGCGGCGACCTGTTCGGCGCGCCGTCTCCGGAGAAGGCCAAGCTATTGCCCCAGGGCGCCAAGGGCCTGTGGATCAAGGAGCTCGAGGAGGCCTTGCTCGATGGGCGCGTGGACTTCGCGACCCACAGCTGCAAGGACCTTCCCGCGGTGCTCGCCGCCGGGCTGTCGATCGCCGCGTATCCCGAGCGCGAGGACCCGCGGGACGCCTTCGTGGCGCGCCCCGGCCTCGACTGGAACGAGGTCAAGGCGGGCACGCGCATCGCGACCTCCTCGTTGCGGCGGCAGCTGATGCTGAGCGCGGCCAAGCCCGGCGTCGCCCTGCTCCCTCTGCGCGGCAACGTCGACACGCGCCTGCGCAAGCTGGCCGAAGGCGAATACGACGCGATGGTCATCGCGCTCGCCGGCCTGCGGCGCATCGGCCGCGCCGACGTCCCGCACGAGGCGATCGACATCAAGATCATGCTGCCCGCTCCCGCGCAGGGCGCCCTGGCCCTCGAGGTGAAGACGGACCGCAAGGACGTCGCGGCGGTCGTCGCCAGCCTCGATCACGCCCCGACGCGGCGCTGCGTCGAGTACGAGCGCGCGTTCCTCGCCGCCGTCGGCGGGGGCTGCGGCTCTCCCGTGGCCGCGCACGCGCGGCTCCAATCCGGCGGCGTCCTGCTCGAGGCCTTCTACGCCCTCGAGGGCGAAGCGAGCGGCAAGCGCGTGGCGGGGCTGTGCTCCGACGACGCCCGCCGCGAAGCGTTCGTCGCGGACCTCGCGGCCCAAGCCAAGGCTCGGTGAAGAAGGTCGTCGGCGCCCCCGGTTCCGGGGCGCGCGCCTATCTCGCCCGCCTCATCCTCTCGGGCGAGCCTCCCGCCGGCGTCGAAGCCCCGAAGGGTCCGCTCGTGCTCGTCCTGCCTGACGCCGACGCCGTCGAGGACGTCGCGGACGCGGTCAAAGCGCTGGGGCCCTTGTTCGGCGGCAAGGGGGAGCCCATCGCCGTGTTCGGCGACGATGCCCGCGAGCGCCTGGCCTCGCTGGAGCTTTTTCGCGCCGGCGCGCGCCTCGTGCTCGCCACGCCGGAAGGACTGAACGCCCCCGCGCCGGGCCGAGCCGATTTCTCCGCCCGCACCGTGCGCTTTCGCGCCGGGGACCTGAGCCCCCGCGACAGCGCCATCGACGCGCTCGCCGCCGCCGGCTATCAGCGCGTCGAGTTCGTCGAGAGCCCCGGCGAGTTCGCGGTGCGCGGCGCCGTGCTCGACTTCCACGCGCTCGAGCCCGCGGTCGCCTACCGCGTGCTCTACGACGAAGACCGCGTGGCCTCGATCCGTCCCTTCGACCCGATCTCCCAGGAGCCCCAGGCCGTGATCGCCTCGGCCGTCGCCACTCCCGCCGAGGAGCCCCAGGAGGGAGCCCGCGTCGTGGACTGGCTGACGGAAGGGGCGCTGTGGCTGATCGGCGAGGGCGTGACGGTCGAGGCGCCCGAGGGAACGCCGAGCCTCGGCCTCGCCCGGGGCGCCGCGACCGATCCCAAGGAGAAGGATTTCGGCGCGCGGGCCGTCGGCCCCTTCGGCGGCGACCCGAAGAGCGCGTGGGCGGAGATGAAGCGCGACGCGGAGCGAGCGCATAAGGTGGTCTTGTTCAGCCTCAACCACGGCGAGGACGCCCGCCTTCAGGAGATACTCTCCGAGGAGATCCCCGGCGTGCCCGTTCAATTCCTCATCGGCCCTCTGCGCGAGGGCTTCCGGCGGCCGCAGTCCGAGTTGTCGGTGTACGCGACCTCGCAGATCTTCGAGCGGGACTGGCGCGGCGTCGGGCGCTGGAAGCGGTTCGCGGCCAAGGGTGCGGGCACGACACGGTGGCGCGAGCTCAAGAACGGGGACTTCGTCGTCCATCAGGACTACGGCGTGGCGCGCTACCAGGGGCTCGAGCCGATCTCCGTGCCCGGCCATGGCCCTCAAGACTGCGTCAAGCTCGAGTATCGCGGCTCGGACCGGCTCTTCGTCCCTCTCACCGAGTTCGATCGCGTGCAGAAATACGCGGGCGCCGAGGGCAAGCGCCCGCGACTGTCTTCCCTGGACACGCGGACCTGGGAGGAGGTCAAGAAGCAGGTCGCCGAAGGCGTGCGCGACCTCGCTCAGGAGCTGCTGCGCATGCAGGCCCGGCGCGCGGCCAAGCCCGGCCATGAATTCCCGCCCGAGTCGGTCATGGAGCGCGAGTTCGCCGACGGCTTCCCTTACGAGCCCACCGAGGACCAGGCCCGCGCGATCAAGGAGACGCTCGAGGACATGATGACGCCGCGGCCGATGGACCGGCTGGTCGTCGGCGATGTCGGCTTCGGCAAGACCGAGGTGGCCATGCGCGCGGCGTTCAAGTGCGCGATGGGCCTCAAGCAATGCGCGGTGCTCGCCCCCACGACGGTCCTGGCCGACCAGCACTTCCGCACCTTTTCGCGCCGCATGGCGGGCTTCCCGGTGCGCCTGGCGATGATGACCCGCTTCCAGACCAAGGCGGAGCAGAAGGGGATTCTGAAGGAGCTCGCCGCGGGCAAGATCGACGTGGTGATCGGGACGTCCCGGCTCCTGCAGAAAGACGTGCGCTTCCACGACATCGGCCTCATCGTCATCGACGAAGAGCACCGGTTCGGGGTGTCCGACAAAGAAAAATTAAAAAAGATCCGAGAGAACGTCGATGTTTTGGCCCTGTCGGCGACCCCGATCCCCCGCTCCTTACATCAGTCCATGACGGGCTTGCGCCAGATCTCGCTGATCCAGAGCGCCCCCGCCGGACGCCAGCCGATCGTGACGCGCGTCGGCCCGTGGGACGAGCGCGTCATCTCGACCGCCATCGCCGAGGAACTCGCGCGCGGCGGGCAGGTGTACTACGTCCACAACCGCGTGCGCACCATGGCGGACACGTTCGAGCAGATCAAGACCCTTTCCGGCGGGGTGCGCGTCGCGATGGTGCACGGCCAGATGAAAGGACCCGACATCGAGAAGGCGATGTGGGACCTGGCCCAGCGCAAGAGCGACGTGCTGGTGGCGAGCTCCATCATCGAGTCCGGCCTCGACATCCCGAGCGTGAACACCTTGCTCGTCGAGGACGCCCAGAATTTCGGCCTCGCTCAGCTGTACCAGCTGCGCGGGCGCATCGGCCGGGAGAAGAGCCGCGCGTTCTGCTACCTGTTCCATCCGCCCGACGCGGAGATGAAGGACCTGCCCGAGGACGCGATCAAGCGCCTGGACGCGCTCAAGGAGTTCGGCGCGCTGGGGGCGGGCATCAAGCTGGCCCTGCGGGACCTCGAGATCAGGGGAGCGGGCGACCTTCTCGGCGCCAAGCAGCACGGGTTCATGAACGCCGTCGGCGCCGATTATTACGCCCAGCTGTTGGAAAGCGAAGTGTCCCGCTTGCGCGGCAAGCGAATCGAAGAGGACGACCGGCCGGTCGAAGTCGACCTGCGTCTTCCGGCCTACATCCCCCAGGATTACCTGCCCGGGGAGATCGAGCGGCTCAAGATATACAAACGGGCACTGCGGGCGACGCCCGAGGAGGCCCAGGGCATACTCGCCGAGCTCGAGCGGCTCTCGGGCCCCGCGCCCAAGCCGGTCGTCAACCTCTTCGCGATGCTGACCCTGCGCGCCGAGGCCCGCCGCGCGCGGGTGGCCGAGATCTCCGAGAAGGACGGCGCCGTCGAGCTGCGCTGGCGGGCCGACGCCCCGCCGCACCCCGACGCGCCCGCTCGCTGGATCAAGGCCTTCGGCAAGCGCGTGTCCTTCATCCCTTCCTTCGAGGGCGACGCGGTGCGCCTGACGCTCGGTGAGCAGACCGCGATCGAAGCCGTGCGCGAGTTCCTGAAGACCTAAGGCGGCGGCCCCGCGGCCGTAAATGGTAATATCACGTCCAGGATGAAACAGGTCCATTTTGCCCTGCTCCTCGCGCTCCTTTTCACCGCCTGCCGCGGCGAAAAGGACCCCGTCGTCGCGCGCGTGGGCAAGCTCAAGATCACGCAGAGCGAGTTCCAGCGCAAGCTCGGCGAGGTGTCCCAGGGCTACCAGGACTACGTCTTGTCGCCGAGCGGCCGGCGACAATTTTTAGATGTCCTGATCCGCGAGAAGCTCGTCCTGGCCGCCGCCCAGCAGTCCGACGTGCCCCGCTCGGCCGAGTTCCGGGCCCAGCTCGAGAAGCTGCGTAATGAAGAAGAGGAGCGCGTCCGCGAGGGCGGCGATTATCTCCTGACCTCGATGTGGATCGAGGACCTGCGCCGCCGCGGCGAGCTGGGGGTCGACGAGAGCGACGTGCGCGACTACCTGCTCAAGCATCCCGTCGAGGTGGACATGCGCCACGTCCTCCTGGCCACGCCCGAAGCCGCCGCCGCGGTCGCCAAGCGCCTGCGCGGCGGGGCCAACTTCGCCAAGCTCGCCAAGGACGAGTCCCTCGACGCGGCGACCGCCGATGACGGCGGCAAGCTGCCGGCCTCGCTGTACGGCGAGGTGATCCCCGAGCTCGAGGAGGTCGTCTTCCGCATGCGCGTCGGCGAGATCGGCGGCCCGCTGAAGAGTAAGTTCGGCTATCACGTGATGCGCAAGGACGGCGAGAAAAAGGTGTCCCTTCAGGACGGGCGGGCCCGCGTGGCGCGCCTGCTCGAGAAGCAGAAGCTGGACGCCCATCTGCAGTCGATCCAGACGAAATTCCCGGTGGAGGTCGTCGATGAACAGTTCAGGTAGGACTTTCCTGTTTTCCGCCTTGATGATGATCGCCTTCGTCCCGGTCTCCGCCAAGCTGCTCGAGGACACCGTCGCCGTCGTCAACGGCAAGCCGATCCTCCTGTCCGAATACCAGAAGGAGGCCGCCACCGCCCAGGATTACTGGAGCAAGACCAATCCCGCCGCCATGGCCGATCCGGCCAACCTGCGCAAGCTCAAGGAGAGCACGCTCGAGCAGCTCATCGACCGCGAGCTCCTGATCCAGGAAGGCGCGCGCCTCAAGATCAAGGTCCGCGAGCGCGAGATCGACAACGCGGTCGACGAGATCAAGGCCCGCTTCCGCAAGGACGAGCGCGGCAACAACCTCTCCGAGGCCGAAGCCGAGGCCGCGTTCCAGCAGCAGCTCAAGGGCGAGGGCCTGGACTGGGGCCGGTTCCGCGAGCGGCTGTCCCACCAGATCATGGCCCGCAAGACGATCGACGATGCGGTGAAGGCCAAGATGGTCCCTCCGTCCGAGGAGGAGACGAAGGCGTACTTCGCCAAGATCCAGAGCTACCTCGACAGCAAGAGCACCGGCACCCCGGCCGGCATGGACGAGGAGGAAGGCATGGCCCTGCGCGAGGTCGCCGGCCAGGTCAAGGCGCTCAGCTCCGAGCGCGTGCGCGTGCAGCGCGTCCTGATCCGCCTCTCACCGGGCGCCTCCGAGAACGAGAAGAAGCGCGCCCGCAAGACCGCCGAGGACGTCAAGAAGCGGCTCGACGGCGGCGAGGAATTCGCCGTCGTGGCCAAGGAGGACTCCGAGGATCCCGAGAGCGCGGCGCGCGGCGGCGACCTCGGCTACATCCTGCGCGGGATCGCCCCGCCCGAGCTCGAGAAGGCCGCCTTCGCGCTCGGCGTCGGCGACACGAGCGGGCCCATCTACACCGAGGCGGGCTACAACATCATCCGCGTCACGGAGAAACGCGCGGCGGAGAAGCCCGAGTACGAGAAGTTCAAGGACGAGCTGGCGAACTTCCTGGGCGGGGCCTCCTTCCAGAAGAAGGTCGAGGATTTCGTGCAGGGCCTGCGCGATAAGGCCGCGATTGAGCGCAATCTTCCCGCGACCCTCTAAGATCCTCGCCTTCACCTGCGGCGATCCCGCGGGCGTCGGTCCCCGGGGCGCGCTGGCGTCCTTGCGCGCCGGGGCCCTGCCGGCCGGCGTGACCCCGGTTCTCGTCGGAGAGCGCTCGGTCTGGCGCCGCGCCGGGTGGCGCCCCTCCGACGGTCCCATCCGCGACACCGGCCTCGTGCTCTCGGTCCCGCGTCCCGGCCGTCCCACGCCGGCGGGGGGACGGCTCTCCGCCGCGTCCTTCGAGGAGGCCTTGAGCCTCATCGCCCGGGGCCTGGCCGGGGGCGTGGTCACCGCTCCGATCTCGAAGACCTCCTGGTCGCAGGCGGGCTACCCTTGGAGGGATCATACGGCGCGCCTGGCCGACTTCGCGGGCAAGCCCGACGCGCAGATGGTCCTGGGCGTGCCGTCTCGCAAGCTTTGGTGCGCCATCGCCACGCGTCATGTCCCTCTGAAGGAAGCGGCTCGCGGGCTTAACGCGCGCTCGATCGCCGCGTGCGCGCGGACGCTGGCCGAGGCCCTGCGCGCGCTCGGCGTCGGGAAACCCCGGCTCGCGCTGTGCGCCCTCAATCCTCATGCCGGCGAGGGCGGCCTCATCGGGACCGAGGAGCGCGACCTGCTCGTCCCGCTGGCGCGGCGGCTCAAGCTTGAAGGGCCGATTCCCGCGGACTCGGCCTGGCGCCTGCACGCCGAGGGCGCCTACGACGGCCTCGTCTGCCTCTACCACGATCAGGCTCTGATCCCTCTCAAGGTCATGGGGGGGCTCGCGGGCGTCAACTGGACGGTGGGTATCCCCTTCGTGCGGACCTCGCCCGCTCACGGCACCGCGTACGACGCGGCGGCGGCCGGGACGCTCGACGCGTCGGGTGCCATTGAAGCGGCGCGGCTCGCTTCACGCCTGTTGGCTTAGCCTTCCGCCGCCCGTCGCGGCGACGATGACTGCGTCCCTAGGGGAAGACTTTCTTCAGGGCGAGCTTTCGTTCATCCAAGGTCAAATAAAGCATGTCGAGGCCTTGCTTGGGGGCAGGAGTGCCCGCGAAATTCTTCGTCAGTTGCCGGATGAAAGCTCGCGCCGCCACGAAGGCCTTGATGCCGTTTTTCGCGTTGTCCTTCGCGAGCGAGTCGAGGCTGAATTCCTTCTCCTCACCTTGATAAAGGACGGTCACGGGTCCTTCCTCATCCGCCAATCGGACGTCGGTAGAGGCCGGATCCAAGCCGGCCCTCACGAGGAAGGCCGAGGTTTCGGGGGATAGTGCGTGAGCCGGCGCAGCGAGCACGGCGGAAACGGCGACGGCTATCAGAAGGGATTTCATGTCGAGGCACCTCTCGTGCCTGAGTATAGCTCCGGTGTCTTGACAAATCAAGGGGTCCAGGGCTACACTGCGGACATGTGGCCGATCGCCCTTTGTCTCCTCGCCGCGACGATGATGAGTCCCTTCGCGGCCTCCGCGCGGGCCGCTGAACTGACCGAGGCGCAGCGTCAAGCATTCGCGCAGAAATATCCTCGCCTGCTGACCATTCCCCAGGACGCGTGGAGCAAGCCCGAAGAGATGCAGGCGCACATCGCGAAGTACGACGACATGGCCAACCTCTACATCAACAAAGACGCCGATTTCGTCAATGCGCTCGCCGTTCTGGCCGGCGTCGCGGCGATGCGCGGCACCCCGGTTCCCCCAAGGGTCGAGCCCGTTCCGACGAGGGACGGCGCAGGCCCTCCGGCGGATGCCAAGGTCGAGGAGAATCGCGTCAGGGAAGAAAATCGGGCGAAAGGACAAGAAGAGTTTTACCGCGTCATAGGCAGGGATTTCAAGGACCAGCCTTGGCCTTACAACGAGAGCGGTAAGAGCGCCTATGCTCGCAAGGACTACCAAACCGCCTTGCGCGATTACGAAGAAGCGGTCCGCATCGATCCCGAAAACACCGCCGCGTTGCTCGGCTACGGTCACTCGGCCAACGAGCTCGGCGACTACAAGCTGGCGTCGATGGCCGCGAAGCAGCTTCTCGGCCGTGATCCCGGCAACAAGGAGGCGCTGGGCCTCTACCACTTCGCGACCGGCCGCGCCCCCAAGGTCAGCCTGGCTTCCACCATCTTCCACGGCGGAACGGCGGGCTCTCCCGGGGCCGAAGGCGGCGCGGGTCTCGCCGCGGCCCGATTCGCCGGGGCGGTCCCCGGCGGCGGCTACACCGCTCCCTCTCAGACCCCCGAGCAGGTCGCCGCCGCGGCGCGCGCCCAAGCGGCCGCGGCGGGCCCCGACGCGGCTCAGCGCTCGGCATCGATGACCAAGGACGCGGCGTCGGCCTTGCGCGTGAGGGATTACCCGACGGCCCATCAGCTCGCCAGCCAGGCGATCGTCCTCAACGCCGCCAACGCCCAGGCCCTCAACTTTCGCGCGATCGCCTCGAACCGGATGGCCCGCTACAACGACGCCGTGACGGACGCGAGCGCCGCCCTGGCGCTCGCGCCCGGCAACGCGCCCGCGCTGCAGACCCGCTCCTGGGCCTTCGCCAAGCAGGGGCTGTTCCAGGAGGCGCTGAAGGATGCCGAGGCCACCTTGGCTCGCGACCCGTCGAACCCCTACGCCTATCAGAACAAGGCCATGGCGCTCGCGGGCCTGAAGGACCGCGCGGGCGCGCTCGACGCGCTGCGCCGCTCGGCCGCGATCGATCCCCGCTTCCAGAACCGCCTCGAGCGCGCCCTGCAGTTGCCCGAGGATCAGGACCTGAGCATGCTCTTCGACGACGAGACCGCCGCCGCGGCGGCCGCCGCCCCGCCGCCTCCGCGCCCCGCCGCGAAGCGCTTCGCGCGCCTGGCCCTGCTGTCGGGCATGGGCGGGATCTTGATCGCCCTCGGAATCCTTCACGTGGTGTCGGCGAGCTGGCGTGAGAAGGTCCACATGACGATCCGCCGCGTGCTGGCGCCCTCGGACGCGGTCGGCAGCGAGGAGGCCGCCGCGCCCGCGTCCTCGTCCGCGACGAATCCCGGCGCGGCCTTCTGGCTTCAGTACGACCTGATCAAGGAGATCGGCCTCGGCGGCATGGGCGTCGTTTATGAGGCCCAGGACCGGTCGCTCGAACGCCGCGTCGCCGTCAAGAAGATGCGCGACGAGATCCGCATCGATCCGCACGAGCGCCGCCGCTTCGTCAATGAGGCCAAGCTCGTCGCCCAACTGCGCCACCCGAACATCGTGGACATCTACGCGATCGTGGAGGAAGGACAGGAGGTCTATCTCGTGTTCGAGTTCGTCTCCGGACGGACGCTCCACGACCAGATCAAGTCCGAGGGGCCGATGAGCGTCGAGGCCGCGCGCGGGGTCCTCCACGCCGCCGCCGAGGCCGTCGAGCACGCTCACGCCGCACAGATCGTGCATCGCGACCTCAAGCCGTCGAACATCATGATCACCGACGACGGACGCATCAAGGTCATGGACTTCGGCGTCGCGCGCCAGGCCAAGGACGCGATCACCAAGATGTCCATGACCAACACCGTGGTGGGCACGCCGCCTTACATGGCGCCGGAGCAGGAGCAGGGGACCGTGCGCCGTGAATCGGACGTTTACGCCCTCGGGGTCTGCCTTTATGAGATGCTGACCGGGCATCTGCCTTTCTCGGGCGGGGGGGCGGCGATGCTGCTCAACAAGCTCAACGGCAAACACATTCCGCCGAGCCAGCGCAACCCGGCTCTGCCCGAGGGCCTCGACGAGGTCATCGCCAAGGCGCTCATCCCGGACCCGGAAAAGCGCTACCACACCCCGACCGAGCTGGTGGCGGCCCTCGACGCGCTCATCGCGTCGCGCGCGTGATTCAGCGCGTTTTACGCGGTCGGCTCGGACGGTTAAAAGCTCGGTAAAAGCGGCCCCATCGCCTTGACAGGATGCGGGGGCCCTCCTACACTTGAAAGATGAGTCCCAGACCCCCTCTTTTCGTATTTGCCCTCGCCTGCCTCGTTTTTCCGGCCTCCGCCGCGGCGGAGTGCAAATGGGACGATAGCCTCAATAAGTACGTGGGCTGCTCCGACTCCGAGCGGCAGGCGTTGGAGCGGCAGCCGGCCTCGGGCGAGCTGGGGGACGCCGCGGCCCAAGCCTTGAGCCAGGGCGCGTCTCGCTTCAGCGTGAGCGCCGAGAAGGAGCAGGCGCATGCGCATGGGCACGTCGCGGACGCGCACGGCGAGGATGCCTCCGCCAAGGACACGGCCGCCGGCGAGCACAAGACCTACAAACGCGAACAGGCGCTGGAGAAGATCCGCGAGCAGTTCGACGCGATGGAGCAGGCGGCCAAGGGAAAGCGGCTCAGGCTGATCCAGGAGACCCGCTCGTCCTTCGAGCGCCAGTTGAACGCCATACCCGGAAATGAATTTTCCATCGACGAGGTGTCGGCGATCGACAAAATGTACCGGGCGCAGATGGGCTTCAGCCGCGAGCTGCGGCAGCTCGAGCGCTCGGGCCTGCCTGCGGAGGTTCTCGCCCAAAAGACGAAGGAGCTCGAAGCGGTCCATGAGCGAAAGATGAACGAGATCCATGTTCATGCCGGAGACTCTTCGCTGCTCATCAGCGCGCTCCACAAATCCATCAAGGACGCGGTCGACGTCGTCTTTCCTCCGGGCAGCAAGCCCGCGGGCCCCGGAGACGAGGTTCCCACGGGCCGGCTTCCCGGACGGCACGGCGACTACATGCAGGACAAGTTCCCCAAGGATCCGACGGTCTCGGAGCTTTCGGCGCGCGAGAAGCTCGCCGCGGGAGACAAGGCCGGAGGCCTTTCCCTGCTCAATCAGTCGATCGCCAACGGCGGCACCGCCGACGCCTATGCCCTGCGCGGCGGCCTCCGCCTCGAGGCGAACGACTTCGACGGGGCCTACCGGGACGCGAAGAAGGCGCTCGAGCTCAACCCCGGCGACAAGAACGCCATGGGGATCCTGAGGTCCGCGGAAGGCCGCGCCACTCCCGGGGCGTCCTCATCCTCGGCCGGCGGAGGGTCCGGCGCGGGCGGTTCGGGCGGAGGGGCGCACGCGAGCCACGCAGGCTCGGGCTTCGCGACCGGCGGCTTCGACCCGGGGCGGGCCCGCGACATACCCGGCATGACGCCCGCTTCCACTTTATCCTCGAATCAGAAGCTCGATGAGGCGCGCCGCGCGATGGCCATGGGAGACCTTCAGGCCGCGATCGCGCTGGCGCAGCGGGCGCTCGAGCTCAACCCGAGCAACGCCGCGGCCCACGGCTTCCTGTCCGCCGTATACGCCCGGATGCGCGACTACCCGCGCGCGATCGCGTCGGCCAGCGCCGGGCTCGCCCTGTCCCCGCGCGATCCGGCGCTGCTCAACGGCAAGGCCTTCGCGGAGAACCGCGCCAAGCTGTACCGCGACGCGCTGGGAAGCGCGAACGGCGCCATCGAGGCGGACTCCCGCAACGCCTACTCTTACGCCAACCGGGCCTACGCGTACGGCGGGCTCGCCGACCGCGAGGCGATGATGGCCGACATCAGGCGCGCGGCCGGGATCGACCCTCGGTTCGAGAAAGCGGCGGCCGAGGCGGCGGAGCTTCAGCTTCCCTCGAGCGCGGACATCCTGTTCATGTTCCCCGGCGAGGCGCCGGAGGTGCCCGCCGCCGCGCCCGCCGCGCGCAGCCGCAGCTTCGGCCTCGTGGTCGGGGCGGGGATACTGGGCGGCCTGCTCCTGGCGTTGGGCCTGCTCTCGACGGTGCTGGCGCCGGTGAAGGACTCGGTGGTTTCGGCGTTCACGAAGGCGACGCGCCGCGGTCCCTCCGTGCACGCGCTCGAGGAAGAGTTCACCCCCGAGGCGGCGGCCGCGGGCGCGGCCGGCCTGATCCGCGGCCAGTACGAGATCTCGCGGCAGATCGGCGCCGGCGGGATGGGCATGGTCTATGAAGGGACCGACCGTTCGCTCGGGCGGCGGGTGGCGATCAAGAAGATGCGCGAGGAGCTGCGCGTCAACGCGCG
>JAUYSH010000024.1 GCA_030696455.1 Elusimicrobiota bacterium
GGCCTGGGTCTTCTCCTGTGGACCGCGTGGGCGCTCGCGCGCAACACCGCCGTCATCGGCTACCTGGCGGCGACCCCGGGGGCCTGGGATTCTTCGAGCCTGGGCGTTTTCCTCGGGAGCGCCGTCATCCCCGCGCTCGCCGCGAGCCTGATCTTCCTTCTCCTCATGGGCACCGGCCGGCGCCTGTGCCGCGTGACCGGTATCCCTGACGACGGCGCCCTGATAGCCCTTCCCGGAGCGCTCGCTTTGGGGCTGTTCGGCACCGCCCTGTTCGCGGCGGGCCTGGCCGGGGCGCTCACGCTCGGCATCGGCCTGTGTCTGGCGGCCGTCGCCGTCGCGGGGGCGGCCGAGGCTTGGGCCTCGAGGGGCTCTCTTCGTCTCCCTCGCCGCTCCGGGGCGGTTCCTCCATGGAAGACCGGGCTCGCCGCCGCCCTCGGGTTCAGCTTTTTCCATATCCTCGTCAACGCGCTGGCCCCGCCCGTCGGCTGGGACGCCTTGGCCTACCACCTGGCGATCCCGCGGCTCTATCTCGATGCCGACGCCGTCAGGCGCATACCGTGGCTGCTGCAAAGCTATTGGCCGCATCTGCTGGAATTGATCTACGCCGCGCCCTTGGCCCTGGGCCGGGAGTCCTGCGCGGCGCTGCTCCACGCCGCGATCGGCGCGGCCCTCGTCTTCACCGTCTATCGCGTGGGGCGTGAGGAGGGAGGCGAGGCCGTGGGCTGGACGGCCGCGGCTTTGCTCGCCGCGCAGCCCGTATTTCTCGAGGTGGCCGCGGAGCCTCATTGCGACGCGGCGTTGGCCCTTTTTCATCTGCTCGCCTGCCTCTGCCTCTGGCGGTGGTCGAAGGAAGGCGGCGGGGGCCTGCTGGCGGCCGCGGGGCTTTGCAGCGGGCTGGCGGCGGCGGTCAAGCTTCAGGGCCTGGCGCTGACCGGGGTCTTGCTCGTCTGGCTGCTCCTCGCGCCGCGCCGCCGTGCCGGCGCGGCCGCGTTCCTTATTTGGGCGGCCCTGCCCGCCGCGCCCTGGTACCTGAAGACCTGGCTGGCCGCCGGCAATCCGGTCTGGCCCTTTTACTCAGGCCTTTTCGGCGGCCGGTCGCAGCCCGAGCTCGTCGCCGAGGGGCTCGTGCGCCTCAGCACCTGGCGCTTTCCCCGCGACGCCGGCCTGCTCTGGCGCTACGGGCCGCAGTTCCTCCTGCTGCCGGCGGCCGCGCTGGCCGCCCTCGCGGCCGGCCGGGGGCCGCGCCTTCCCCCACGAGTCTGGTTCCTCTTCCTGGCGACGGCGCCCCTCGTCCTCATCACCGCCCGCTATCATGAGGGCTGGCGCTACCTGCTTCCCCTGATGCCCGCCATCGCGCTGGCCGCGGGCTGGTGGTGCGTCGCGGCCTGCCGCCTGCCCGGCCCGCGCCGCGCCGCCGCCGCGCTGTTCGTGGCGTTGGGGCTGTGGCCCGCCGCGGCCTCGACGCAGAGCAACGAGCTCTTCGCGGTGCTGGCGCTCCATTCCCGCGCGATGCCCGGCGTTCCCGCGGCCGAGGTCTACCGCGCGCGGCAATTGCCCTTCTACTTGTTCTACCGGAAAGCCGAGGCCGCCGTCCCGCCCGGCGAACGGGTCCTGCTTTTCCGCGAGATCCGCGGCTATCACCTGCGCGCGGATTATCAATGGGGGGACCCGGTCATGCAGACCCAGATCCTCTACGACCGCATCGGCTCCCCCGAGGCGCTGCGCGAGGCGCTCGAACAACGGCGCCTGAACTTCGTGCTGATCAACGAGGCCAACGGTCTGTACGGCCCCAACGAGGATTACTACAGCCGAAGGACCTTGGCCCTGATGGACGCGATGCTCGCGCGGTACGGCCGCGAGGCCCTGAGGGAGGGGCCGCTCGTGCTGCACGCGCTGCGCCCGCTCAAGGAAAGGCCATGAGCCGCGGGACCAAGTCCGTGCTCGCCCTGGGCGCCGTCTACCTCCTGTTCAGCGCCGCGATGAGCGCGCTGGCGCCTTTGGGGAGCTGGGACAACGTGGTCTTCGGCGCCAAGCTCTGGAACGAGGGCGACCCCGGCGGCTACTACATCCCGAGCGCCCACGAGCTGTATTCGTCGAACGGGCGCCTGCTCTACCCGGGCCACCCCGGCCTGACCTTGCAGATCCTCCTGCACGGCATTCAGGCGGCGTATTTCGCGGCCTTCGCGCCCGCGGGCACCGGCTTCTCCGAGTTCTGCGCGGCGAACCTCGCGCGGATCTTTTTGATCTCGAAGCTCGCGATGACCGCCGCGCACGCCGCGTCCTTCGTCCTGTTCCTCGCCTTCGCGCGACGCCTGCTGGGCAACGAGCGCGCCGCCCTGTTCGCGACGTTCGGCTACGCGACCTGCTGGCCCGTCGCCTATTATCTGTCGCGCGTGTCCGTGGAGCCGCTCATGGTCGTCTGCTTCCTGGGGACCTTCCTCGCGCTTTGGAAGCACGAGGACGCCGGGGGCGAGGGCTGGGCGGCGCTGGCCGGCTTCGCCGCCGTCTCCGGCCTGGCCACGAAGTTCCATCTGCTGTGGCCTCTGCCCCTGATCGGCCTCGCGGCGCTGGTCAGACGGCCCCAAGGCCTGCTCGCCTTCGCCGCGGCGGCGGCGGCGACGCTCGGGGCGTACTCGCTTTTGCTCGACTGGCGGGACTTCTTCGCCTACTGGGAGGTGCAGTCCGTGCTCGCCGGCAGCCCGATCCGCCGCGTCCTGCTGGGCATCCCGCGCATGCCGCTCGCGCACTGGCTTCCCGGGCCGACGCGCTCGGGACTTTTCCTGTTGTGCGAGGGCCCGCTCCTGGCCACGGCGGCTTACGGCCTGTTCCTGCACCTACGCCGCCCCGGCGTCCAACGGGCGCGCCTCGCCTGGCTCGCGGCGGCCGTCGGGTACACTCTCGCGGTGTGGGCGTACCGGTGCATCGCGGTGAGCGGAGACTTCCACGCCTTCCACTACCTGTTCCCTTTCATGCTCCTCGCCGCGGTCTTCTTCGGCGAAGGCTCCGAAGCGCTGCTCGCGCGGGCCCCGGCGCCCGCCCGCATCCTCTGGGTCGTGGTGATCCACGCGATCGGATTAAATGCCGTGCTCGATACGAGGGTCAAGGACGCGAAGTTCTATCGGCGCGTAAAGCCGTATCAAGCGGGTCGCCCCGGTCTTTCGGGACTCGGCATCATCCGGGTCACCCCGCCGACGAGTTCCCGATTGATCGACGCCGCAAGCAAGATTCCGCCGGTGTTGTAGTAAACTAGGCTCGTTCATGACGAAAAAAGCCCTCTCCGGCCGCGTCGTCGTCATCACCCGCCCTCGCCTCAAGTCAGGCGGCGCAGCCGCGGCGTTATCAGCGAAAGGCGCCCATGTCGTGTTCGCTCCGCTCATCCGCACGGCCCCTCCAAGGTCGTGGAAGTCGTTGGATCGAGCCATCAAAGGTCTACGCCGTTACGACGCCGTCGCCTTCACCAGCGCGAACGCCGTTGATTTTTTCTTCCTGAGATGCCGAAAACTGCTCGCCGGGAAAAAGCCGGTCTCTCCCCGAGTCCTCGCCGCCGTCGGCCGCGCAACCTCGAAGGCGTTATCCGTTCATGGCTGGGCTTGCACCGTGCTGCCTGAAGACGCGCGCTCCGCAGGCTTAGCGAGAGTCCTGCGCGTCCCGCGCGGCTCCCGCGTTCTGATACCGAGAGCCGAGCGCGGCCTAGACACCCTCCCGCGAATGCTCCGCAAAATAGGCGCCCGCGTCGACGTCCCCGCCGCGTACCGCACCCTCCCCGACCCCGAAGGCCTCCGCGAACTGAACCGCGCCCTCGCCCTCGGCGCCGACGCCGTCACTTTCGCTTCGCCCTCCGCCGCCGTCCTCGCCGTCCCGGCCCTCAAGCTGTCCGGCGCCGCCGCCATCGCCATCGGCCCGACCACCGCGTCCGCGCTGCGCGCCAAGGGCGTCACCCCCGCCGCCGTTTCTAAGAAACCCGATCCCGAGTCCTTCGCGAGGGCGGTCGTCGCGGGCCTGCGAGGACGCCCATGACCCGGTCCTCTCTGCTCCAGACCGTCCTTCTTCGCGCCGGCAAGATCCTGACCCGTCACTTCGGGAAGGTCGGGTATAAGTCGAAGCGACGGGCGGACCTGCTCACCATCGCGGACCTCGAGAGCCAGAAAACGATCCTCGACGCGATCCGGAAGAACTTTCCGGGGGACGATTACAAAGCCGAGGAGAACGAGGAACGGCTCACGGGCGCGGAATACCTTTGGATCATCGATCCGCTCGACGGGACGACGAATTACGCGCATGGGTATCCGGTGGCGTGTACGTCGATCGGGGTGCTGCGGCGGGGAACGCCCCGGCTCGGTGGGATTTACGATCCTTTCAGGAAGGAGCTTTACCTCGCTCAACGGGATAAAGGGGCGTTTTTGAACGGCAAAAGATTGGGCGTATCTACGACGGCCCTTATGAAAGACTCGTTACTTATCACGGGCTTTGCGTATGACCGCGCCGAAAAGGCCGATTATTATTTGGCGCGGTTTAAAACATTCATGAAGAACAGCCACGACGTCCGACGCTCGGGATCGGCGGCTTTGGATCTTGCCTGGATCGCGGCCGGACGTGCTGATGGTTTTTGGGAGTACGAACTCAATCCTTGGGATGTCGCGGCGGGATTGCTGTTGATAAGGGAGGCCGGAGGACAAGTCACCGATTTCAACGGCAAATCTTGGAATGACTGGCGCTCGATGGGAAAGCGCACGCTCGCGAGCAACGGACTGATCCATGCGTCGATGTTGCGTACTTTGAGGAGGACCAAATGAGCGAAATCCTCATCCTCGGTGGAGCGCGAACCCCTTTCGCGACCTGGAGTTACGGCATGACCGGGAAGGGGACTCCCGGAGGCGCCTTAAAAGAGCTCGATCCTCAGGATCTTGCCGCCGCGGCCCTCAAGGGAGCGCTCTCGGCCGCGAGCTTGGCGCCTCGCGACCTGCAATTCATCGCCTTCGGCAACATGTACCAGGTCGGCCCGCACGGGTGCTATGGCGCCCGCTATGTGGGACACCGCGCGGGCTGTCCTTCAGAAACCGCGGGCGTCGCCGTTTCGCTCGCCTGCGGCACCGGCTTGCTCGCGCTCACCACCGCGGCCGACGCGATCTCGAACGGCCGCGCCTCCTTCGCCGCGGCCGCCGGCGCGGATACCCCGAGCCGCTTGCGGCGGGACATCTTCGTTCCGTCCTTCACCGACATCTCCTGCGGGAAGCATATCGCCAAGACGGCCGAGGAGCGCGCGGGGGAGGCCAAGCTCACGCGCGAGGCGATGGACGCGTGGGCTCTGGGCTCTCACAAGAAGGCGCAGGCCGCCGCCAAACTGCGCGCCGCGGAGATCGTCCCCGTCGCGGGCCTCGCGGAGGACGACGCGATCAAGCCGGACGCCTCGCCCGCGAGCTTTTCCGCGGCGAAGCTCCTGTTCAGCGACGGCACGACGGTGATGACCCACGCGAACGTGCACGGCATCGTGGACGGCGGCGCCGCGCTCATCCTCGCCTCGGCGAAGGCCGCGCGGGGGCGCGCGCTTGGCCGCCTCGCGTCCTCGGCCCTGGTCGGCGTGCCGCCCGAGCGCATGGCGTACGCCGCCGTGCCCGCCGTCCGCCTCGCCCTCGAGCGCGCCCGCTGGCGCGCCTCCGAGGTCGACGTCTGGGAGATCAACGAGACCTTCGCCGCGCAGGTGATGCTGGACCGGGCGGAGCTGGGCATCGACGCGGAGCGAGTCAACCCCAACGGCGGCGCGATCGCGCTGGGCCATCCTTTCGGGGCGACCGGCGTGCGCCTCGTGCACACCTTGCTGCTCGAGCTCCGGCGCCGCTCCCGGCGCCGCGGCGTCGCCGCCGTCAGCGTCGGCGGCGGCCTCGGCATCGCCGTCTGCGTCGAAGCGCTCTAGGCCGGGCGCTAGAAGCGGAAGGCGATGGTGATGCGGTTGACGGTGCCGAGGTCGCCGAAGGGGATCCAGGCGTAATCGAGGCGCAGCGCGGAGAAATCGAAGCCGGCGCCGGCGGAGACGCCGGTGAAGCCCTCGACGCCGCGCGTGCGGCTCTGGTCGAATCCGCCGCGGACGGCGATGGCCCAGGGTCTCTTCGAGCCGACGGCCGCGGCGGGGATCCGGCCCTCGATCCCCACGGAAACATAGGGATCCTGATCCACCGGGAAGTTGACGTCGAGGGCGGAGTCGACGGTGGGAGTCACGTGCCAAACGCCGCCGGCTCGCACGCGGGCGGGCAGGGGGTCCGCGGCGCCGCCGAGCTTGAGGGGCGGGCCGATGTTCAAGACCGCGAGCCCGGCGTCGAGCGTGCCGTCGCCGATGTCGGCGACATGCTGGGCGAGCAGGCCGAGATCCGCGGCGGCGGTCATCCCGGAGCGGTCGTCGATGGCGGAGCGGATGATCTTGAGTCCGCCGCCGAGCGAGAGCGGTCCGAGGAGGCGCCGGGCGTACCAGGCGCCCAGCGCCAGGTCCGTCGGCGTGAACCGGCCGGTCGCGTCGCCGATGGCGTTGTACTTCGTCTGCGCGCCTTGAGAGGCGTAGACCAGGCCCGCCGCGAACGCGCCGTCGCGTCCGAGGGGCCGGGCATACGCGGCGGAGCCGGTATAGGAGGACTCGAGCAGCGCGTCATAGCCCAGGGCGACCTCGCTCGGAGACTCGGCCGCGATCCGCGCCAGCGAGGCGGGGTTGAGGAAGACGGCCTCGGCGCCGGCGCCGGCCGCGGCGGACACTCCGCCCATCGCCGAGGCGCGGGCGCCGCCCGGCGTTTTGAGGAAGGGCGCGCTCGTGGTCCCCGCGGCGCGGGAGGAGAAGGCTCCGCTCGGGAAAAAGCCGGCGCGAGCGGGAACCGCGGTTATGAAAAAAATAACCGCGAAAGCGGTTAAACGGGCCAGACCGGCCCCCGCCGCGGCTTTTCCTCGGCCGCAGGCGCTTCCGCGGGCTGCGCAGGTTCCGCGGCGACGGGCTCCTCAGCGGCCGCGGGCGGCGCGATAATCTCGCCGAGCTCCATGCGGATCGTCTCGTCCGGGGAAAAAGTCTTCGCGGGGGCCGCGGGCTCGGGCAGGGGCTCGTCGACCGGAGGCGGCGGAAGAACCTCGATGGCGACCTCTTCGGCGGGCTTGGGAGCCGCGACGACGACCTCGGGGGCCGGCTCCGGCGCCGGCTCGGGCTCGGGCTCGGGAGCCTTCTCGGCCTTGCGCGACTTGCGCGCCGGCTTGGGAGCCTCCTCGTCCGCGGCCGGGGCGGCGGCGGCCTTGAGGCCTTCGACGGCGCGGGTCAATTCGCCCAGGCGCTCGATCAACGCCTCGTCGCGGGTGGAGACAGAGGAAAGCTCGTCGTCGACGCGCTTGGACAACGCGCGCAGATCCTTGTGCAGGTCGGCCAGCTCGACCTTGATGTTCTGGAGGTAAACGACGGCCGGGCTGATGCCGCCCGTCGACGTCGCCGGGTCCCGGCGGCGCTCGACGAACGGAGTCTCCTCGACCTTCGGCTTGGGCTCGGGCTCCGGCGCGTCCGCGTGGGAAACGACCTTCGCGGAGGGCTCCTCGTCGGGGATGTATACCGGCCGGACGGCGACATCGGGGACGGCCGCTTCCTTGTCGGCGGCCTGTTCCTCGGTGGCGTCGGCCGCCTCGGAGGCGAGGCGGTACTGGCCCAAAAGGAAGAAGAAGAGGATTCCGCTGATCAGGAGCCCCGCCGACGAAATATAGAACCAGCCGTCCGCCCAGAGTCCCATCATATCTATAGGAATGTTATCCGTACGGGGGGGCAAAGTCAATCAAACTTTAAGGCGAGGTTTCCCGGCGCGAAGAAGTATAATACCCGGATGACCACGGGCCGGCCGCCGTATCGTCTCGCGTTTTGCCCGCGCCTCGAGGCCGAGAGGACGCTCGAAGACCCCATTCTGCTGGAGAAGCGCTTCAGCCCCCGCGAACTCGCCGAGCTGGAGGCCCTGCCGGAGCGGCGCAAGCTCGACCGCGCCTCGGGACGGCTGGCGGCCAAGCGCGCGCTCGCCGCGCACTTTCTCGGGGAGCACGGCTGGGAGGCGGACGCCCGCGAGCTGGAGGTCTTCAACGACGACGCCGGCCGGCCGCGCCTGCGGCTGCCCAAGGGCGCGCCGGCTCCGGAACCGTCCTTCTCCATCTCGCATTGCGCCCAGGGCGGCGCCGCGGCCGTCGCCGCGCCCGGCCGCCTTGTCGGCGTGGACATCGAGACCATCGTGCCCCGTCCCGCGGACGTGATCGCCTTCGTGGCGTCCCCCGGTGAGCCGGCGGCGGGGCCCAACGATCCGGAGGCGCAGGCGCGCCTCTGGACGGGTAAGGAAGCGGCTTTGAAGATGCTGGGGCTCGGGCTCGACGCCGACGCGCGCGCGGTGCGCCCCGAAGCCGACGGCGTGACCTTGACGGGCGCGCCCGCGAAGGCATGGACCGCCCTCGGCTCGCCGCGCGTACGGCTGGACTACGACGGAGTCGAGGGCGCGCGCATCGCCGTCGCCTACACGGGAGATTGACCACTATGGAAAAAGAAGCGGTGAAGGACGCGGAAAAATCGAGGGCGCCCCGGCCCGTCGCCGCGAGCGTCGTCAAGCTGCGCGCGGCCGTCGAGAAGGCCTCCGCCGGCGGCGGACCCGCCCGCCTCGAGGCGCAGAAGGCCCGCGGCAAGTTCACCGCCCGCGAGCGCATCCACTACCTCCTCGACGAAGGCACCTTCCAGGAGCTCGACCTGCTCGTCTCCACGCGCGCGGTCGACTTCGGCCTCAAGGACAAGGACATTCCCGGCGACGGCGTGATCACGGGCTTCGGCCAGATCAACGGCCGCGAGGTCTGCGTTTACGCGCAGGACTTCACGGTGCTCGGCGGCTCTCTGGGTCTCGCCCACGCGAAGAAGATCGCGAAGGTGATGGACCTCGCGTACGAGAACCGCGTTCCGGTCGTCGGATTATTGGATTCCGGCGGAGCGAGGATTCAGGAAGGAGTGGATTCTCTCGACGGTTACGCCGAGATCTTTCAAAGGAACGTCAAGTGCTCGGGGGTGATCCCTCAGATCTCCGTCATCTTGGGGCCGTGCGCGGGCGGCGCCGTCTACTCGCCCGCTTTGACCGATTACATCTTCATGGTCGAGGGCATCTCCCAGATGTTCGTGACCGGCCCCGACGTCGTGAAGGCGGCGACGGGCGAGGAGGTCACCTTCGACGGCCTCGGCGGGGCCGACGCCCACAGCTCTAAATCGGGCGTGTGCCACTTCGTGGCGAAGTCCGAGCCCGACTGCTTCCGGCAGGTCCGCGAGCTGCTGAGCTACCTGCCCCAGAACCGCTGGGAGAAGCCGCCGCGCGTGGCCAACCCGGACCCCATCCGGCGCCATGTGCCCCTGATGGAGCAGATGTGCAACCTGGACCCGCGCAAGTCCTACCGCGTGCACCACATCGTCTGGCAGATCGCAGACGAGCACAAGTTCTTCGAGGTGCAGGCCGGCTACGCCAAGAACATGGTCACGGGCTTCTGCCGCATGGGCGGCGAGGTCGTCGGCGTGGTCGCCAACAACCCGGCCCACGTCGCGGGCGCGCTCGACATCAACGCGTCCGACAAGGCCGCGCGCTTCATCCGGTTCCTCAACTGCTTCAACATCCCCGTGCTGACCCTCGTCGACGTCCCGGGCTACTGGCCCGGAGTCACGCAGGAGCACGGCGGCATCATCCGCCACGGCGCGAAGATCCTGTTCGCCTACGCCGAGGCGACGGTCCCGAAGATCACCGTGATCCTGCGAAAGGCGTACGGCGGCGCGTACATCGCCATGAGCTCCAAGCACATGAAGGGGGACTTCAACTTCGCCTTGCCCTGCGCCGAGATCGCCGTCATGGGACCGGCCGGCGCCATCGAGATCCTCTACTCGCGCGAGATCGCGGCCTGCAAGACCGACGCGGACAAGGCGGCCTTGCGCGCCAAGCTCTGCGCCGAGTATGCGGCCAAGTTCGCCTCGCCCTACCAGACGGCCTCGACCGGCTCCATCGACGAGGTCATCGAGCCCTCCCTGATGCGCTACAAGATCGTGCGCGCCCTGCGCTTCCTTAAGGACAAGCGCGTGCCCGGAACCCACGAGAACCGAGGAAACATCCCTCTCTGACCTTTGGGCCCTTGGTGTGTGAAGTCGTGACATTTCGGTGAATTCTGCTATACTTCGGGCGATGATCAAGGCGCAGATTCTCGTCGTCGAGGACCAGGCGGCCACGGCCGACCTCATTCTCGAGGTGCTCAAGGGCGAGGGCTACGAAGCCCAGACCGTGGACACCTTGGCGAAGGCCCGCGCGCGCCTCAAGAAGCAGCCTCCCGAGCTCCTCCTGCTCGACCGGAACCTCCCCGACGGCGACGGCGTGGACCTGCTGGCCGAGATCCGGGATGACGACAAGCTCTCGAATCTGCCGGTCATCATCCTCACCGCGAAAAAAGAGGTCGCCGACAAGATCGCCGGACTGCGCGTCGGCGCCGACGACTACGTCGCCAAGCCCTTCAACACCGAGGAGCTCGTCGCCCGCGTCGCCGCCATCCTGCGCCGCGCCGGCAAGGTCGAGGAGCCGAACACGGTCGAGGCCGGCGGCGTCAAGCTCGACCGCGCCTCGCGCAAGGTCCACATCGGCGGCAAGGAGATACCGCTCTCGGCCAAGGAGTTCGACCTGCTCTGGTTCCTCGTCTACCGCAAGGGCCGCGTGCTGACGCGCGACTTCCTGCTGCAGCACGTCTGGGGCTACGACTCGGGCATCGACCTGACGACCAAGGTCATCGACGTCACGCTCTCCCACCTGCGCAACAAGATCGGGCCGGTCGCGGACAAGATCGTCGCCGTCCGCGGCTTCGGCTACCGCTTCGACGCTTAAGGACGCCGTCATGTCCCTCGAGACCGAAGTCGCCCGCCGCCGCACGTTCGCGATCATCTCGCATCCGGACGCGGGCAAAACCACGCTGACGGAAAAGCTGCTGCTGTACGGCGGCGCCCTTCAGCTCGCCGGCTCGGTCACGGCCCGCAAGAACCAGAGCTCCTCGGCGTCCGACTGGATGGAGCTCGAGCGCAAACGCGGCATCTCGGTCTCCTCGACCGTTCTTCAGTTCGATTACGAAGGCCACCGCATAAACCTGCTCGACACGCCCGGCCACAAAGACTTTTCCGAAGACACTTACCGAGTCTTGACTGCCGTCGACGCCGCGGTCATGGTCATCGATGCCGGCAAGGGCATCGAGCCGCAGACGTTGAAGCTTTTCGAGGTCTGCCGCCTGCGCGGCATCCCGATCCTGACGTTCATGAACAAGCTCGACCGCGAGACGAAGGATCTTCTCGAGCTCCTCGACGAGCTCGAGAACCAGCTCCAGCTCCACCCCTATCCCGTGAACTGGCCGATGGGTGTGGGCCAGCGCTTCAAGGGCGTCTACGACCGCACCACGAAGCAGGCCCACATGTTCGAGCGCACCGTCCGCGGCGCCTACAAAGCCCCCGTCGAGGTCGCCGGCATCGACGATCCGGTCGTGAAGGACACCCTCGACGCGGACTCGTACCATCATTTCGTCGAGCAGGTGCATCTGCTCGACGCCGCGGGGGCGGGGTTCGACGCCGCCGACGCGCTGAAGGGGGGCACGACTCCCGTCTACTTCGGCTCGGCGGTCAACAACTTCGGCGTGCAGATGCTCCTCGACGCGCTGATCCACCACGCGCCCGCGCCCGCCGCGCGCGCCTCCACCGCCGGCCTGATCCCGCCGACGCGCGAGTCCTTCTCGGGCTTCGTGTTCAAGATCCAGGGCAACATGGACCCCAAGCACCGCGACCGCGTGGCGTTCGTGCGGGTGGTGTCGGGAAGATTCACGCGCGATCTGACGGTGACCCACAGCCGCGCCGGGAAGGCCTACCGCCTGGCGAACGCCCACAAGATCTTCGGCCGCGACCGCGAGATCATCGAAGAGGCGTACGCGGGGGACGTGATCGGCCTGGTCGGTTACTCGGATTTCGGCATCGGCGACACCCTCTCCGAGGATCCGAAGGTCGTTTACGACGAGATCCCGCGCTTCGCGCCCGAGTGCTTCGCGCGCATCACCAACCCCAACCCCTCGAAGTACAAGCCGTTCGCCAAGGGGCTCGAGCAGCTCCTGCGCGAGGGCGTCGTGCGCTCGCTGGTCCCGCGAGACCTCGGCGACGCCAAGACCACCTTGCTCGCCGCCGTCGGGCCCCTGCAGTTCGAAGTCGTCCAGTTCCGCCTTCAGTCGGAGTACGGCGTCGAGTCCCGCATGGAGCCGATGGGCTGGACGCTCGCCCGCTGGGTCGGCCCGAACACGAAGCCCGGCGCGGTGGACGCCGTCGCCCTTCCGATGCAGTCCGCGCGGGTCAAGGACGAGGACGGCAACGAGATGATCCTCTTCCCGACGCCCTGGTCCCTGCAGTATCTCGCGGAGAAGCATCCCGAGATCGAGCTCCTGCGCCTGCCTCCCGCCAAGACGCGCTAGGTGCCAGGCCTCCCATTATCCCATTACTTGGAGTAATGGGATAATGGGAGGCCTGGCACCGGCTCATTTATCCGGGATCGCGGCCTCGAACTTCAGCAGGTCGCCGACCTTGAGCTTGCGGCGCGAGGCCTCGCCGGAGGCGAGCTCGAGCACGAACTGGCCGCGCCCGCCCGCGGTGGCGATCTTCTCGTCGGGAGTGTCCACCGTCGAGGCGCGCAGCTTCTCGTGGATCTCGGTGATCCTCTTGTCCGGGCCGATCCAGAGGATGTCGAGCGGCACGAGGGTGTTCTTCATCCAGAAGCTGAGGTACATGTCCTGGGGGAACGCGAACAGCATGCCGTAGGCCCGGGGCATCCTGGTCACGCACATGAGGCCGGTCTCGCGCGCGGCGGGGGTGTCGACGATATCGATGTCGATGGTCTTGCCGTCGGGGAAGGCGAGGACCGTCTTCTTCGCCTTCGGCACGGATTGAGGCACGCACTTCGGGGAGGCGGGGGAGCCTCCGGCCAAGGCGGCGGGGGCCAGCGCGAGAACGAGCAACAGGGCTTTCATCTATTTTTTCTCCGACTCCGCCTGTGATTTTACAAATTCAGAGATCCTGCGCGCCTCGTCGGCCCAGCCCCGCGTGCCCCAGGGCCCGAGGCGCCCCGAGGTCAGCCGGGCGAGGTCGTGATAGAACACGCCGCGCGCCGGGCCGTCGCCGTAGACGCCGGTGACCGCGGCCTTCATGCGCCGGCCGAACTCGGCGGGGCCGGCGGGGTCCTTCTGGTGCAGGGGCCAGTCGAAGATGTCGCCGGGCAGGACCTGCGCGTCGCCCGTCTTCACGTACCCGTTCCAGCTCTTCATCAACGCCGCGTATTGCGGCTTGTCGGCCTCGTAGAACATCAGCGCGACGATGTCGGCGCCCGCGTCGCTCATCATCACCGGGTCCTGGCCGTGATGCCAGCCCTTCTCCCAGGTCAAGGTGAAGGCCCATAGGGGCTTGCCGCCGAGACGGGCCTTGATCTCGCGCGTGATCAGCGCGACCCGCCGGGCGCGCCACCACTCCCACGCCTCGACGAAGCCCAGGTCGCGCCGCATGATCTTCTTTCGCGCGAGCCAGACCATGCGCTCATCGCGCGAGAGCCGGCGCCACTCCGGGGGCACCGCCACTCCCGGCATCTCGGCGACGAAGTCGTCGACCAGTTCGTAGCCGCCGAGCGCGTTGCGGATGTAATCGAGCCCGACCCAGTCCACGTTCGGGTCATCGGCGAACGGCTTGAGGAAAGCGGCGACGTCGGAGAGGCGCTTGTTGTCGCGGATGGAGACGGCGCGGGTGAGCACGGGCGCGCTGTCCTTGATTTCCACGCCGTATTCATAGTCCTTCAACAGCGCCTTCGACATCGTCAGGGAAAACATCGCGTAAACGCCGAACTGCAGGCCGCGCCGCTTGCACTCCTCGGCCACCTTCGGGATCAGCGCGAGGTTGGTCTTCAACCAGACCTCGTCGGGGCCGAGCCCCGGCGTCTGACCGCCGAGCATCCAGAAGGCGTCCGCGCCGATATACTGCGCCCAGTCGAGCAGCCCGCGCCAGTCCGTCAGCTTCCCGTCCGGGCCCCGGACATTCATCGTCGCCAACGGCGCCGCGCTCTCGAGGGTGGCGACGACGAAGCCTTTGGGCATCTCCTTCGGCGCCCGCCGGGAGATCGTGAAGGGGGAGAGATGAACGCGGGCCTCCAGGTCGGGACGGCCGATCAAGACGGGCCGATACTCCCCGGAGGGGGCGTTCCAAGGCACCGGCCATCTCGCGGTCCAGCGCCCCGGCGCGAGGCGGACCGCGGTCATCTCGCGGATGCCCGCGATCGTCGTCAAGGTCTCGGTGCCGCGCATGACGACGAAACGCGGCGGCGCCGCCGCGAAGGACTCATCCAGCGCCCGGTCGCCGGAGGTCAAGGTCAATTCGACGATGTCGTAATGAAGATGATCGGGCTTCGAGGCCGCGAGCTTCACCTCGTTGCTCTTGGAGCGCGCCGTCCAAACCCCGAAAACGGCGGCGTACAAGCCCGCGACGGCCAGGAGGAGGGCGAGGCCGCGGCCGAGGTTGTCGCGCAGGGGCATGAAGAGGAGATTCTAACTGTTTCCGGGAACAGTTCCGACCCGCGGACGCGGCAAGGCGATATGTTTTCGGCGTTTTTTTAGATATACTCCGGATTCGATATCCGAGCGAGGAGGGCGCGAAATGGTGACCGGACTTGTGCTGGTTCGTTTGATGGCGGGCAAAGAGAAGGTCGCGCTCACCCGTATAAAGGAGATCAAGGGCGTCTCGCACGTCACCGCCGTGTTCGGCCGCTGGGACCTCGTGCTCGACATCGAGACCGAGGACGTCGGCACGCTCTCCAACGTCGTCGTGCGCGATATCCGCGCCACCCCCGGAGTGCTCTCCACCGAGAGCCTCGTCACGACCTCCATCTAGTGAGCGAGCCCGTCCTCTCCGTCCGCGGCCTGCGGACGCACTTCATCACGCGCGAGCGGACCGTCAAGGCCGTCGACGGCATCAGCTACGACCTCCACCCCGGCAAGACGCTCGCCGTCGTCGGCGAATCGGGCTCGGGCAAGAGCGTCCACGCGTTAAGCATTCTTCGGCTTCTTCCCGAACCGCCCGCCAAAGTCGTCGGCGGCGAAATTCTTTTCAACGGACGTGATCTTCTAAAACTAAATCAAGAAGACATGCGCGCGATCCGCGGCAACCGCATCGCGATGATCTTCCAGGAGCCGATGACGAGCCTCAACCCGGTCCTCAAGGTCGGCGAGCAGATCGCCGAGGCGATCGTCCTCCATCAGGGCGTCACCCAGGAGCAGGCCTGGGCCAAGTCGGTGGACCTCCTCAAGAAGGTCGGCATCCCTCACCCGGAAGAACGGGTGAACGATTATCCGCACCAGTTCTCCGGCGGCATGCGCCAGCGCGCGATGATCGCCATCGCGCTGTCGTGCGAGCCCGACGTCCTGATCGCCGACGAGCCGACGACCGCCCTCGACGTCACGATCCAGGCCCAGATCCTCGAGCTGATGAAGGACCTGCAGCGCGAGTACCACATGGCGATCATCCTCATCACGCACAACATCGGCGTCGTGGCCGAGATGGCCGACGACGTCGTGGTCATGTACGCCGGCCGCCCCGTGGAGCACGCCTCGGTCGGCGAGCTCTTCAAGAATCCGAAGCATCCCTACACCAAGGGCCTGCTCGGCTCGGTGCCCTCGATCTACGTCAAGAAGGAGCGCCTCGAGGCGATCGCGGGCCAGCCCCCCGACCTCAGCGGCGGCTTCACCGGCTGCCCGTTCGCGCCGCGCTGCCCGAGCGTGCTGGAGCGCTGCAAGACCGACGACCCGCCCCAGTTCCATCTCGCCGGCGAGCGCATGTCCAACTGCTGGCTGATCGAGGGCGAGTCGAAGGAATCCTCGCACCGCCACGCCTCGACGGGGGGAGCCAAGTGAGCGAGGCGCCCCTGCTCCGGGTCAAGGACCTCAAGAAGCACTTCCTCGCCCGCAAAGGCATGTTCGGGGAGAAGACTGCGGTCAAAGCCGTCGACGGCGTCTCCTTCGACGTGATGCCGCAGGAGAGCTTCGCCGTGGTCGGCGAGTCCGGCTGCGGCAAGACCACCTTGGGCAAGCTCGTCCTCGCGCTCGAGAGCGCCACCTCCGGCTCCGTGATCTTCGACGGCCAGGACGTCGCGGCGATGAACGGCGCGGCGCTCAAGAAGATGCGCCGGGAGATGCAGGTCATCTTCCAGGACCCCTACTCGAGCCTCAACCCGCGCATGACGGTCGAGGACATCATCACCGAGCCGTGGGTGATCCACGGGATGCACAAGGACTCCGCGGAACGCGCCAAGACCCTCGCCAAGCTCCTCGACGACTGCGGCATCGCCAAGAGCTATCTGCCCCGTCACCCGCACGAGTTCTCCGGCGGGCAGCGCCAGCGCGTCGGCATCGCGCGGGCCCTTTCCCTCGACCCGAAGCTGGTCGTGGCGGACGAGCCGGTGTCGGCCCTCGATGTATCCATTCAGGCCCAGATTCTAAACCTGCTGAAGGATCTGCAGAAAGAAAGAAAGCTCGCGTATCTTTTTATCTCGCATGATTTCTCGGTGGTCCGTCATTTGTGCACAAGAATTTCCGTTATGTATTTAGGGCGCGTCGTCGAGACCGCCGACTCCGAGACGCTCTTCAACGACCCCCAGCACCCTTACACCGAGGCGTTGTTGTCCGCGGTCCCCGTCCCAGATCCCGCCATCGAGCAGCGCCGCAAGCGCATCATCCTGACCGGCGACGTGCCGTCCCCGCTCAAGCCGCCGTCGGGCTGCCGCTTCCATCCGCGCTGCCGCTACATGCGCGACACCTGCCCCGTCAACGACCAGATCCTGATCGCCGCGAAGCCCGGCCACGAGGCCGCCTGCGAGGTCCTGCCGTTCAAGGACGAGCGCAGCGAGGCCGCGCTCGTGGCGCTCTAGCCGCCCCAATGGAGACCACCCCTCATGACCACTTACGCTAAAGAGGCGCACAAGCCCTACGTGTCCGACGCGACGGTCATGGCGGAGTACACCTGGTCCGCGGTCATCGTGGGCGCTTTGCTCGGCATCGTCTTCGGCGCTTCCTCCCTTTATCTGGTCCTGAAGGTCGGCATGACGGTCTCCGCCTCCATTCCGATCGCGGTGCTCTCCATCACCCTCTTCCGCCTTTTCTCGAAGCTCACGGGAGCGCGCAAGACGACCATCCTCGAGAACAACATGGTGCAGACCGTCGGCTCCGCCGGCGAGTCCATCGCCTTCGGCGTCGGCGTCACCATGCCGGCCTTGATGATCTTGGGCTATGAGATGGACGCGGCGCGCGTGCTGATCGTGTCCTCGCTCGGCGGCCTGCTCGGCGTGCTGATGATGATCCCGCTGCGCCGTGCCTTCGTCGTCAAGCTTCACGGCGTGCTGCCGTATCCGGAAGGCACCGCCTGCGCGGACGTCCTGATCGTCGGCGAGAAGGGGGGCTCCTCGGCCAAGACCGTTTTCACCGGCTTCGGCATCGCCGCCGCCTACAAGGTCCTCATGAGCGGCTTCAAGCTGTGGGGGGACGCGCCCGAGCGCCACATCCCGTTCTTCAAGGGCGCCGCGGTCAGCGGCGAGGTGGCCCCCGAGCTCGTCGGCGTCGGCTACATCATCGGCACCCGCATCTCCTGCGTCATGGTCGCCGGCGGCGTGCTGGCCTCCTGGGTGCTCATCCCGGCCATCAAGCTGTTCGGCGACGGGCTGGCGGAGCCCCTCTTCCCGGCGACCAAGCTGATCAAGGACATGTCTCCCGGCGACATCTGGAAATCCTACATCCTCTACATCGGCGCCGGCGCCGTGGCCGCGGGCGGGATCATCTCCCTGTTCCAGGCCCTGCCCACCATCTTTTCCGCGCTCAAGAGCGGCCTGGCCGACGTCCTGGCCGGCGGCCTGACCAAGTCGAGCGGCCCCAAGCTGCGCACCGACAACGACCTGCCCAACTCCGTCGTCGTCGTGGGCAGCCTGCTCCTCATCATCGCCATCGCCGCGGCTCCCGGCTTGGGCCTGGGCTTCGGCGTCAAGGGCTTCATCGGCGCGATCCTGATCGTGCTGTTCGGGTTCCTCTTCGTCACCGTCTCCTCGCGCCTGACCGGCGAGATCGGCTCCTCCTCCAACCCGATCTCGGGCATGACCGTGGCGACCTTGCTCATCACCTGCCTGATCTTCGTCCTCCTCGACCAGCTCGACCCCGCCGGCAACTGGGTGGGCAAGGGCGCGCGCCTGACCGCGCTGTCGATCGCGGCGATCGTGTGCATCGCGGCCTCCAACGGCGGCACGACCTCGCAAGACCTCAAGACCGGCTACTTGGTCGGCGCCACGCCGCGCTATCAGCAGCTGGGCCTGCTCGTGGGCGCCCTGAGCTCGGCACTCGTCATCGGCCTGACCCTCATCCTCCTCAACGACGCCAGCACGACCTACGCCAAGCGGGATTTCCCCGCGATCACCGCCCCGTCCGATCTGAAGGAAACCGAGGGGCTCAAGGGCACGGACGCCGCCGTCGACGCCGCTTCCTACAAGGTCTGGCACGCGGCCGAGGGCGAGGTCGCGGGCCTTCCCCAAGGCAAATACCTCGTCGACGAGTCTGGGAAGATCAAGTATCTCGTCGACCCGGGCATCAACGGCGTGGAGACCACCCGTTTGGACGGCACAAACGTCCTTAAATACAACGCCCCCAAGGCGCGGCTGATGTCCTTGATCATCGACGGCATCATGACCAGCAAGCTGCCGTGGGGGTTGGTCTTACTGGGGGTCGGCATCGCGTTGGTCCTAGAGCTGTGCCGCGTGCCGTCCTTGCCCTTCGCGGTCGGGGTATACCTGCCGCTGTCGGCCTCCACGCCGATCTTCGTCGGCGGCGTCCTGCGCTGGATCGCCGACGGCTGGACGAGGAAGGGGGAGGCCGAAAGCGACATGAGCCCGGGCGTGCTGTTCTCCTCGGGCTACATCGCGGGCGGCGCCATCGCGGGCATCCTGCTGGCGATGCTGAGCCTGAGCCCGTCGCTGTCGCAGTCGATGGACTTAAGCGAGCGCTTCGCCGCGATCGCCAAGTCCGACCTGACCTCGGTGGCGGCGTTCGGCGTCATCTCCGCGCTGCTGCTGCTCGTGGGCGGGGAGAAGTGGCTGACGGATAAGAAGAAGCGGGCCTAAAGCCAGAACTCGCCTCATCGATCGGCGACTCAAATTGTCTAGAATACGGCTGTGACGAGACTCGCGCTCGCCGTCCTGCTGGCCGTGTCGTGCGGCCTTAACGCCCGCGCCTCCAGCGACGGTAAGTCCACGGAATCTTCCGTCCTCGACTACGCCCTGGCCTCCGACGTGGACACTCTCGACCCGCACTGGGGCTACGACGCGGTCTCCCTGTTCGTCGTCGACCAGGTCTACGAGACCTTGATCGACTTCAAGGGCGAGTCCCTCGACGCCTTCGAGCCGCGCCTGGCGACCGTGGTGCCCTCGCTCGAGAACGGCTTCCTGTCCAAGGACGGCCTGACCTACGCCTTCCCGCTTCGCCTGGGCGCCAAGTTCCACGACGGCTCGACCCTGTCGAGCGCGGATGTGAAGTACTCGCTCATGCGCTTCCTGCTGCTCGACCGGGAAGGGGGACCGTCCAACCTGCTGCTCTACGCGCTGGTCGGCGTGAGGAGCGCGTCCGAGCTGCCGCCGGAGCAGATCTTCGACCTGGCCGACAAGGCCATCTCCACCGAGGGCGGCTCCGTCGTCCTGCGCCTGCAGAAGCCCTTCGCGCCGCTGATGGGAATACTCGCCAACTTCGCCCACATCGTGTCGAAGGGCCACGTGACCGCCAACGGCGGCTGGGACGGGCGCAAGGACACCTGGTTCAGGCACCGCAACCCCGCGAAGGAAAAATCCGCGCTGTACGCGCGCGCCAACGGCACCGGTCCCTTCCGCCTCGAGTCGTGGGACCGGGCCGGCAAGAGGATCGTGCTCCTGCGCAACGAGGCCTACTGGCGCAAGCCCGCCTCCTTGGCCCGGGTCAACCTGATCGCGCTGTCGAACTCGCTCGACCGGCGCAAGCGGCTCGCCGAAGGGCTCATCGACGCGGCGTTCGTCGAGCGACGCTACCTGGACCAGTTTCAGGGCCTGCCCGGCGTGGTCGTCACCGACGGCCTGCCCGCCCTCGAGGCGCAGAACTCGGTCCTGCTCAACCAGCGCATCGAGACGAGGGAGAACCCCTGGATCGGCAGCGGCAAGCTCGGCGACGGCGTGCCGCCGGATTTTTTCGCCGACGTCGAGGTGCGCAAGGCCTTCGCGTTCGCCTTCGACTACGACGCCTTCATCATAGAAGGATACCGCAGCAAGGCCATCCAGGCGCGCGGCCCGATCCCGGCCGTGCTGTTCGGCTACAACGAGAGGCAGAAGCCGTGGCCGTTCTCGCCGTACCAGGCCGAGGGGGCGTTCATGCGCGCCCGCAACGGCGAGGTCTGGGCGCGGGGGTTCTCGCTGTCGGTGGCGTACACCGAGGGGAACTCCGAGCGGCGCATCGCGTGCCGCCTGCTCAAGGAAGGCGTGGAGAAGATCAACCCGAAGTTCCGCGTGGAGTGCAGGGCGCTTCCCGAATCGAGGCTCTTGGATGAGTTTCGCGCCCGGCGCCTGCCCGCCTTCGTGTACCGCTGGATCCTGGACTACCCGGACCCGCACAACGCCGTGGAGCCCTACCTGCACTCGCGCGGCTATTTCGCGTCCTTGCTCGGCTACGCGAACCCGCGCGCCGACGCGATGATCGACGCCGGCGCCGCCGAGATCGACCCGGCCAAGCGCAAGGCGCTGTACCGCGAGCTGCAGGCCCTGGCCATCTTCAACGCGCCCGCGATCTTCACGGCGGACAGCTACAACATCGTCGTCCGGCGGGACAAGGTCCAAGGCTGGCTGTACCACCCGATCCAACCCTACGGAACTTTGTACGAGGTCACTAAAATCCCATGAAAACGCTTCTGCTCGCCGTCTTGTTCGCGACTCCCGCTTCCGCCCAGGTCAAGAATCCCGACACCTTCGTGTACGCGACGATCGGCGACCCCGACAGCCTGGACCCGGCGTGGTCCTACGACACGGCGAGCCACAACATCATCTCGAACGTCTATGAATATCTTCTGGCCTACAAGGGGTCGGGGCTCGCCGTGAAGGATCTCATGCCCATCATCTCCGAGAAGGTCCCGACGAAGGCCAACGGCCTGATCTCAGCCGACGGCCTGACCTACCGCTTCCCGATCCGCAAGGGCGTCAAGTTCCACGACGGGACGACCCTGACGCCGGAGGACGCGCGCTACTCGATCCTGCGCTTCCTGCTGGCGGACCGCGACGGCGGGCCCTCGTCCTTGCTGCTCGAGCCGATCCTGGGGCTCAACAGCACGCGCAAGGCAGGCAAGCTCGACCCGACGGTCGTGGAACGCGCGTTCAAGGCGGTCACGCTCGACAAGGACGTGCTCGTCGTCAAGCTCGCCAAGCCCTTCGCGCCGTTCCTTTCGATCGTCGCGAACTTCGGCGCGATCCTGTCGAAGGACTTCTGCGTCAAGAACGGGCAGTGGGACGGGAAGGCCGAGACGGCGGCGGCGTTCAACAATCCCCTGCGCCAGGGCGTGCTGCCCAACGACAAGGCCGTCGGCACCGGGCCGTTCAAGCTCGAGCGGTTCGACAAGACCAACAAGCAGACCATCTTGACGAGACACGAAGCGTATTGGCGCGCGCCGGCCAAGCTCAAGCAGGTCGTGATCAAGGTCGTCGACGACTTCAACACGCGCAAGCTCATGCTCCAGGCGGGCGACGCGGACGCCGTCTACGGGCCGCAGATGTACTTCCCTCAGCTGTCGAAGGTCGAGGGCGCGGAGGTCATCGACGGCCTGCAGAACCTCGAGCGCTCGGTGATCCTCGCCTTCACGTTCAAGATGAACCCCGTCGCCAACCAGAACATCGGTTCGGGGAAGCTCGACGGCAACGGCGTGCCGCCCGACTTCTTCTCGGACAAGGACGTGCGCAAGGCGTTCGCCTACAGCGTCGACTACGAGGGCTACATCCGCGACCTCCTGCGCGGCAAGGGCCGGCGCACGGCCGGCGTGATCCCGGGCTCCCTGCCCGGCGCCTCGAACCCGAAGCCGACGTTCACGCTGGACCCGAAGAAGGCCGAGGAGCACCTGCGCAAGGCCTGGGGAGGACGTGTATGGGAGAACGGGTTCAAGGTCTCCTTCGTGTTCAACGCCGGCTCCGCGCCCGCCCAGGCGATCGCGCAGATGGTCAAGAAGAACATCGAGGCGCTCAACCCGAAGTTCCGGGTGGACCTGCGCATGATCCAGTGGTCGACCTACCTCGAGCAGACGCAGGCCAACAAGATCCCGCTGTTCCTCGCCGCGTGGCAGGCCGACTATCCCGACGCTCACAACTTCGCCTTCCCGATCGTCCATTCCGAAGGGTACTACGCGGGCAAGCAGGGCTACAAGAACCCCGCCGTCGACGCGGTCATCGACGAAGCCTCGCGGACGCAGGACGACCGCGTCCGCTCATCCCTTTATAAACGAATGCAGGATTTGGTTGATGAGGATGTGCCGCACGTGATGCTCGCGGAGGGCGTGCGTTACCGCACCCAGCGCAAGTGGGTGAAGGGCTTCATCTACCGGCCGACCTTCCCGGACATGCCTTACGGCGGCTACTACTACGACCTTCATAAGGCCGCGCAATGAGTGCTAGAATAAGCCCCATGATCCGACTGATCCTCGTCGTCGCGCTCGTCCTCGGCGCGGTGCCGGCCACGGCCGCCAAGAACCCCGACGCGTACGTCTACCTGACGATCTCCGACGCCGACAGCCTCGATCCGGCTTACTCCTACGATACGGCCAGCCACATGCTCGTCCTGAACATCTACGAGCCCCTGTTCCAGTTCGACCGGACGTCGACCTCGGAGCTGATCCCGCTGCTGGCGACGGCGGTGCCGACCCGGGAGAACGGAGGGATTTCCCCGGACGGGCGCACCTACACGATCACCCTGCGCAAGGGCGTCAAGTTCCACGACGGCACGCCGGTGACGCCCGAGGACGTGAAGTGGTCCATCCAGCGCTTCATCCTCGTCGACCGGGCCGCGGGACCCTCGGCGCTGCTGATGGAGCCGCTGCTGGGGTATCCCTCGACGCGCGGCGACGACGGCAAGATTCTCTCAGACGTATGGGTTGACGTCGAAAAGGCCGTCAGCGTGCAGGGCGACAAGCTCATCCTCCGCCTGCCGCGCCCGTACGCCCCGCTGCTGAGCATACTCGCCTCCTGGGCCCCCGTCCTCTCCAAGTCCTGGGCCGCCAAGAACGGCGACTGGGACGGCTCGGAGCGGACGTGGGAGAAGCACAACAACCCCAGCAAGCAGGCCTCCCCGTTCTTCGAGCGCGCGATGGGCTCGGGACCGTTCAAGCTCCAGCGCTGGGACCGCAAGACGAAGGAGATCATCCTCGAGCGCCACGACGGCTACTGGCGCGGGCCGGCGAAGATCAAGAACGTGGTCATCAAGGGCGTCAACGAGTTCGGCACGCGCAAGCTCATGCTGCAGGCCGGCGACGCCGACGCGATCTACGCGGACCGCCCGCTGCTGACCCAGCTCCAGGGCATCGCCGGGGTCCAGATCATCGACGACCTCCCCACGGTCGAGATGAACCCCGTGGTGTTCTTCACGCACGAGATCAACGCCGCCGGCAATTCTTTCATCGGATCGGGGAAGCTCGACGGCGCCGGCATCCCGCCCGATTTCTTCAACGACAAGGACGTGCGCAAGGCCTTCGCGTACTCCTTCGACTACAAGGGCTTCATCACCGACGTGATGCGCGGCAAGGGGACGCAGGCGACGGGTGCCATCCCCAAGTCCCTGCCGGGCCACAACCCGAAGGGCCGCAAGCACTCGCTCGACCCGAAGCTCGCCGAGGAGCACTTCCGCAAGGCATTGGGAGGACGTTTATGGGAGGAGGGGTTCAAGTTCACGATCGCCTTCAACACCGGCAACCTGCCCCGCCAGACCGTGTGCCAGATCCTGAAGCGGAACATCGAGAAGCTCAACCCCAAGTTCAAGATCGACGTGCGCGCCGTCGAGTGGCCGACCTTCCTGGACAACTACAAGTCCTCGAAGCTGCCGATCTTCGTGATGGGCTGGAACGCGGATTACCCGGACCCGCACAACTTCGCGTTCCCGTTCCTGCACTCGAAGGGGGACTACCCGATGACGCAGAAGTTCAAGAACCCCGAGTTCGACCGCCTCGTCGAGGAGGCCAACTCCACGACGAACGCCGCCAAACGCAAGGAGGTCTACGCGAAGCTCCAAGACCTCGCGTTCGACGAGGCGCCGCAGCTTTACATCATCGACGGGGTGCGCTATCGCACCCAGCGCGACTGGGTGAAGGGCTGGTACCACAACCCGATCTTCCCCGACTCGCCCTACGGCGGCTACTTTTACCCCATCTCAAAGGACTAGATGCTATATAGCTCTCCAATGACGCATCTGTGCCGGGCCCGAAGGGTCCCGGCCCCCGTATGCTGAAATTCTGTCTGAAGCGTCTCGCCTTCCTTCCGTTCGTGATGTTCGGGGTCACCGCGCTGCTGTTCTCCTGCCTGCAATTCCTTTCGCCGGAGATGCGGGCGTCGCTGTACATCAAGGATCCCCGCCAGCTCTCCCAGCTCGAGGCGGTCATCGAGAAGCACGGCCTGCGCAAGCCCGTGTACATTCAGTACGGGCTGTGGCTCAAGCAGGTGGCGCGCGGCGAGCTCGGCTATTCCGAGACCGCGAAGATGCCGGTCGCCCAGGCGGTCAAGGCGTTCTTCCCCGCGACCTTCGAGCTGACCTTGATCGCCTTCTTCCCGATCATGATCGTCGGCGTCTACTTCGGCGTGCTGTCCGCGGTGTACAAGGACAAGCTCATCGACCATGTCTCGCGCTTCGTCGCGATCACGGGCTACTCCCTGCCGAGCTTCGTGCTCGGCCTGCTGCTGCTGATGGTGTTCTACGGGCGGCTGCACTGGTTCCCGCCCGGACGCTACGACCTGGCGACCGACATGCTCGTGCACGCCGACTCCTTCCGCCACTGGACCGGCCTGCTGACTTTGGACTGCCTGCTCAACGGCGAGGGGAAGGCCTTCCTCACCGTCGCCAAGCACATGGTCCTGCCCGCGACGACCTTGCTCTACATCTCGGTGGCCCTGCTGCTGCGCATCACGCGCTCGACGATGCTCGAGGAGCTGAGCAAGGACTACGTGCGCACCGCGCGCGCGAAAGGCCTGCCTGAGAAGGTCATCATCCGCAAGCACGCGTTGGCCAACGCGCTGATCCCGGTCGTGACCTTGTCGAGCCTGATGTTCATCGGCCTGCTCGGCGGGGTCGTCATCACGGAGACCGTGTTCGACTTCCCCGGCATCGGGCGCTGGGGCGTGCAGGCCGCGCAGCAGCTCGACATCCCCGGAGTACTGGGCTCGACCTTGCTCGCGGCGTTCCTGTTCGTGATGGCGAACCTCGTCTCCGACCTGCTGTACGCCGTCGTCGACCCCCGCATCCGGGTGGGGAACTGAGATGGCGAAGCTCAAATCCATCTGGAAGGTCCTCAAGCACCGGCCGATGTCCTTGCTCGGCTTCGGGCTGATCGGTTTCTTCCTGTCCGTGGCGCTCCTAGCACCCGTGCTGGCCCCGCCCGAGGCCGGCTCCCGCGACTCGTACATCATCCCGCAGTCCGGCTACAGCCCCGATCCCGTGCGGCCCTCGAAGGAGCACTGGTTCGGCACGACCGAGCAGCAGTACGACCTCTACTACGGCATGGTCTGGGGCACGCGCACCGCGTTCTCCGTCGCGCTCAAGGTCGTCGGCTTCTCGGTGTGCGTCGGCATCCTGCTCGGCGGCGCGGCCGGCTTCTACGGCGGCTGGATCGACGAGCTGCTGATGCGCTTCACCGACGTGATCCTCGCGTTCCCCGACATCGTCCTCGCCGTCGTCATCGTCGCGGTCCGCGGGCCGAGCCTGGAGAACGTGATGATCGCGGTCACAGCCGTCTCCTGGCCGTCCTATGCCCGCCTTATGAGGGGAGATGTGATGTCCGTGAAAGAGCGGGACTTCGTCGCCGCCGCGCGCGCGATCGGCGCGTCCGACGCGCGCATCCTGTTCCGCCACATCATCCCGAACTCGATCTACCCCGTCCTCGTCGTCGCGTCCCTGTCGATGGGCCGCATCGTGATCACGGCGGCGGCCCTGTCCTTCCTCGGCCTGGGCGCGCCGCTGGGCTACGCCGACTGGGGCCAGCTGATATCCCTTTCCAGGAATTGGATCCTGGGATCGGCCGGGAACCCCTTCGAATACTGGCACACGGTGTTCATCCCCGGGATCGCGATCTTCCTCTTCGTGCTCGGCTGGAACCTGCTTGGCGACGCCGTGCGCGACATCCTCGACCCGAGGCAGAAATAGTGTCCACCCTCAACGCTTTGCTCGACCGCTCGGCCCAGGAGGGGGGCGGCAAGACCGCGATCGTCTTCGGCGACCGGGAGACCTCCTTTCTTGCCTTGCGGCAAGAAATCCTTGAAATCGCCGAGGGCCTGCGCCGCGCCGGCGTCGCCAAGGGCGACCGGGTCGCCATCGTCCACCGCAACGCGCCGGAGTTCATCATCGCTTACTTCGCGATCAACCGCCTCGGCGCGATCGCCGTGCCGATCAACTTCATGGTGCAGAAGGCCGACGAGCTCGCGTACATGCTCGGCGACTGCGGCGCCAAGGGCGTCTTCACGCAGAAGGATTTCCTGCCGGGCCTGAACGGCGCGGCCGCCAAATGTCCCGACCTCAGGGCCCTCTGGGTCACCGACGCCGGCGCCGAGCACACCGCGCTCGTGCGTCCCTACTCCGAACTGCGCGCCGCCGCCTTCCCCGAATCGTCCGCCGACCCCGCCGTGGAGGGAGACGTCGCCGCGATCCTCTACACCTCGGGCACGACCGGCTTTCCCAAGGGCGTCATGCTCACGCACCGCAACCTGGTGACCAATTGCGAGTCGGCGCTCAAGCGCATGAACCTCACCCGGTCGGACGTGACCTTGTGCATCCTCCCGATGTTCCACAGCTTCGCCTGGACCGGGATCGTCCTGACCTCCCTGCGCCTGACGCTGACGAGCGTGGTCTTCTCCGCGATCGCGCCCGCCAAGCCCTGGCTCAAGGCGATGGGCCGCCGCGGCGTGAGCCTGTTCGCGGCCGTGCCGCAGGTGTACGCCGCGCTCGTGCGCGAGGCCAAGGGCTGGAAGACCCGCGCGTTCCTGCGCTTCTGGGCGTTCCGCCGCGTCAAGATCGCGGTCTCCGGCGCCGCGCCCCTGTCTAACGTCGTCGCGGACGGCTTCCAGCAGGCGCTCGGCTTAGCGATCGACCAGGGCTGGGGCCTGACCGAGACGAGCCCCGTGGCCACCATCAGCGCGCCGGACGCGATCCGCCTCGGCATGGTGGGGCCGCCCATCGAGGGCGTGCGGGTGAAGATCGTCGACGATCTGGAAGCGTCGCTGCCGATAGGCAGCGAGGGCGAGATCTGCGTCTCGGGCGACTGCGTGATGAAGGGCTATTGGAACCGGCCCGAGGACACCCGCGCGGCGTTCACGGCCGACGGCTGGCTCAAGACCGGCGACATCGGCGTCCTGGACGAGGACGGCTACCTCGCCATCCGCGACCGCAAGAAGGACATGATCATCGTCAAGGGCCTCAAGGTGTTCCCCGCGCAGGTCGAGGCGATGATCGCCGAGAACCCCGCCATCGAGGAGAGCGCGATCATCGGCGTGCCCGACGAGCTCGGCGACGAGGTCATCAAGGCCTTCGTCGTCTTGAAGAAGGGCGCCGTCGCCGACAAGTCCGCCCTGCTGCAGTACTTCAAGGAGCGCCTCGACGCGTACAAGCGGCCCCGCGACGTCGAGATCCTGGACGCCCTGCCCAAGAACGCGCTCCAGAAGGTCCTCAAGCGCGAGCTGCGCGACCGCGAGCTGAAGAAGCGCGACGTCGCCGGGAACTGATATGGCCGCCCGCCGCGTCCGGCTGGGAGCCGAAACGCGGGAGGCGCTCGCGAAGGTCTTCGCGGCCGCGCGGCAGCCGGTATGGCTCGTCGGCGGCTCGATCCGGGACGCGGCCCTCGGGCGGCCCTTCGCCGACCTCGACCTCGCCTGCGCCGACGCGCGCGCGCTGGCGGCCCAGCTCGCGCGCGCCTTCAAAGGCACCTTGGTCACGCTCGATGAGGAGAACGCCGTGTTCCGCCTCGTCCTGCGTCCCGCGCGCGGCAAGGCGATCAAGCAGATCGACATCGCCGGGCTTCAGGGCAAGACCATCCTCGAGGACCTCGCCCGCCGTGACTTCACGGTCAACGCCGCCGCCCTCGTGCTGACCAAGGAGTTGCCGCCGTCGCTGCCCGAGCCGGCCTTCATCGATCCGCGGGGCGGGCTCAAGGACCTTGCCGCGGGCGTCCTCCGGGCGGACATCGAGCAGAACCTCAGCGACGACCCCCTGCGGCTGCTGCGCGCCTTCCGCATCGCCGCCCAACTCGGCCTGACGATCGAGGCGAAAACGCTGAAGGCGATCAAGCGCCGCTGCCGCCTGATCCAGGCGCCCGCCGCCGAGCGCGTCACCGCGGAGCTGCTCATGCTCCTCGCCGTCCCCGGAGCCTCGTCCTGGCTCGCCCTGATGGATGAGCACGCCCTGCTCACGGCCATCTTCCCCGAGCTCGAGCCCGCGCGACGCTGCGCCGAAGACTACTACGGGGCGGGGGGCGTCCTCAAGCACACGCTCGAGGTCTGCGCCCGCGTCGATTTCCTGCTCTCGAACCTGCGCACGGTCTACCGGACTCTCGCCGGGGATCTGGAGGCGCATATCGCCGCGCGCAACGGGGGCGCTTTCCGCGCGCTCCTCCTGCTGGCCGCGCTGCTGCACGACGTCGCCAAGCCCGAGACGGCGAAAAGGATCGACGGACGCCTGCGCTTCTTCGAGCACGACACGAAAGGCGCGGTCCTGACCGAGAAGATCCTGCGCCGCCTGCGCCTGTCGCGCGATCAGATCTCCACCGCCTCCGCCATCGTGCGCCAGCATCTGCGCCCCGGCCATTTGGCCGCCGGCGGCCCGCTGACCGAGCGCGCGGCGTACCGCTTCTTCCGCGATCTCGGCGAGGACGCCCCGGGGCTGCTCATGGTCTGCTGGGGGGACCACGCGAGCTACCTTCCCGAGGCGCGGCTCAAGCGCCTGCTCAAGTCGGCGGTCGCGAACCCCAAGCGCTCCGACCTGTCCCGCTTCAAGCCAGAGGACGCCCGCAAGACCGTCCATCACCTGCAGCTCGTTTCCGAGCTCCTGCGCCGGTGGCGAGACCTCTCGCGCGCCCCGGCCCCGGAGCGCCTGCTCGACGGCCGGGACATCATGAAGGCCCTCAAGATCCCTCCCGGGCCCCGCATCGGAGAGCTCCTCGAGCGCGTGCGCGAGGCGCAGGCCGAAGGGGAAGTCCACAATCAACAAGAGGCCTTGGCCCTGATCTCGCGTTTGAAATGATTGCGTAACAGCCGGAAGCTAGCCTTCTCCTAATAGGATGGCGCCACCCTCGATAAGCGCTCGTCGCACCGTGATCGCCGCCCTTTGCGCGGCCTCCGCTCTTTACGCCCCGGCGCCGTCCTCGGCGACCCCGCCGAACATCACTCCGAAGGTCCTCCAATGCGACGGAAGCTTCACCACCGGCTCGATCACGAGCCATCCGACGCCGACGGTCCGGGCCGACGAGCAAAACAGCAACCCCGGCCTCAAGGTCGGACAGCGCCGCCTCAGCATCCTCTCCGCGACCTTCGCCCTCTGGCGCTTCGACGGCACCTATGGGGTGACCGTATCGAGCAATTACACGGTCGGCTGCACCGTGGGCTGCTGCAAGACCTGGTATTACAACCACGTGAGCACGAACGGCTCGGCCAACCTGGACACCGGACGCTGCTCCTACCGCGACGCCGTCAACGATGACTGCTCGGTGCCGTCGGACATGACCTCCTTCGGAACCTCTCACGCCCCGGTGCAGATCGGCGCCTGCCCCGCCAACCCTTCCACCCTCGCCGTCGCCAGCAGCAGCTTCCCGATCACCGCTCAGGGGCCGCTTCCCTTGGCGGGACCGCAGCCCGGTGACCCGACCTTGGGCCTGTCCTCATCGGCGCTTCAGCTCAACGGGTCGAGCCAATACGCGACCACGCCCGATTCGTCCGCCTGGGACCTTCCGGCGTCCTACACCCTCGCGGCCTGGGTCAAGCCCTCGGCCGCCAACGGCCGGATCGTCTCCCAACAGGACGCCACCGGCTATTGGGGCATCGCCGTCAGCACCGGCGGGCGGCTTCGGCACTTCGACTCCCGCGACGTCGCCGGCCCCGACGCCGTCTTGCCGGACTCGACCCCCAGCCTCACCGACGGGAGCTGGCACCTCGTCCATGTCGTCCGCCGGAACAGCGTCGACCGCCGCTTCTTCATCGACGGCCGGCTCGTCGCCACGGTGGTCGCCTCGAGTTCGGATTCCTTCAGCGGCCACTCGATCAGCGCCGCCCTCGAGATCGGCCGCGCCTCCAGCGGCGAGTACTTCAACGGCCTCATCGACGACGTCCGCATCGAACGGGCCGCGCTCGACCCCGACGCCATCCTCCTCGAATACAACACCGAGATCCACAAGTATTCTGCGGACTCGGGAGCCACCTTCAGCGTCGCCGCCGGCGCCTACTCGGGCAGCCCGGCCAACGGCACCACGTCCGCCGTCACCTACATCCCGGGGGCGCCCTACACGGCGACCTCCCGGTGGAGCTTCGGCGCGCAGTCCATCGACGGCGAGAGCACCTTCAGCCCGACCTACGGCTTCACGATCGACTCCTCCTCGCCGGTCGCGCCGGGGCTCACGGCGGTCCCGACGTCGCCCAACGACATCACCTGGAACTGGAGCCTTCCTCCGCGGGTGTGCCTGCCCCCGGGCTCGGCCGCGGTCACCTATCACCTCGTCGACGCCCTCACCGACTCGAATCTGATTCCGCCGGGAAGCATGAACCATCCGACCTTCACGGTCGGAGAGAACGTGCCCGGATCGTCGAACCAGCTGATCGCGCGAAAGATCAGGGTCACCGATACGTGGGGTTCGGGCCTCAGCGTCGCGACGTCCATCTACACCTTGGCCAACCCTCCTCTGGCGGCCAGCGTCGTGCCGAGCGCCGTCTCGACCGGCAGCGCGCTGATCAGCTGGAATCAGAGCGGCAACCCCTCCTACACGCGCTACCTCGTCAGCATGTCCCAGGACTCCCTGTTCCTGACCGGCGTGTCGACGCCCGCGACGGTCGCGAACAATCTGACCGGCAGCTCGATCGCGCTCTCGGGCCTTGCGATCGGCACGACGTATTTCGTTCGCGTTCAGGCGATCAGCGGCCGCTCCACCGACCCGTACGGGGGGACGGGCTCCGTTTTCATCAGCACTTCGTTCACCACCTTGCCCGGCGCGCCGAACCTCGGCGGCGTCTCCGGCACCAACCTGATCACCTGGAACTGGACCGCCGTGCCGGGGGCCCAGTACTACAAGCTGTTCGCCGTCGACGGCTCGACCTTGTACACCGGCGGAAACCTGTCCCACCCCCAGACGGGGCTGGCGACCAACACCCAATACACGGCGCGGGTCGAGGCCGTTTCGGGCAACGGCGCCGGCGCGCGCGCCACAGCCACGACCTTCACCTTGGCCGACGATCCGACGGCGCCCGTCGTCAACGAGGTTCACACCAGCAGCATCATCTACTCTTGGACGGGGGGGCTCAACCCCGCCTACACCTTTTATGAGGTCAGGGTCACCACGGACGCGAGCTTCGGCATCATCGTGAGCACCTTGACCGTCAACGCGACGACCGCGACCGTCACCGGGCTGCTTCAGGGCACCACCTATTACGCCCGGGTGCGCTCGATCAACGGCGGCCAGCTCTACGGGCCCGGCTTCGCGGTGTTCGCGACGACGCGCACGATCCCCAATCCGTCGATCACCTCGGTTCTGGCGCCGCCCTCGGCCTACGTCCCGCCCAACGGCTCCATCGGGCAGTGGCACTTCGACGAGAGCACCGGCACGACCGCGGCCGACTCTTCGGGGGGCGGCAACGCCGCCGCCCTCACCTGCGTCGCCGCCGCGTGCGCCTCGACGCCAACCTTCGTCGCCGGACCCGCCGGGCTGGGCAGCGCCGTGTCCTACTCCGGCGTCGCCGGCGGGCTGGTGATCGTCCCGGACACCGCGACCTACGACTCCATCGGCAGCCTCGCCGTCTCCGCCTGGGTGAATCCCTCGAGCCTGTCCCAGCCGGAACGCGCGGGCATCGTCGTGCGCGGCAGCGGCACGGTCGAAAACTTCGCGCTCGACATGTCCACCGACGCGGTGCGCCGCTTCCGCTTCATGGCCAAGCCGGGGCACATCGCGACCTCGACGAGCCCGGTCACTGCGGGGACCTGGGTCCATCTGATCGGCGTCTACGACGCCGCGGCCGCCAGCGCCACGCTGTACGTGAACGGAAGGCCGGCCTCCACCGTGCTGGCCGTGCCGGCGCGCACGGCGGCGACCCACGACATCACGATCGGCAATCGACAGTCGGGCATCGCGACCGGCTATGACCGCGGCTTTCTCGGCAGCATCGATTCCGTGCGCGTCCAGCACCGGGCCCTGACCGCCGCCGAGGCCCTCGCCGAATACCAGGGCAGCTTCGTCTCGACGATCACGCCGCCCTCGCCCAACAGCGCCGTCCTCATCGGCCTGGCGCCCAACGCCTTCGGCGCGCCCGCCACCATGAGCGTGTCCGTCGACCCCCTCACGCATCCGATCACGATCACGCCCGCCGTCCTCAACGCCGGCCTCACCGTGATCCCGACCGGCTTCACCCTCGTCCCGAACAGCCTCGTCGAGATCGTCCCGATCGTCGGCGGCAATCCGTTCACGCAGACGCTCGGCTCCTCGGCGAGCGTCTCGGTGCCCTATGCCGACGCCGGCGGCGACAACATCATCGACGGCACGAGCCCGCCCATGGCCGCGTCCGCGATCAAGGTCTACACGCTCAACACCACCGTCAACCGCTGGGAGGCGCTCGAGAGCTACGTCGATACCTCCGCGCGGCGGGTCATCTTCTTCACGCCCCACTTCTCGGTGTTCGCCCTGTTCGCCCCGCTGACGATCGGCAGTTCGCTGTCCGAGGTGCGGGTCTATCCTATTCCCTGGAAGCCCGGCACACGCGGCCGCTTCGACGCCGCGGGGGTCACCTTCGACCGCCTCCCGGTCTCGGGCACGATCCGCATACTGACCCTGGCCGGCGAGCGCGTGCGGGAGTTCACCTTCGACGGCGGCGCCTCCGGCTCGATCGTCTGGAACGGCGTGACCGACTGGGGCCAGCGCGCCGCC
>JAUYSH010000042.1 GCA_030696455.1 Elusimicrobiota bacterium
CGCCGCCCGGACCGCGCGGGCCGCTCGCCGCGGCGCGCGGCCCGCGCCGGCCCGGCGGGGGGAGCGTTAACTCATGCGCTTGAACCGGCGCGCGGCTAAGGCGGCGGGACTTCTCTCGGCCCTGCTCGCTTTCGTTCCGGCCGCGTACGCGGAGACCGAAGGCATGCTCGGCTACGGCCGCGTCGTCCCTGCGCCGACCGTGCGCACCTTCTCCGGCGGCAACTGGGGCAATGAGGCCACCGGTTTGGCGGACTCCGCCGATCCGGGCGTCATCCAGTGGTTGAGGACGGCCGCGGCGCCGTCCTGGAGCGCGCGCGCCGGCTACAAAGCGACCGTCTCCATCGACCATTTGGGCAACCTCACGATGCAGATTTACGACGGCGCCAACTGGATCGACATGCAGCGCGTCATCTTGAGCCAGACCGGCCTGGCGCAGTGGCAGTGGGCGGACGTGACCTGGGTCGGCGACAAGGCGCTTGTGACCTTCAGCCGCAACGTGACCACGGCCAACCAACAGCTCGGCTTCTACACTTGGGACGCCGGTTGGAGCGGCCAGGGCCTGACGGGCTACACGGCCACGCAGGTGGCGCGCTCGGTGCGCCTGGCGTCGTCTCCGGTTTATGTCTCGAGCAAGGCCGTGGTCTCGGTTCAAAACGCCGCCGGCGGCGTGGCGTCGCGCGGCTGGCACGGCACCGACTGGATGGCGACCTCGTTCGTCAACGCGACCGTGGAGAGCATCGGCAACTACCGCGGTTTCGATGTGGCCTTCACCTCCGACATCGCGCGCGTCGTTACGGGTTCGGCCGACGCCTTGGACCATGACGCCTGGAACATGACCACGGGGGCGTGGTCGAGTCCCGCCGCTACCCCCGACTTCGATCCAGGCAACAACAGTACCTGGTATTGGGTTCGTCTCGCGGCCGACCCTCACAGCGACTCGAATGGACGCATGATTCTCCTCACTTGGAACGAGGACAACGACATCGCGGTCGGCGTCTGGGACAACGGCTGGAAAGCGACCGGCGCCAGCGGCGATGTTTCGTTCAACGACACGCAGATCGAGACGAACGCGCAAAATCCGCTCAACCAGCTCGGCGATGTGGCCTGGCAAACCGACTCGGGCGGGACGCGCAAGGCCGTGCTCGCCTGGGCGCGCGCCAGCGAACAGCGTCCCGTATACCGGACCTACACGCCGGGCACCGGCTGGAGCAACGCGGCGTTCGCGCCGACGGTGTCCTCCAACATCCGCGCGGTCCGCGTGTTCTGCGACATCGACACCAACGAGTTGTTCCTGTTCACGGTCAACAACGCGGGGCAACTCAATGCGGTGCAAGGCGTAGGGGACGGCACCGACCTCAACGGCGGTACGAACGAACTGATCAGCGGCTACATGACCCGGCCCATTTTGCCGACGACGACCAGCGACCCTCGCCAGGCCTTCGACGCGACCGACGGTCCCATGGTCTCCTACGGTAAAGCCTCCGACTTTCCTTATATCAGGAACTTCAACGGCACCACCTTCGCCGGGGAGACCTCGGCGCCCAACCTGGGCGGGACGCCGCGGCACATCGTCATCCAGTCCAATCCGACGCGCAACGAGAAGGTTCTCGGAGCCATCGGCAACGACGGCTTCATCCGCTTTATCGTCTACAACGGAGTCAGCGGCACCTGGGGCAACCAAAGCGTTTGGCCCTTGCCCGCGGGCTTGGCCATCGGCAACGACACGGACACCAACAACCAGGATCGCTACCGGGGTTTCGACATCGCGTTCGAGCGTTCGAGCGGCGACGCCATCGTCGTTTTTTTCGCCGGCTCGGAGAAACCTTATTATGACCGCTGGAACGGCACGAGTTGGCAGGGCGCTTCCGAGATCACGGGCTGGGTGACCGATGCGACCCCGCGGTACCCTTTCTGGATCAAACTGGCGGCGAACCCCAATCCGTCAAGCGAAGAGATCATCGCGGTGGCCGCGCACGCGCCCAATCCGACCTTCACGGCTCCCGGGGCCGACGATGTGAAGCTGCGCGCCATGGTCTGGAACGGCTCGACCTGGGGTTCGGCCCGTGAGCACGAGGCGGGCCTGGAGACCATCGCGACCCAGGCTTTCGATGTGGTTTACGAGTCCACTTATCCTTTCCGCGGCATGGTGGGTTGGGCCAACCGCGCAGACGAGACTCTGCGTTATAACCTTTGGATCAGCACGGCGATCGCCGGCGCGCACTGGTATTACGCCACCTTCAACGCGTCGGGTGACCTTCAGGGCGGCGGCAACTCGAACACCAACATTTGGGTGCGCCTCTCCGCGGAACCGATCAGCAACCGCATCGCGGTGGCGGTTCTCAGTGACGGATTGGACGATCTGTCCATGGCGACCTTGGATCTGCCCGACACTTTCGGCAACCTGGCCACGGTCGATGCCAATAACATCCCGACGCAGGTCAATGTTTATTTCCGTCCGTTCGACATGGCCTGGGAGCAGGCGGGCGGCGGCGGCCTGGTTTTCGCCTACGCCGATAATAATGCCCTGTTGCGATATCGGCGTTTTACGGCGAGCTTGGCCGGAGAGTTGAGCGCCGAGTCCGTGGGTACGGGCTTCGTCGCCCGCGGCGTGCAGATGGAGGCGGACCCTTACTCCAACAACATCCGCACCATCGTCACCGCCTCCGATTACTCGCTGCAACTGCAGAACTGGTCGGGGGCGGCGTGGAGCGTGCTGTTCAGCCCCACGCCCAAGATCATGTTGGGCGAGGAAGGCGCTTCCCCGCCGACCTTCGCTCCATTTTATTTCACGCACTCGCGCGACTTCACCCGACCGGTGTCCGTCGTCCAAAATCCGGTCAACAATGCCCATTACGTGACCGGCCAGCCCGCGTCGATCTCAGGCACCGCCAACGACGACCTCGTCGGCGACGGAAAAAATGTCTCCGGCCTGGTGCGGGTCAATGTCATCATCCGGGACATGAGCCTGCCCAACGAGTACTACCAGGTCGGCGCGGGCTGGGTGACCACGGTGACGCCCATCCGCAATCTTGCGACCGGCCTCAACAATTGGTCCATCGGCGGCCTGGGCGCCATCTGGACCAACGGCCGCACTTACCGGATCCAGTCCGAGGCGGTCGACCGCGAGGGCAACACGCAGGCCGTGCTCTCGCAGGTGGATTTCGTCTTCGACACCTCGCGCCCGACCGGCGTGATCGTCCATCCGCGGACGCAGGCCGGCTTCGAGGGCTACTATCGCGGCTTCCAGCTGGCCACCGTGTCGGGGACCGCGGGAGACACGCCGCCCGGTCTGGTGTCGAGCCTCGTGTTCAACTTGCGGCGCGAGTTGCCGACGGGCGTCTTCAACTGGTGGAACCGCGAGACGGAGACCTGGCAGGGCTCCGAGATCTACTACTCGACGGTGGCCTGCGGCATCAACTGCTGGAACTCGGGCACCGGCGTCTGGAAGTCGACGATGCCCGCCGCGGCCTGGACCGACGGCGCCACCTACTACCTCGGGTTGAACGTTCAGGACCGGGCCGGCAACTGGCACCTCACGGCCACCACGAACACCTTCGTCGTCGATGAGACGACGCCCACCGTGACGGTGGGCCTGCCCGGCGTGGAGGAAGGCGTGTACCGCGGCTTCAGCCAAATCACCGGCCTGTCCGCCGACGACTTCCAGCTGCGCATGAGCTCGGTCTCCATCCGCGACCTGGGCACCGGCAACTGCTGGGGCGGCGCGGCCTTCAACCAGGGCTGCCCGTTCTGGATCAACAGCGCGACGACGCACGCGTGGTCGTATCCCTTCGCGTCGGGGGTCTTCAACAACGCCCGCATCGAGATCTCGGCCAGGGCCCAGGACGCCGCGGGCAATCTCACGGCGACGCCGACGACCCGCATCTTCCGTGTGGACAGCACGACGCCGACGACCACCGTCGCGGTGCCCGTCTCCAACTCCACGCGCACGACTTTGACCTTGATCACGGGCCTCGCGACCGACAACAGCAACGGCTTCCTCGAGGGCGTGAAGCTGCGCATCTTCCGGCCGAAGGACGGCCTGTATTGGACCGGCGCCGGCTGGGGCGGCCAGACCGAGATCAACGCCAACGACACGCGCGACGGCAACTCCAGCTTCGCCGACCCGACGGAGACCTTCTCGCAGGCCTGGAGCCTGCCGTTCAACGACGTGAACTGGGGCGCCAACAAGGAGGGCACGGCGACGCCCTACACCCCGGACGAGATCAGCGGCTCGTCGTTCACGATCATCGTGACCGCGCGCGACCGGGCCCGCGACGCGAACAACGCCCTGCAGCCGCACGAGTTCGACTGGACCACGGTGAGCCAGCACCGCTTCTGGTGGGACGTGGTCAAGCCGACGACCACCGTGGATTTCCCGGGGCACCTGGGTACGCTCGGCCAGGGGGCCACGACCTTCCACGGCGGCAAGTACGACGCCCATAGCGGCGTCAACCGCGTCGAGTACCAGCTCCAGCGCCAGTCCGACGGCCTGTTCTGGCTCGGCGGCACGAACTGGGGTTCGATGCCCGCGAACTGGCCCGACGCCCAGCTGTGGGCGTCGTCCTGGACCTTCACCAGCCCGGCCTTCGCTCCGTCGGACTCGGGCATCTCCTATGTGATGTACACGCGCGCGTGCGACAACGGCGGCGTGCTGGCCGACACGGACTGCGCCTCGCCGACCAAGCTCGCCAACGTGCAGACGGACTGGACGGTGGGCGTCGACTCCGTGACGTTCGCCGTCGACGCGGTCAATCCCCTCTCGGGCGTGACGGTGCCCAACCAGAACCAGATCAACCGCCTGCCCACGATCTCCGGCACGGCGACGGACTTCTCGGCGATCGCGCTGACCGAGGTCGCGATCGCGAGCAGCGCCGGCGGCTCCTGCGCGGGCGGCTCCCCGGACGGCACCTGCCGCTGGTGGAGCCACGCGAATTCGAACTGGGTCTCCTTCGCCACCTTCACGAACACGACGGTGCAGGGCTCGCCGTGGTCGTACACGGTGCCCGGGGCGATCGGCTTCGTGGACGGCCGCGATTATCAGATCATCCCCCGCGCGCGGGACTTGGTCGCCAACCAGGCCGAGGGCACGCCCCGCACCTTCACCTGGGATGTCACGGCGCCCTTGGGCAACCTGACCGTCCCGTCGAGCGGCACCGCGGTCACCGCGCTCAACGCCATCTCGGGCACGGCGTCGGACGTCGCGCCCGGCCTGCCCAACCAAGCCGAGATCTATATCCGTCGCGTCGGAACTCCCTTATATTGGGACCCCAACGGCGTGGCCGGCGCCGCGGGCCAGTTCAACCCGTCGGGCGCCGTGATCTGGTTCCTGCTGGCCGACAGCCCGTCGGACGGGCTGTGGACCTACAACAGCTCGCCGGTGCCCTGGACCAACGGCCTTTACTACGAGATGAGCACGCGGATCCGCGACTTCGCGACCAACGAGACCGGCCAGCCCTCGCCCGGCACGCCCGGCGCCGGCGCGCTGCCGACGCCGGTGTTCTTCGACCTCGACCGCCCCACGGCGACCATCGACAACATCGTCAACGCTTCTTTCGTCAGCGCGGTCGCCGCGGCCTCGGGCAAGGCGTCGGATATCGGCACGGGGCTCAACGGAGGGCGCGTCTCGAATGTCTACCTGCATGTATACCGCCAGGGCCTCAACCAGACCTGGAATTGGAACACGACCACCTGGGTGGCGGGCGACCAGCAATCCGCCATCGCCGACCCCTCTTCTCAGCCCAACTTCTGGAAGTCGGTCCCCTATACGCCGGACCCCGTGGACCCCTCGAGCGGGACCTGGTCGGAGCCGCTGGCCTTCCTGGCGGGGCAGTCCGGCGAGACCTTCCGCGTCGTCGCGCGCGCCCGGGACTGGGCCAACTCGATGCAGGTCACACCCTCGACCGTGACCTTCACGCTCGACGAGTATCAGGCCTCGCCGGAGCGGCCGAGCGCCACGGTCGCCGCGCCGGTCGACGGGCTCCACACGCGCCCGATCTTCGCGTTCGCGTCGGGCTCCTCGCTCGACAACACCGGCGGTCAGATCGCGGCCGTGCGCGTGAGCCTGCGCCGTTTCAACGGCCCCGTCAACTACTGGACGGGCCTGGCGTGGTCGGCCGTCGAGCCCGTGCCCTGGCCGAACGCGGCCGCGGCGGACGGGAACTTCAACTCGGACAGCGAAGGCTGGCAGTTCGCCATGCCGCCGCTGGCCGAGTGGACGGACAACGTCGCCTACGACGTGCGCGCCCAGGCGGTGGACGCCGCGGGCAACTTCTCGGTGATCCAGTGGTCGACGAAGAACTTCGTCTACGACACCTTCAAGCCGACGGCGACGATCACCTTGCCCATCAACGCCGGCTACATCTCGCAGACCGGCTTCGTCAGCGGCGGAGCGGTCGACACGGGCGCGGGCGTGGTGGACTTCGTCCAGGTGCGCGTGCGCCGCGCCTCGGACGGCCGCTACCTCGACCTGTCGGTCGGGCCGAACGGGGATTGGGTGGTGGGAGGGCCGGAGATCTGGAATAACGCGACGATCGGGGGCGCCGGCCCGTGGACCTTCTCGCTGTCGAGCGCGGCGTGGGAAACAGGCATCAACTACGAGGCGCAGGCGCGCGGCATCGACCGGGCGACCAACATGCAGGTCACCTACTCGAGCGTGACCTTCTCGGCCGACTTTCAGGTCCCGTCGTCGGTGGTCCAGGTCCCGATCCACGCCACGACGCCGGACAACATCACCGACATCACGGGCACGGCCGTCGACGCCGGCCCCTCCGGCGTGGGTAACGTCTTCGTCGCCTACTGGCGCGCCTCCCCGGCGAACTGGTGGAACAGGACGACGATGGCCTTCGACCTGCCCGACGCGGCCGTGCCGCCCGACGCCCCGGGCCTGGCGTCGAACTACTGGGTCAAGGCGAGCACGAACAACACCCCGACCGTCGCCTGGGTCGTGACCGGCGCCTCGACGCCGTCGTTCGTCGGCGGCGTGACCTACCACGTGTTGTCGGCCGTCAGCGACCGCGCGACGAACCTCGAGGGCCGCCCGTCGGCCGCGGCGCTGGGCACGAACCGGATCTCGTTCACCGCGGCGTTCCCGGCCTCGCAGATCGTCAAGCCCGACGCGACGGACCCGCACTTCCGCGCGACCTTGGCGACCTTGTCGGGCACGATCAACACGGTGGCGACCGGCGCCGAAGTCCGCATCCGGGACATCACCAACAACCTCTACTGGAACGGCGGGGGGTGGGCCGCGCCGATCGTCTTCATCCCGGCGACGGTCGGCGGCCTCGATTGGTCCTACACGATCCCGGCCGTGAACTTCACGAGCCTCAACCGCTACTCGGTGGAGTCCCGCGCGACCGGCGTGCCGGTCGAGGCCCCGCCCAAGGGCCCGCGCGAGTTCTACATCGACGACGGCGTGCCGACGGCGGGGGTCAGCATGCCCGACGTCCTTTATAAGGTGAGCCTGCCGGCCCTGTCGGGCACCGCGGCCGATGACGCGGACGCGTTGGCCGGCGCGCAGAAGACGGTCTATTTCCGCCTGCGCCGCACCGAGCTCGCGCTGCCGCAATACTGGAACCCGACGGTCTCGACCTACACCTCCTCCGCGCTCGACTGCTTGAGCGGCGTGGACGCGACCTGTCTCGTTCCCAACGTGGGGGCTTTGCCGCCGAACACCTTCGCGGTGACCCACGCGAGCTTCACCGACTCGACGGCGTACGAGGCGAACCGCGCCTACGTCGTCTCATTGATCGTCAAGGACCGCGCGGGCAACGGCACGACGGTCAACAAGAACTTCACCTGGGACGTCGGCGCGCCCGTGTCGGGGATGACGTTGCCCAACCACTCCAACCCGATCCGCTCGATGGGCTCGCCGCAGATCACCGGCACCGCGACCGACAACTTCCTCGTTCACGCCACGAGCGTCGCGGTCCGCTCCCTGCGCAACGGCCTGTGCTATAACCCCGGGACCTTGTTCTTCACCGAGACCTGCCCGTACTGGCTCGCCACCTCGAGCAATCCCGCGGCGGACTGGACCTTCAGCGACGCGAACCTCAACTCCGCGCTCGGCGCCTTCAGCACCTACTACACCATCCTCTCTCGCGCGGCGGACGTCGCGGGCAACGAGCAATCCGGCTTCACGGCGAACGTCTCCTCGCGGACCTTCCTGTTCGACATCGTGCCGCCCGTCTCCGCGATCACCTATCCAGCGCACCTCGCCGCTTACCGGGGCTCTCAGGTCAGCGGCGTGTTCAACCCCTTCGCCGGAAACGCCTCGGACCCCGGCGCGCCGTGGAACGCCGGCCTGCGCCGCGTCGAGATCCGCCTGTCCTACGTGGCGGCCCCGGACACCTGGTACTGGCAGTCCACGCAGTTCTCCTCGGGCACCGGGGTGAGCAACGGCGGCTGGTTCGCCACCACGGACAACCTGTGGAGCTCGATCGGCGCGATCACCTGGCGGGCGGCCGACACGTCGTACCGCCTCGAGAGCCGGGCGGAGGACGCGACCTTCCTTAAAGACGGCACCGCGGTCGGCAACATCGGCACGCCCGCCACGGTGGGCGGGGACATCGTGGACTTCATCGTCGACGACACGATCCCGACGGTCCTGCTCCAGCAGCCGAGCGGGGCGAATGTCGGCGCGCTGACCATGATCTCCGGCACGGCGCTCGGAGACGGCGCCGGCCTGTCCGAGGTCGCCCTGCGCATCCAGCGCACGAACGGCGGACCGCTCGAGGATTGGACGGGCTCCTCCTGGACCGCGCTCAATACCCACTACTCGACGGCGACGCTCGGCGGGGTGTTCGGCAATCAGACCTGGACCTACGACGACGTCGTGGGCGCCTTCGTCAGCGGCGAGCAGTACCGCCTGTTCCTGCGCGTCACCGACCGCGCGGGCAACGTCCGCGCCGCGCCGGGCGGGGGGGACCTGACCTTCGTCTACGACTCGGTCGCGCCGAACCTGGCGATCAACTTCCCGTACTCCCCGCCGACCGTGCCGCCGTACTCGAACCGCGCGGAGTCCTCGCGCCAGGTGATCCTGGCCTCGGGCACGGTCAGCGATCCGGGAGCGGTGGTCTCCGGCGTGACCCAGGTCTGGGTCGCGCTCTCGTCGGGCTCGGCCGAGGATGTCTGGTGGAACGACACGACGCGGCTCTTCGACACGAGTCAGCCGACCGTGTTCTGGGCCGCGCAGGTGTACGTGGGCGGCTCCGATTGGACCTACCAGCCCGCCGAGTTCGCCACGACCGCGTTCCAGGACGGCGTCATCTACCGCCTGCACGTGCGCGCGCGCGACGCGGCGGGCAACTGGACCAACAACGTGACCAACCCGGTCCTGTCGGCGGCCGCCCAGTCCCAGTCCCTGCGCTACGACCTCTCGCGCCCGACCTCGACGGTCTCGGTGCCGGTCAACGGCACGAAGATCAACTCCTTGCCTGCCTTCTCGGGCGCCATGACCGAGACCGGCGCCGGCGGCTCCGGCGTGCTGCGCTCCTACCTCGCGGTGCGCCACGACGACGGCGGAAGCGCCGCCAACGGCTGGTGGAACTGGGGCACGGGCGCCTTCGACGGCGCGATCAGCGACCCGCCGCCGGCGCCGCCGGGCCCCGCCTGGACGCAGGTGTCGAGCACGCCGGTGCAGAACCTCGGGACCTTGTCCTGGTCGACCGCGACGCCGGCGGGCATGCTCGAGTCGAGCGCCACTTACCGCGCCGTGGTCGTGGCCCTCGATCAGGCGACGAACATCCAGCAGAACCCGGCCGCCGCGGGCGCGGGCGCCGCGTTCCGCTACGACACGCAGGCGCCGACCGCGACCTTGACCAACCCGCCTTACGCCGCCTTCGTCAACGCGGCGGGCCTCGGGCTCATCGCCGGCACCGCCACCGACGAGACGAGGGGCGCCTCCGGACTGCAGACGATCCAGATTCTCCTCAAGCTCCAGAACGCGGAGGCGTACTGGAACGGCGGGACGACCGGGGTGTTCGCCTCGGACTACGACAACACCGGGAGCAAGTTCGGCCAGTGGCGCACGGTCCCGACCGGCTTCAACTGGAGCCTGGCCTTCCCGCCGATGGCCCCGGCCGAGTCGCGCGCCCTGCGCCTGTGGGTCCGCGCGACGGACCAGGCCGGCAACCAGAGTGCTACGCCCAGCAACGGCCAGCTCGACGCCAACCTCAACGCGGACGGCACGCCCGCGCGCTCCTTCATCTACGACAACACCCCGCCCACGACGCTCGTGACCGCGCCCGCGCCGTTCGTCAACTTCGCGCCGGCGACGATCACCGGCACGGCCGAGGACGCCTTCCCCGCCTTCAACCCCAGCGGCGTGATCGACGTGCGCCTGCGCATGGCGCGCAGCACCGGCGAGTACTGGGACCTGTTCGGGAGCACCTGGACCGCGAGCAACGCCTTCTCCAATACCAGCCTCACGGGCCTCAACCCGTGGACGTTCTCGGCCTTCAACGGCGCCTTCAGCGACGGCTACCGCTACGACGTCAACTCCCGGGGCGAGGATGCGGCGGGCAACCTGGAGACGGGCTTCGGGACCTATTCCTTCATCGTGGACCGCAGCACCCCGCTGAGCTCCATCGAGTGGCCCCACGCGAGCGCCTTCGTCAGCTCCGCGGCGGTCGTCATCCGCGGTATGGCCGACGACTTCTACTGCACGCAGCAGCCGGCCCTGTGCAACGCGTCGCGCAACTCCCAGTCCGGCCTGACGGCGACGGGCGTGACGGTCGCCGTCGCCGAGGTCGTGGTCTCGACGAATTGGTGGGACGGCGCGAACTTCGCCTCGGCGGTCCCGGTGTGGCTGCCCGCTTCCTTCGCCGGCGCCTCGAGCGGCACCTGGACCTTCCCGCTGCCGGCCGGCAAGCTGACCTCGACCAAGGTCTACCGCGCCGTGGTGCGGGCCCAGGACCGGGCCGGCAACCTCGACATCGTCACCTCGACGAACAGCTTCATCTACGACGCGGCCGCGCCTGTGTCGCTGGCGACTTCCCCGGTCCTGTTCAATGGCTCGATCTCCGGGATCTACGGCACGGCGAGCGACGCCTCGCCGGGCGCGCTGTCGGTCGTGCGCCTGACGATTCGCAAGACCGCCCCGCTCAACGAGTACTGGAACGGCGTCGCCTGGCAAGGCGCGCCCGTCGAGCTGTCCTCGGGCGTCGTCGGCGCCTTCATCGCCGGCACGACCTACGGCTGGTACTACGACACGTCGGCGACGAACTTCACCAACGCGTCGACCTACACGGTCACCGCGCGCGCGGTGGACCAGGCGGGCAACGTCGAGCCCGCGCATGGCTCCCACGACATCGAGTTCTACCTCGAGGCGCCGACGCCGACGGTGGTCCTGACCCAGCCCACGGCCCCGGACCTCAAGCATTACGGGCCGAACTCGGCCGGAGGCGTCACCACCCTCATCGGCACGGGCCAGAACCTCCGCCTGACCAACGGCGTGCGCGTCGCGCTGCAGCGCCTGAGCGAGCCCACGAGCTACTGGTATGACCCGACCGCCTCGTGGACCAACGATCCCTCGACGTACACCGCGATCAATGTTATCGCCGGTACTCCCCAGACCTGGAGCCTCGGGCTCAATGCGCCGTATGTCGTCGACAATGCCTCCTACAGCCTGACCGTCACCCCGGTCAACGCCGCGGGCCTTCTCGGCACGGCGGTCTCGCGCACCTTTGTCTTCGACAAGACGGCGCCCGTTTCAGCCTTCACCAACCCAGCCGTCGTCGCCTGCGCGGGCGCCGACGCGTGTTTGAGCGCTTTGCCGGCCATCGCGGGCACCTCGGCCGACACGACGAACACGAACCCGCCGTCGGTCCAGTTCACGGGCGTGAAGCTGCGTCTGAAGAACTCCGTCACCGGCGACTACTGGAACGGAACCGCCTTCGCGCCGGGATTGTCCGAGATGTCGATCGAGGCGCCGAACTTCTCGGGGGCCGGGCCCTACGCCTGGAGCACGACGACCTTGGCCGGCGCCGGCCTTCTCGACGGCGAGGACTACACCTTGTTCGCCTACGCGGCGGACCGGGCCGGCAACGCCCAGAGCGTCGAGGCGCAGATGGCCCAGTTCACCTTCGTCTACGACACCTCCCCGCCCGTGGGCATCCTCAGCCAGCCGTCGTCGGGGCAGGTGTACCTGAACCTGGCCACGATCTCGGGCACCTCGGTGGATCCGGGCGGCGCCAACCCGAACAATAAATTCTCCGGCGTGCAGCGCGTCGAGCTCCAGATCCGCAACCCGCAAAGCGACATCTGCTGGAACCACGGCGCCTCGGCCTTCGATCTGAGCTGCGCGGCTCCCGCGAGCTTCTTCACCGCGACGGGCATCAACCCTTGGACCTACTCGAACGCGAACCTGACGACCGCCTTGGTCACGGGCGGCCATTACACGATCACCGCCCGCGCCGTGGACTTCGCCGGCAACGTCCAGTCCGTGTACACCGTCCCGGTGTCGAGCCGCACGCTCCAGGTCGACAAGGTCGCGCCGGCGACGGCCTTCACCAAGCCGCTCTCGGGCGTCTCCTATCGTCCGTCCCAGCTCAACGGCGGCTCGGCGCTGACCGGGAACGCCTCCGACGCGGAAGCCATGCTGTATCCTCCGCCGCTCAACGACGCGATCCAGTCCGTCGACACGGTGATCTGGTACCTCGAGGGGGGGACCAGCTACTACTACACCGGCGTCGTCGACCTTTTCCCGAGCGGCAACGGCACGAAGTTCTCCTCGAACACGATCGAGTCGGCGCAGTGGAAGCCGGTGACGACCGGCACGGCGACCTGGTCCTCCCTGTTCACCGACGCCGACTGGATCAGCGACAAGCCCTATCGCGCGAAGTCCCGCGCGCGCGACCGCGCGCGCGACGCCGGCGGGGCGATCGTCGGCAACCTCGGAACGACCTTCGTGCAGAACGTCAGCCTCGTGGACTTCAAGGTGGACGCCACGCCGCCCGTCTCCACGGTCCACACGCCGGCCGGCACGGGCTTCCTTCACGACCTCGAGACGATCGCCGGCACCTCGAACTCGGACCTGTCGCTGGCCAACACCTACTACCTGCGCGTCTGGTACGTGGTCGGCACGAGCAGCATCTACTGGAACGGCAACGCCTGGAACACCGGCCTGCCGGACGTTCCCACCCAACTGCCCGTCGAGGTGGCCGGCTCGACGGGCGTCGTCGCCTGGACCTTCCCCGGCTCCATGCCCGGCTACACCTTCCCGACCATCACCCAGCCGGACAACACGGCTTACGGCATCGCGATCCACGCCCGAGACAACGCCGGCAACCTCGAGGTCCCGACGACCGCGCAGTTCATCCTCGACCAGGTCGGCCCGAACGTCATCATCTCCACGCCGATGCAGACCTCCCAGAACTACGGCTCGGCGCGGCCGCTGGTGACCTTGCGCGGCACCTCCAGCGACTCGCCCGCCGGCGTGCTGCGCGTCGACCTCGAGATCAAGCAGGTGTCCGACACGCCCAACCTGTTCTGGGACGGCTTCGTCTGGACCGCGGTCTCGAGCGTCGTGCCCGCGATCTCCACCAACCCGTGGACCTACGCCGCGCCGGCCTGGATCGACAACAAGCAGTATCAGATCCGCGCGAAGGCGGTCGACATGGCGGCCAACGACTCGGGCTTCGGCCTGGCGGTGCCCTTCAAGTACGACGTGAACAAGCCTTCGACCACCATCCTGGTCCCGAACCAGCCCTTTTACCCGCTGTCCTGGGCGGGCACCCCGCTGTCGGGCACCGCGCTCGATTGGGTGCATTACCCCTCCACCCAGGCGAAGTCGGGCCTGACGCGCGTCGAGATCCAGATCCACGACAACGTGGCCAACCTCTACTGGCAGGGCAACGGCTGGAACCCCGCCCCGGCCTTCCGCGCGGTCTCGACGACCACTCTCGATCCCTCGTCGTGGACCTACCCGCCGTCGAACCCGCCCGGCGACACCTTGCCGGGCTGGAACGACAACAACGACTACACCATCGACCTGCGCGCGACGGACCGCACCGGCAACATCGAGAACCTGGTCAGCTACACCTTCACCTTCGACTCGTTCGCGCCGACGACCACGATCACGGCGCCGCTCGACGACAACTATGCGACCGCCTTCGCGCTGTCGAGCGGCACCTACTCCTCGGTGCCCGCCGGGATCGCGCAAGTGCTCGTCGCCGTCCGCAACCCTCTCGGCTCGTTCTGGGACGGGACGAATTTCGTGTCCTTCAACCCCGCCACCTGCTGGCTGCCGGCGCAGATCCATCCGTCGTCGTGGTCGTTCACCAACGCGGCGCTGGCGGCGAACATCAACACGACCCAGTCGGTGCCGATCACCTATGAGTTCTTCGTGCGCGGCGTGGACGGAGCTGGAAACGACAACCGCGGCTCGGGCCAGCCGACGGCCGGCACGGGCACCCGTCTGCGCGTGGACTACTTCGCGCCGACCTCGGGCTTCACTCACCCGCTCGACAACGCGGCGCTGACGGGCGGCGTCGCGCCTCTGACCGGCACCGCCGGCGACCAGGCGCTGGCGGCCACCAAGGGCATCGGCCTTTTCGAGGTGCGGCTCAAGGCGGTCCGGATCGACTCCGTCAACGCCCGCCGTTACTGGGACGGCGTGAGCTGGAACGCCGCCGACCAGGGCTTCAACCTGCCGACCACGCTCGGCGGCGCGCCGCAATCGGTGCAGACCTTCGCCAGCCAGGGCGCGGCCATCGGCGACAACAACTTCGAGGACAGCTACCGTTATCAGGTCACCGCGCGCGCCGAGGACCTGCTCGGCTTCCAGGACCCGGTGTACTCCACGACGACCTTCATCGTCGACCGCGCCACGCCGACCGCTTCCCTCCTGCGCCCCATGCACGGCAACTTCATCAGCACGGCGACCTTGTCTCTTTCCTCAGGCACCTTCAGCGAGCCGGTCGGCCCCGGCGGCATCACCTCGGGCCTGGCCGAGGTGCGTCTCCAGATCGAGGACATTTCAGACCAGGCGACGGTCCCGCACGCGATCCCCGGCGGCAACCAGCGCTTCTGGAACGGCACGGCCTGGCAGGCGGCGCCGATCAGCACGACCGCGGTCGTGTACTCGAGCTCGTGGACCTTGTTCAACTTCCCGACGGGCGCGGACATCGTGCGCGGCGACCCCTCGCCCAACGGCCGCCAGTATGCGATCCGCGCGATCGCCAGCGACCTCGCGGGCAACGCGGGCTCCTTCCCGAACTATTTCGTGGCGCGGGCCACCATCTCCTTCGACGGCACGCCGCCGGTCTCGGGCGTGACCACGCCGCCGGACGGCCTCGACACGACGAACCTGGGCACGATCACGGGAACGGCCTTCGACCCGCTGGTCAACGCGTCCTCGTCCGACGTGCGCGCCGTCTACGTCAGCATCCAGAACGACCCGGGCAACCTCGGCGACCCGAACAACTCGGCCTACTGGAACGCCTTGAGCAACACCTGGGTCCTGGGCACCCCGGTCTGGAACCCGACGGTGTACAACGCCGGCTCCGGCGTGTGGCAGTTCGTCTCCGGCACGATCGACTCGAACCTGTTCGTCGGTTCGTACTACGTCATCCACTCGAGCGCGGTCGACAACGCCGGCAACACCACGCCTCTTCCTCTGGCGGGTCAGCCGGCCTACAGCAAGGTCCGCTTCCAGCCGCCGCCCGCGGCCACGGCGATCACCGGGCCGACGAGCCTGCAGTACTACAACCAGCTTCCCGGCGCGGCGGGCACGGCCAACGGCGTGACGACCTCCATCGAGATCAAGCTGCGGCGCTTCGACACCGATCAGTGCTGGGGCGGCGGCGCGACCGGCTTCGGCTGGGTGAACTGCCTCCCGGCCGACGGCACCAACACCCGCGTCGTCTATCCCGCCGCCGGCAACTGGACCTACCCGCCCGGCGGCGAGAACATGCCCGACTGGTCCTTGGTCAACAACACCACCTTCAGCCTGCAGTCGGTCGGCATCAACTACGCGGCGGTGCGCGAGAGCCCGCCCCAGATCACGCAGTTCTTCATCGACCGGTCCTCGCCGGTCTCCTCGGTGAGCTTCCCGGCCAACGGCGCGTTCCTGGCCAGCACGCCGACCTTGAGCGGCGCGACGCTCGATCCGTTCGGCATCAACGGCGCGGGCGTCAAGACGGTCAAGATCACCTTGCAGCGCCTCGACAACAACTTCTACTGGAACCAGCTGGTCAGCACCTGGACGGCCGCCGTCGCGCAAAGCACGGCGGCCCATCAGGCCGGGCCCAACACCTGGAGCTTCTCCTCGATCGTCTCGACCTTGACCTGGCAGAACGGCCTCTCCTACACGCTCGCGGTGTTCTCCGAGGACAAGTCGCTCGGCTCGGCCAACGGCAACACCGAGGTGCCGGCCGCGCCGATCACCTTCAACTTCGACGCGACCTTGCCGACGGTGGCGATCCAAGCTCCGGCGGCGGCGCCTTTGCGCCAGGGCCAGGTCACTTTGGCGACGATCTCCGGCACCGCTGCGGCGACGGCCCCCAACACCATCCGCAAGGTCCAGGTCCGCGTCCAGCAGCAAGCCGGCTCCATTTACGCGAATCCGGGCGTGCCTCCGCTGTCGTTCAGCCAGCTCAACGGCGACTTGGCGTGGTTCGACGCCACGAATACGGTGGACTGGACGAACTGGCATACATCGACCGGGTTCCTTTATACCAACGGCAGCACCTACACGATCGTGGCGCGCGCAGAGAACCAGTCGGGGACTTACACCGTCCCGTACGCGAGCACGACCATCGTCTACGACACCTTGGCGCCGTTGTCGGGCGTGAGCGTGCCGGCAAACCTCGCCATCGTGCCGTCTTTGCCCGCGATTACCGGCACCGCGGCCGATTTGCCCGTCGGCAACCCCGGCGTGGTGAGCGTCATGCGCGCGCGTCTGAAGCGCCTATCGGATAACACCTATTGGGACGGCTTCAGTACCTGGAACGCCGCGATCCAGACCTTGGGCCCGGGCCAGGGCGTCTCGGTGTATCCGTCCACCTGGGCATTCTCCGCGATCAACATCCCGACCGCCGGCGACCTGACCTCGAGCGTGTCCTACTACCTGACCGTCTCCGGCATCGACGACGCGGCCGGCGGCGGCAACATCGAAATCTGGGACTCGCCGCGCGGCTCGACCTTCACCTTCGACAACACCCCTCCGTTGGCGAGCATCGTGAGCCCGATCAACGACTCGTTCCGCAACGCGGTGCCGTCGTTCTCGGGTATTTCGACCGACGATGTCCTGGTCTCGACCGTTCAACTGTCTTTGCAGAACGCCTCGATCGTCGCACCCAACTGCTACAACCCCGCGGTCAACGCGTTCAATGCGGCCTGCCCGGCGTGGTTTGGCGCGCAGGGCACAAACGCCAACTGGACCTTCGCCTTCCCCGTCCAGCCGTGGCTCCAGGCGAACCAGTATGTGCTGCGTTCCTCGGCGACCGATGTCGCGACGAACATTCAGACCGCCCTGTCTTCGGCTGCGTTCACTTACGACCGCAACGCGTCCACCGCGGGCGTGACGGTGCCTTCGGCGGGCGCGTTGGGGCCGTTCCTGGGAGACATCACAGGCACCGGGCTTGACGCCCCGGCCGGCATCTCGAGCCTGCGTCTGGCGATCTCCTCGGGCGCGGGCCTTGGGAACTGGTACAACGGCTCCGTGTTCACTGGCGGCGCGCCGACCTTCTTTGCGACGAGCGCCTATGTCGTGGGCGCGCCCGACACCTGGGCGTGGGCGTACCCGGTCCTGACCGACGGCCAGTTGTACACCTTGCGCGCGCGCACAGTGGACTTCGCGTCCAATCAACGCGATCAGGATTTCAACTTCCGTTTCGATTCGTCGAGCCCGACGGCGTCCGTGGCCGATCCCGTCCAGGGCGCGTTTAAGACGGCGAGCTTCACGATCTCAGGCGGTTCGAGCGATTTCGACCCCGACGGCGCGGGCCCGCTCGGCGGGACCGTGATTTCGACCGTGGCGGTCTCTATCGAGCGGCTGGGCACGGGGCTGTGTTACACCTTGGGCGTGGGTTTCAACGCGCCCTGCCCGAACTTCATCCCAGCCGAGGGCGCGCCCGGCGCGTGGACCTTCACGGCCTTGCCCAACCCGTATCTGACGAGCGAGAGTTACACGGTCGTGGCACGGGCTTTGGACGCCGCGGGCAACACGCAGGATGTGTTCACTCCCGCGACCAGCTCCAACACCTTCACTTACGACACCACCGTGCCGGTGGTCTCGATCATCACGCCCATCCCGGGCCGCGTGAAAGCCGTGGCCGGCGGTTTGGTGGGCACGGGCACGGCCGCCGCCGGTGTGCCGACGGGCTTGGCCTTGGTCGACCTGCGCGTACGGCGTGAGGGCGTCAATGTGTTCGCCGACCCGAACTCGGGCCTGAACTTCAGTCAGGCCGACGGGGACCTGGCCTGGTTTAACGCCGCTACGGTCTCGGTGCCGCCGTGGACGAACTGGACGGTGTCGAGCGCGGTGCCGTTCACGGGTCTCGATGGCAGCACCTTCTCCTTCATCGCACGCTCCCTTAACAAGGCGGGCGTGTACTCGACGACCTATGCGACGAGCACCTTCGTTTATGACTCGCGCCCGCCTGAGACCGGCGTGACCGTGCCGGCCAACGGCGCCTTCATCAACACCTTGGCTTCTCTGACCGGGACCGCGGTCGACTTCCCTTTGATTAATCCGGGCATCACCGCTTCGGTCGGCGTTCGCTTCAAACGCCTATCCGATGGAAACTTCTGGACCGGCTTCGGAACCTGGAGCGGCACGCTTGCGACGATGGGGGCGGCGCAGGGCGTACAGGTGTTCCCGTCTTCGTGGGTGGTCTCGCCTGCCAACCTGCCCACTCCGGCCGACCTGACCTCGGGCGTGTCGTATTATGTCACTACCTCCGGTCTCGATGACGCCACGCCCGGCGGCAACCCCGAGTTGTACGACTCGCCGCGCGGCTCGACCTTCACCTTCGACAACACCGTGCCGGTGACGGGCATCGTTAGCCCTGTCGACGGCTCCTTCCGCAACACCGTGGCGGCGGTCAACGGCTCCGGCTTCGACGCGGTGTCGATCTCGACCGTCCAATTGTCTTTGGAGAACACCTCGATCGCCGCGCCCAACTGCTATAACGCGGCGCTCAATGTGTTCAACGCGGCCTGCCCGGCGTGGTTCGCGGCGCAGGGTTCGACCATCGCCTGGTCGTACGCGTTCCCCGTTCAGCCCTGGACCCAGGCGCAGTCGTATGTTCTGCGCTCGTCCGCCACCGATGTCGCGGCGAACGCGCAGCTCACGCTCTCCTCGGCGGCGTTCACTTACGACCGCAACGCGGCCACGGCGGCGGTGACCGTCCCCGGCCTCGGCGCGCTCGGACCGTTTATGGGGAACATCGCGGGCACCGGGCTCGACGCCCCGGCCGGCGTGTCGAGCCTGCGCCTGGCGGTCTCCTCCGGGGCGGGTCTGGGCAACTGGTATGACGGCGCGGTGTTCACGGGCGTTTCGCCGGTCTTCTTTACGACGAGCGCGTATGTGTACGGCGCTCCGGACACCTGGTCCTGGTCGTATCCGACCTTGACCGACGGTCAACTCTATACCATGCGCGTGCGCACGCTCGACCGGGCGGGCAACCAGCGCGACCAGGACGCGAGCTTCCGCTTCGACTCGTCGAGCCCGACCGCCGTCGTGACGAATCCGGTCCAGAACGCCTTTAAGACCGGCAACTTCGCGATCGCCGGCAACTCGAGCGATCCCGACCCCGACGGCGCGGGCCCGCGCGCGGGGACCTTGGTGTCTACGGTCGCGGTGTCGATCGAGCGGCTGGGCTCGGGAATGTGTTACACCTTCGGCGTCGGTTTCAACGCGCCCTGCCCGAACTACATTCCGGCTTTCGGCGCGCCCGGCGCGTGGACCTTCACGCCCGCGCCCAACCCGTACATCACCGGCGAGACTTACATCGTCAGCGTGCGGGCCGGAGACAACGCGGGCAACACTCAGGATGTGTTTACGCCCGCTACGAGCTCGAACACCTTCATCTATAACACCGCGGTGCCGACCGTGGGCATCGCTTACCCCGCCCAGCCGCGTCACCGCGATCTGCTCACGCTTTCGGGCACGGCGAACGATGCGATCCCGACCTCGCTCGCGAAGGTCCAGGTCCGCGTGCGGCGCCTGTCGGCCCCGGCGCGTTACGCCGACCCGCTCGACTTCGGCACGCCGCACGCGTTCTCCGTCCTCGTTGCCAACGCCGACAGCGCCTGGTTCGACGCCGCTACGGTCTCGAACCCGCCGTGGACGAATTGGACCTTGTCGAGCGGCGTGCCGTTCGTGAGCAGCGAGCAGTACAGCATCGAGGCGCGCGCGCTCAACCAGGCCGGCACTTACTCGACGATCTACGCGTCGCACACCTTGATCTTCGACACGAATCCGCCTCTGACGACGGTGCTGCTGCCTGTGCACCTCTCGACGGTCTCGGCCCTGCCGCTGCTGACCGGCGCCTCGGCCGATCAGCCCGCGGGCAACGGCGGCCTCGTCTCCGACATCCGCCTGCGGCTGGTGCGCCTCGACCTCAATCAGTTCTGGACGGGCTCGGGCTGGTCCGGCTCGGTCTCCCAGCTGACCAAGGACGAGGGCGTCGAGATCCACGTCTCGAGCTGGACCCTCTCGACCAACCTGCCCGCGATCGGCCAGCTGACCAACGGAGTCTCCTATTATCTGACGACCTCAGGCCTGGACGACGCGGCTCCGCCGACCGGCAACGCCGAGGCGTTCAACGACCCGGTGCGCGCGTCCACCTTCACGGTCGACCTCGTCGGCCCGGTCGCGGGCTTCACGGCGCCGAGCAACCTCTCCGTGATCTCGACGCTCGCCAAGATCCGCGGCACGGCGGCGGACGCGCTGGCCGGCGTCTCGACGGCCGGCCAGATCGAGATCGCGATCGCCGAGGACGGCCCCAACAACGGCTGCTGGAACGGCACGATCGCGGGCGGCACGTTCACGCTCGCGGGCTGCCCGATCTACTATCCGATCACGGGCGGCGACCGCGGGGGCGAGTTCTCCCAGGTGTCGACCTTCTGGGAGGTGAACGCGCCGCCGCCGACGACACAGTTCGGCTACAAGGTCTGGGTGCGCGCGCGTGATAACGCGACGCCTTCCGGAAACGTCACGGCGCCCGCGACGATCTCCTCGATCACCTTCGTTTACAACACGAGCCTGCCGGCCGCGGCGATCCTCGTGCCTCCGTCCTTGCCCGCCCCGGGAGGCAACCTGGCGGCCGCGTTCACGGTCTCCGGCACGGCCTCGGACACCTTCGGCATCACCGGGACCTCGGTCGCCTATCAGGAAGCGGACACGAACATGTATTGGGACGGGGTTTCGACCTTCTCGTCCGTGACGCCGGTCTGGACCAACGCGCCGTTCGCGGGCATCACGCCGAGCTTCACCTTCTCGACGCCGGCGCCCGTCCCGGCGGCCTCGACGGGCCGCAATTACAACCTCTACGTCAAGGCGATCAACAGCGCCGGCCTCGAGCAGGCGGCTTCGGCGAACACGGTCAAGTGGGACACCACCAAGCCCGCGGCCTCCGTCAACCTCCCTCTCAACAATGCCTACGGCCGGACCTTGCCGAGCGTGACCGGCGTCGCCTCCGACCCCGGCGCCGCCGCGTCGGGCGTGGGCGGTACGCAGATCCAGATCAAGCGCGTGCTGGCCAGCGACTGCTGGGGCGGCGGCGCGTGGGGCGTCAACTGCACCACCGCGTCGTCCTGGCTGACCCCGATCGCGGGCACGCCGTGGACCAAGAACACCCAGCTGCCGCCCGCGAACAATCTTCCCGGCGGCCTCGAGGACGGCAAGGAGTACGAGATCTCGGCGCGCGCCTTCGACCTGGCGGGCAACACGCAGACCGCGACGACCGCGAACACCTTCCGCTTCGACGTGTCTTCTCCGTCGGTCGCCGCCGTGCTGCCGGCCCACGGCAGCCGCTACGCGTCGCTGACGATGATCAGCGGCACCGCGGCCGACCAGCTCCCGGGCGAGTTCAACGTGACCTTCCCCCGCGTGCGCGTCCACGACATCCCGCTCAACCAGTACTGGGTCGCCGGCACCGGCTGGGTGACCTCGGCCTTCCCCGGCTTCCCGGATCTGTGGAACACGGCGATCGACTCGACCTCGGTCGCCGGGACCTTCACCTGGCATTACGACGCGGCGGCCGGGGCTCCCGCTCTGAGCGCCAACTGGCCCGACCGCGACAACGGCCTGCGCGTCGAGGTGCGGGCGCTCGACGCCGCGGGCAACTACACGATCGCCTCCTCGACCTTCAGCTTCGACGCGACGCGCCCCGGCTCCTACGTGCTGTACCCGCCGATGGACGGGGTGACCTATTCGACGATGGCCGTCATCGGCGGGACCTCGACCGACAACACCTCGCCGATCACCGACGTCGGCATCAAGATGTGGTACGTCACGGGCCCCACGACCTACTACTGGAGTCCGGCGACGCCGCACTGGAACCCGATCGACTCCGGCTTCTGGTCGATCGGCGGCTCGGCCGGCCCCGCGGCCACGATCAATCCTTGGGCCTACAACTCGACCCAGAACCCCGACTTCGCCAACCCGGGCACCTTGAACTACGCCTGGAAGGAAGGCACTCACGACGGCGGCAACGGCAAGCTGTTCCACATCATCACGCGCGGCGTCGACGGCGCGGGCAACGCGCAGACCGTCTTCTCGACGCGGACCTTCCGCTTCGACAACGTGCCGCCTTTCTCGCAGCCCGTGGCGCCCATCCATAACGCGGCTTACCGCACGCTGACGACCCTGTCCGGCTCCTCGACCGACGACGTCGGCTCGGTCGTCTCGCTGTCGGTGTCCATCTACGACGAAGAGGCGGCGCGCTACTTCGACGGCACGGGCTTCGGCTCGATCCCCGAGGTGTGGCTGCCGGTCCTGCCCGCGAACCTGCACCAGACCTCGTGGACCTTCACGAACGGCTCCCTGGCGTACCTCACGGAGCATCACTACGTCATCAAGTCGTCGGCGACCGACAACGTGGGCAACGTCCAGTCCGCGATCGGCTCCGCGCGCTTCCTGTTCGAGACGGACCCTCCGAACTCGACGGTGGTCAACCCGTCGAACCTGACGACCTACGACGACACGAAGATCCTCATCGGCGGCTCGACGGACCCGAACTTCCTGGGCGGCATCACCGGCAAAGGCTCGGGCGTCGTGCCCACGCTCGGCTGGCATCAGGGCGCGATCGACATCGCGGTGTTCCGCGACACCGCGCCCCTGGTCGCCGGCGGCCCCGTCCCGTACGGCGGCTGGGACTCGACCGGCTATTTCTGGAACGGCTCGACCTGGGTCGCGAGCTCGGGCGGCCCGCTGTTCGTCCCGGCGACCTTCGTGGACGCCTTCGGCAACTGGCAGTACGACAAGCTCACCTGCCCGCGCCCGAGCCCGACGGATCCCTGCTGGGTGCGCGGCGACCCGTACGTCGCCTGGACGCGCGCGACCGACAACGCCGGCAACCAGCAGGTCGTCATCCAGGACGGCCCTCGCTTCTTCATCTCCGGCGTGGCCCAGAGCTTCGAGATCGTGACCTCCTCCAACCCGAGCACGGTCGGCAACGACATCACGGTCACGGTGACCGCGCGCGACGGCCCCGGCGGCACGGGCGGCGTCGCGTCGAGCTACAGCGGCACGGTCCGGTTCCTGATGGTGGACGGCGCGGGCGGCCCGGAGAGCTCCGACGACGACCTGGTGTCCGACAGCCTGCACGGCCTGCCGAAGGACTTCCCTTTCACCACCGGCACGCTCGGCGAGAACGGCGTGAAGGCGTTCACGATCCGCATACGCAAGGCCGGCTCGCGCCTGCTCCGCGTCCAGCAGGTCGACAACGCGGCCCTGTTCGGCATCCTGAACCTGACCGCGCACCGCAAGACCGGCACCCAGGTGCAGCTGATCGCGGACTGCGACCCGCTCGGCCAGCAGCCGGGGCCGGGCGTCGTCACGCCGGGGTCCCAGGGCCGCACCGGAACGCCCCGCACGCGCACGGCCGGGCAGACCGTGGCCTATTGCGCCCGGGTCACCGACGAATTCTACAACGTGGACACCGATTCGACGACGACCGTCTACGTGACCGACTCGGACGTTAACAACGAGTCCGTCAGCCCCGACCAGTACCTCGTCATACCGGGCGGATCGGTCGGCTTCAACCGCGTGTTCGTGACCGCCGACGTGGTCGGGCAGGTCGTGCAGTCCACGGGCTCGGGCGTATTCCCCAACGCGTCCAACCCGGCGACCTCGGTCGTCGTCATCGGCCAGCCGGCGGACCGCCTGGTGGCGCTGCTCCCCAATGAGACTCGGGTGCAGGGTAAATTCTCCGTTCCGCCCTTCGGCAAGACGCTCGGTGCGACGGACGAGGTCCAGGCCGGCTCGACCATCTCGCTGCGGGTATTCGCCGTCGACCCGTTCTACAACGACGACGCCTCGGTCGCCTTCCCCGTGACCGCGCGACTGTGGAGCGATTCTTTCACCGGCTCGTTCACCCAGTCCTTGCAGGGGGGAGCGACGACCTTCGTCTTCACCCCGGTCGTCGCCGGGACCCAGAGCTTCGCCGCCCAGTCCGCGTCCTTGCCGGCGGCGACCTCGAACTACTACACGCCGACGCCGGCCAGGGTCTGGTGGGCGCCGCCCGTGAAGTTCCAAATGCTCGTCGCCGGCCAGACGGCCGGGCCCGGCAAGCCGCCCTACGACGCGAACCCCACGACCGGCGGCCGCGCCGTCGCGGCCCCCGCCCTGCTCACGGCGGGCGTGACCACGGCGATCACGATCAATCTCGTCGACCCCTACTTCAACGTCGTGAAGGCGACCACGCCGTTCATGCCGCTCGTGGCGAGCGTGACGAAGCCGCTGGCCCAGCTCGACTTCCAGAACGACCCGAACATCCAGCTGCGGGGCCTGTCTCCCAGCCCGTTCCAGCGGACCTTGGTCGCCGGCACGACCTCCTTCTCCTTCATACCCGTCACGCGCAACGCCGCGATGCAGCTGCGCGTCACCGACACGAACCTGACCGGCACCTTCTACAGCACCGACACCGTCTCCAACGCGGCCGTCCAGGCGAATACTCCGCTGTCGCTGCTCGTGCAGATGCCCGGCGAGACCTACGCGGAAGGCACCGTGGCCGGCAAGACGGGGGTCCCGTCGACCTTGACCGCGGGCGACTCCTACGGCGTGACGGTGCGCGCGGTCGACCTGTACAACAACCTCGCTAACGACGGCCGCTCGGTCCGCCTCACCACGAACGACCCGTACGCCGTCGTGCCGGCGCCTCAGTCGCTGGCGCTCGGGCAGACGCCTTTCGCCGGCTTCCTGCCGAGCGCGGCGACCGGCAACCTCGTGGTGACCGGCGTGGACAACGACGTGGAGGTGCCCGCGTTGACCGGACAGTCCGTGTCCGGCATCACGGTCGTCCCGGGCGCCCCGGACCGCATGATCGTCGTTCTCAACGGGGAAACCTTGGTCCCGGGCAAGACGGTCGCGCCCTTCGGCGTCTCGGGCATCCCGATGCAGTCCACGGCCGGCGTGTTCTTCGGCGCGAACGTCTACGCGACCGACGCTCGCTACAACGTGGTCAACACGGTGGCCAAGCCGGCCATCGTCATGACCTCCAACGATCCGTTCGTCCCGGCCCTCGGCTCGGTGGCGATGGCCGCGGGCGCGGCCTCGGTGCCGTCGATCCTGCTGCGCACGGCCGGCAATCGGACCCTGACGGCCGCCGACGGCGGCGGAGGCGGCCCCGCGCTCTCCAACGGCGTCTCCAATACCCTGGGCGTGCTGCCGAACAGCCCGACGCGCCTGCGCACGATGACGCCCGTGGAGACCCGGGTGCCCGGCTCGACCGCGAACGGGCGCACGGGTGCCGCGTACACGGCCCAGGCCGGCTTCGTGTTCAACGCGACCGTGGACATCACCGACGCGTTCTGGAACCTGACGCCGGGCGTCACCCAGCAGATCCGCCTCGTCGCCGACGACCCGTTCGCCGTGATCGTGCCGACGACGCAGGTCGTGACGACCTCGGCGACCTACTCGGTCACGCTCAAGCGCGCGGGCACCACGATCCTGCGCTCCGAGCTCGTCGACGGGCTGTCGTACCCTTCGCTCACGGCGGACGACTCGACTCCGATCACGGTGATGCCCGGGACGCCGTCGCGCCTCCTGACCATCATGCCCGGCGAGACCTTCAGCCAGGGCTCTCCGACCGGCAAGGGGGGAACGCCGATCGCCCAAAGCGCGGGCACGGGCTTCAGCGTGCAGGTCGGCGTGGTCGACAACTTCTTCAACCTGGTGCCCGGCCGGGCCGCCGACGCGCTCCTGACGCTTCCGACCGACCCGTACGCGCCCTCGGTGTCCACGGCCGCGGTCAACACGGCGGCGGGCTTCACGCCGCCGATGGCCGTGAGCCTGCGCCGCGCGGCGACGGGGCATTACCTCGTGGCCTCGGACTTCGGCGCCTCGGGCCTCTCCAGCGACCCTCAGTCCTCGACCTTCACGGTGCTGCCGGCGGCGCCCATGGGGCTGCAGCTCCTCCTGGCGGGCCAGATCCCGGTCCCGGGGTCGGGCGATTACCCCAACGGAGGCGTCACGGGCGTGATCTCGACGCCGACGGCGGGCGTGCCCTTGCTCGGCACGGTCAACCTCGTCGACCGGTACATGAACGTCTCGCCCGCCGGCGCGCGGCCGCTCGTGTACCTGAACACGAACGACGCCTACGACATCGACCCGGCCACCGCCGCGCTGATCGGCGGCTCCTTGCCCGTCGGCCCGATCCTGGTGACGAAGTCCTCGGCGGCGGTCGTGCGCGTCTCGCCGCAGGACTCGGCGCCCGATCAGGTCTGCACGGCCAACGCGCCGACCAACATCTGTCTGGCGTCGGCCCCCGCGGCCGTGTCCGTGCCGTTCCGCGTCTTCGCCTCCACGGCCATCGGGCTGCAGGTCGTCCTCCCGGGCGAGACGCAGAAGCCGGGCAAGTGCGATTACCTGCCGAGCGTGGTCTGCCGTCTGCTCGATCCGGCCGAGGGCGCGCCGGGCAAGGACGGGACGCCGACCCCGTATGTCGTGACCTCTCCGGCGATGAACGCCGACGTCTGGCTCGTCGACCAGTTCTACAACCCGGTCAGCGACCTCGCGGTCGGCCCGAACCAGGATACCAACCCGCCGGCCGTGATGCCGACGGTGCGCCTGCGCTTCCCGTACGACACGGCCGCGGGCGTGCCGCCCTCGGCCGCCCTGATCCTGGGCAACCGCCAGTTCAACTTCACGCCGCTGACGGCCGCGACGGCCTACACCGTGGTGGCGGGCACGACCTCGGCCTCGGCCTCGACCTGGGCGAACGCCTCGTCGGCCGAGTTCCCGGTGTACCCCGGCGCCTCTCATCACATGCACTGGGCCGGCCTGCCGGCCACGATCACCGCGGGCACCGCGTTCAGCGGCACGCTCTCGGTCCACGACCAGTTCCACAACACGCTGTCCACCGGGCCGAACGCCTACAACAAGAACGTGACCTTCATCGCCGAGACCTTCGGCGGCAACCAGGACCCCGCGTTCATCCCCTCGAGCAACGTGACCTTCTCCTCTTCGACCGACCAGGGCGTGCGCGCCCTGACCAGCTTCGCCCAGCTCAAGAAGGCGGGCGTGCGCACCTTGCGGGCGCAGGAGACCGGGAACGCGGCGGTCAACAGCGAGGTCGCGGGCTTCACGACGCCGACGACGATCACCGTCACGCCGGCGGCGCCCGACTCGATGAAGGCCGGCCCCGCGGACGACACGAGCGTCTCGGCCGGCTCGCTCGTCCCCAACAGCCCCGGCAACAAGGCGATCACCGGCCAGCTGACGGACGCGTTCGACAACCCGATCACCGCGGGCGCCTCGGTGTACATCGAGATCGTCGGCGTTTTCGGCTCGACCGGCTCGCTCGCTCTCGATTACGGCGCGGGCCAGATCAACGTCGGCGTCTCCACGATCGTGCTCAGCGACGCTCTCGGCCGCGTCGGCGTCAACCCTCAGATCTTCTACTACGTCTCGTCGACGGCCGGCGACCACGCGCGCATCTGGGTGGGCACCACGACCGCGCAGCCCGGCCTCGCCCCTTTCATCGCGGCGAAGAAGAACGTCACGGGCGCCTTGGTCACGGTCGGCGGCCTGCCCAGCCAGCTCGTCTTCGTCTCGAGCCCGACGGCCGCGACGGTCGGCGTCAACGACGTGGCCGGCGCCGGCGGCCGGTACGTGATCCAACGCCTCGACGACTTCAACAACGTCACGCGTCAAGGCGACACGCCCGTGATCCTCGACTTGCCCGCCGGCGACAAGGCGATCCACACGGCTCGGGGCTACGCCTTGGGCCTGTTCGGCGCGGCGGGCGACTACGGCTTCCGCGACGATTCGAACACGAACTTCATCACCGGCTTCACCATCTTCGACGGCTTCTCCGGGGCCGAGACGCCCTTCCGTTTCCACAGCCGCATGAGCTCGTACTCGGGCGCCTCGCCCGCGGCCAACACGGCCGAGGCGGCCCGTCCCGGCCGCTGGACGGTGCAGGTCTTCCTGCCCGGCCCTTCGCTCGCCCTGACGAGCCAGCTGCGCATGGACCCCGACTCGGTGCGCACGGTCGGCTTCGCCAACCCGCTTCGCACCGAGGTCGCGGGCAAGGTCGTCGACTTCGCGAGCACCTTCGCGAAGTTCACGCCGCAGCTCCAGGACATCTTCAGCAACCCCGTGGTCGCGACCCAGACCTACGTCGTCACCCTGGCGACCGTCACGCGCGCCGCCTCGCGCCACAACGACTACGTCGCGTTCTCCCGCTCGAGCGACTCGGTCTCCGGCTCGCGGGTGAGCGCTCCGTTCTTCATGGCCTCGACGCAGACCGTGGACATCCCGATCGGCCAATACCAGGCCACCTTCTACTATCTCGACACGAACGCGACGACGAACTATTCGCTCGTCGGCGGCACGAAGCCCGTCATTCAGCTCTCGGCGACGGGCCTGTTCTCGAGCCAGCAGGGCGTGTTCATCTTGCCCGACAGCATCGACCGCGTCGCGATCTCGAAGGGCGCCGGGCAGACCTTGCTCGCCGGCACGACCTCGCTGCCGTTCTTCATGGAGACGCGCGACTTCTACGGCAACCCCTCGCCGGTGCGGCCGGGCTCGGATTTCGGCCTCGGCTACGTCCAGCTCGGCCTGGCCAGCAACTCCTCCGGCCAGGTCGCCTTCTCGACGGGCGGCGCGCCCGGCGGCTTCGTCGACTCGACGGCCGTCGTGTATCTGCCCGTGAACCAGTCCGCGACCTCCTTCTACCTGATCGACACTTTGCTCACCGTGGGCGGCGGGTCGCACACGCTGAGCGCGGCGGGCCTCACCTACCCGACCTGGGAGGTCGGCTACGCCACCTACGGCGTCAACCCCGGCCCGCCCGCGCAGATCGGCTGGGCCACGCCGCCGCGCCGCCTGATCGCCGGCACCACGCTCCAATACGAACTGGGCGTGCCGACGAACACGGTCGTCGCCGCTCAGCTCCTCGACCAGTACGGAAACGTGACCTCGACCTCGTCGACCTTCATCATCCGCTACAACACGATCCTGACCCAGGACCTTTACGCCGGCATCGATCCGACGGCGGTCATCGTGGCTACCGCGCCCTCGGGCTTCTGGACGCCGCTGTTCGGCAACCAGATCGACGTCATCATCCCGGGCGGCGCCGGGCTCACTCAGGCGCCGTTCTACCTGTGGGGACGCCTGTCGGGCGGGGCGACGGTGCAGGCGCAGGCGCAGTTCGGCGGCTCGCCGGTGTTCCCGCAGATAACGCAGGTCCACCAGATCACCCCCGGCCGCGCGACCTACCTGACGGTCAACCACCCCTACACGGCGTCCAATCCGCTCAAGGTCGGCGTGCCCGGCACGCTCAGCATCAAGGCCCGCGACCTGTTCGGCAACGTGGCCTCGGGAGATCCCCTCAACGGCAACGTCTACGCGGGCGCCGTGAACTTCGGCTCCAGCGGGTCGACGACGACGGTCACCTTGCTCGATCTCACGAACTCGGCGACCTACCACAATTTCACGGCCGGGGAGGCCGGCGTCTTCAACAACCTCCTGCTGCAGGACAACCTGATCGAGACGCTGAAGGTCTCCGCCACGGATTATCAGAACCCGTCCGTATTCGGCTTCACCAACGACATCTCGCGCAGCGGCCTGCCGGTCAATCCCGCCCTGCGCTCGGACCCCGACGTGGTGCTGGCCGGCATACTCGTGACCCCGACCGACTTCGCCCCCGAATCGGTGCCTCCGACCAACCTGCCGCCGCCGTCCAAGCAGGCGTTCGGCATCACCCGGCCCTCGCTGAGCCAGGGCGACGGCAATGTCCCGACCTCCCCCGATCCGATCCCCATGCTGCGCATGGACATGCGCGTCTTCCCCGCCGGCCAGCCGTTGATCGCCGAGCTCCAGAGCCTGCGCGTGCAGAGCCGCTCGGAGGGGAACTTCGACAATACCAAGGTCACCGAGGTCGGCCTGTGGCTGGACGATCCCACGGCGCAGAACGGCCGCTTCGACCCCGTGACCGACATGTTCGTGGCCTCGGCGGCGTATAACGGCGCGGGCGCCTGGTTCTTCGGCAGCGGGCTGTTCGCCCAGACGCCGCTGAACACGCTGCCTCCTCCCGTGCTCGGCAACATGACCATCAACAGCGCCCAGAGCAAGTTCCTCTTCGTGACGGTGCGCATCTCGTCCTACGGCTACGCCAACGGCGAGCTGCCGGCGGACTTCGGACTGGAGATCCCGAACCCCAACGACATCACCTTGGCCCCGGGCAACCAGGTCGGCGTCGCGGCCAACAACTTCCCGGTCAAGACCTCGACCACCTCCGTGGTGCGCGAGCCCGCGCAGATCAACGTTCTGACCTCGACCGCCGAGGACTACGACATCAACGCCTGGTGGCAGCCGCCGTTTCTGTCCTTGTCCAGCTACAGCTACGTCAATCAGGGCACGCTCAACGTCGGCGTCATGCAGCTCAAGATGTGGACGGACGGCTTCACGGGCGCGCTCTCCAAGATCACGGTCAACCACAGCGGCAGCGGCCTCGACACGGCGATCAGCAAGGTGAAGCTGTACCTCGACACGCAGTCCGACCAGGTGACGACGCCGGGCGACGGCATCTTCAACTTCTCGATCGACCGCTTCGTCGCGGAGACGACCTTCCCCGTGGGCGAGACCCGCCTGGCCGCGATCAACATCCCCAACCCGACCGGGGTCAACGGCACCATCGACGTCACGACCCGGACCTACTACTTGGTGTTCGATTACGATCCCTCCGCCGAGCCCGGCCAGACGCACGGCCTCAGCCTGTCGGCCGCCAACGTCGTGCCGCTGGCCGGCAACGGCGTCGTCAAGACCTTCTCGCCCATCGCCTCGACCCAGGTCGTCATCCAGGCCACGCCCGACCAGGTCGTCCTGACGGACTGGAACCGCCAGGGCAGCAGCGCGACCGTCCCGACCGACGCGATCCCGTCCAAGGTCACCCAGAACGACAAGAACCAGCCCGTGGCCAAGATCACCTTGCGCGTCAACTCCGGCGCGGCCGAGTGGTCGGGCCTCAAGCTCGACCGCTGGGTGCCTTCGATGATGCTGACCGGCGTGGGCGGCCTTCCGGGCGCCCCCAACTCCCTGCTGGCGCTCAACAACAAGGCCTCGGACGTGACCAACGTGAAGGTCTGGGTGGACAAGGACGGCGACGGCCTGCTCAGCGTCTCCTCGGACTCGCAGGTGAGCCCCCTCAACGCGGTGGTCCACAACTTCCCGACCGCTCCGCTCGCGATCCCGCTGTATGCGACGGGCACGCTGACGAACGCGACGATCCCCGTGCTCGGCATCGCCACCATGTTCCCGTCGGACAACCCGTTCCCGAACGACCAGCTCAGCCGCCTGGTGCTCAACGACGAACAAACCGACGAGTCGCTCAAGGAGGTCGTCTACTGCTACGGCCTGGATCAGGCCAACAATCAGTTCACGAACTGCGATCGCGCGCGGGAAGGAACGGCGGCGCGGGACTACGCGGCGGGCGTCCTCCTGTCCGGGCCGGCGCGCGTGCCGATCAACAGCCTGATCGGCGGCGGCGGCCAGACCATCGACACGAGCAAGAAGGATTATTTCGTGACCTTCGACATCAGCCCGCTGGCCACGGTCTCGCCGCAGGCCAACGTCGGCATCGCGATCCCGACGACGGGCTACTTCAAGATCACTTCGCCGAAGACGATGTCCACGCTCAACGTGGGCCTCCAGCCCCCGGGCCGCACGATCTCCTTCGTCGCCAACCTTTCCGAGTACCCCGACCTCGTGCGCGTGTCCGCCATCGACTCGGTGGACAGCGCGCTCGGGCCGTTCCTGCAGCAGAAGAGCACCGTCGCCGTCGCCGTGATCAACAGCATCCAGACCGACGTGGCGGACGCGTCGTGGCGCTGGATCCTGGTCTACGCGACCGGCACGGCCACGCTGGGCGGCTCCATCGCGGGCGACGTCGACGAGACCCAGCTCTGGTACGACACCAACAACGACGGCATCTTCAACGCGACCAACGACCTGCTCGTGGGCACGGGCACCTTCGGCAACTACCAGGGCCTGCCCTTGGTGTCGCAGATCAACCTGTACCCGGCGCGCAAGATCGTGACCCCGGGGCTGGCGCCCCAGGCCCAACGCTACTTCATCGCCTACCGCATGTCGGCCACGGCCCAGCCGGTGGACCCCTTCACCTTCCAGCCGCGCACGTTGGGCGTGGATCTGCGCCCGACCTCGCTGCCCTCCTTGTCGCCCGTCACCGACAATCCCTTCCTGAACTCGCTCGCCTTGCCCAACGTGTACGACCCGTCCTCGCCGATGCCCTTCGGCGGCAAGGTGCGTCCGATCATCGCCGCGCCGCAGGTCATGTCGGTCAAGGCCACGCCGTATTTCTCGACTTCGAGCGGCACCTTCCCGGCGCCGACGCTCGAGACGGTCATCGGCGTCAACCCGGCCGGCACGGTCGAGCCCGTGTGGCTCGTGAGCTCCACCCAGGGCCTGCCCTCGCCCGCGGCCGGCGCGACGGCGTACATGCTCATCGACGGCGAGATCGTCGGCTACCGCGGCTTCAGCCCGGGCAGCAGCGGCATCATCGATGTCATCCGCGGCTACCTTAACACCACGCCCGCGGCGCACTCCACCGGCACCTACCTGGCGCCGCAGATCAGCCAGGGCCAGACCAACCTCGCGGCCCTGCGCCTCGATCTGTGGTCCTCGCAGTTCCAGGTCCAGCTCAGCGAGATCCGCTTCAACCGCTCCCTGCCGCTCGGCCTCAACGGCGACGATCCCGACCTGTCGTCGGTGAAGATCTACAAGACCAACGACGGGGTCTTCCACCGCGACGCCGCGAGCGGGCTCAATGTCAGCGATGTCCTGCTCGGTTCGTCTTACTTCGGGGGGACGACGAGCGGCCAGGCGCACATCGCGATCAACGACCCGCAGATCGGCTCGCCGGGCTACACCTTGATCACCGCGACGCCGACGGTGCTTTATGTCGCGATGGATGTGTCCGTGGCGGCCCGGTTCTCGCACCCGAGCTTGAATCCGCCCAATGAGGTCACGGGCGTCCGCGTCGCCGACCCCTCGCGCTTCACGCTCACCCCGGCCAACGCCGGCCACGCGACGGTGTTCGTGGGCACGACTCCGGTCGCCAGCCCGACCTTCGTCGTGGCCCCCACGGTCAACACCGTCAACGTCGAGTTCGACCAGGTCTCCGGCAACACCGCCTTCCAGAACGCGAGGAACGTGGCGATGCTGCGTCTGCGCATGCGCACGGACCGCAACACCGCGATCGTGACCCGGGTCCAGGTGGACCGCACCGGCGCCGCGGGCGCGCTGGACAGCGACGTCAACGTCATCAAGCTCTGGAAGGACGCCGACGGCAACGGCAACTTCACGATCGCCGACTCGACGGCGGGGCCGCTCGGGGACTACCCGCACCTGGTGTCCTTCGGCAACGAGACCTTCAGCTCCGCGACCGTCACGCTCGCGCTCAAGAAGCCGATCATGGTCAGCACGACCGCGGCGGACTACTTCCTGACCTACGACATCTCCCAGTTCGCCGCGGAGGGCAACAAGCTCGGCGCGGCCATCCTGAGCCCGACGTACTTCACGGTGCAGGTGCCCAACGCCGTCTCCTTCTCGACGCCGACCTTCTCCTCCAACCCGCTGCTCACGGTCGCCAAGACCGTCTCGCAGGTGACGCTCGGCACCAGCGACATCGCCGCCGGCATCGGCGGCGTCACCCAGGCGCAGTCCAACGTCGGCATGCTGCGCCTGAACCTCGTCACCGACATCGCGCTGGCGCCGTGGCGCTCCCTGCGCGTCGAGCGCGGCGGCGGCTCGCAGGACACGAACAAGCCGCTGGGCCGCAACACGAACGTCAAGTTCATCCGGATCTTCAAGGACATCAACCAGAACGACCTGCTGGACGGCAGCGACATCAACATCTCGGAAGTGAACACGACCCTCGTGACCGCGCTGTCGAGCAGCGTCGTCACGGTGCCGTTCGACCTCGTCGTGGCCTCGACGAAGGGCTTCCCCGTGGACAACTCCGGCGCGCCCGTGGGCGGCAAGATCTTCGTCAACAACGCCGAGCTGATGACGTTCTCCGGCCCCGGCTGCCAGACGGCCTTCACCCCGGGCGTGGACAACATCACCGGCAAGCCGTGTCTGAGCATCAGCTCGCGCGGGGACCTGCTCGGCACCGCGGCCAGCCCGGCGCTCAACCACTCGGTCGGCGTGAGCGTGCGGAAGGTCGACGCGTTCAACCAGGGCAACGACTCCGACGTCCAGGCGCTCATCACGCTGAACGCCGACCAGTTCGTCGGGCCGACGGCCCAGGCCTTCTTCGTGGCCTACGACATCGGCGACGCGGCCGTGCAGAACGACCTCATCAACCTGACGATCCGCGACACCTCCTGGATCGGGATGCCGCGCGGCGACGCCGTGCAGCCGCTCCTGCTCACGGGCGTGACGCGCATCAACCCGCTGGGCACCGGGAGCACGAGCTATCCGTACGTCGGCAGCAACGTGGCGATCAACCCGATCACCCTCACCGTGTCCGGAGTGTCGTTGGCCCCCGCCGGCGCCGGCCAGGGCGACGCCAATGTCCCCGTTCTGCAGATCGACATGAAGACGAGCTCGGACTTCGTCTCGATCGCCCAGCTCCGGCTCCGGCAGACCGGCACGATCCTGACCTCGTTGGTCGCCCTGACCGGCGACGGCGACGCGTCTTTCGTCAAGATCTGGCTCGACAACGGCGACCGCGTGTTCACCTCGAACCTCGACACTTTGCTCGGCGCGGTCGCGGTCTCGACCTCCGGCCCGTTCTCCAACGGCGTCGCGCTCGTCAGCCTCGTCCAGGGCGCGATCCCTTACGTGCGCGTGACGACGGGCACGGCGACCTTCTTCGTCAGCGCGGACATCGGCTTCACCGACCGTGCCGGCGGGACGACCTTGACGCACACGCTCGGCTTCACGCTCGCGGGCTTCTCCGACATCATCGCCCCCGACGGCGCGCCCATCGTGGCCGCCGCGGATCCCATCAAGCAGCCGCCGCTCGCCTCGAAGACTTTGCTCATCGCGCCGCTGACCGTGCCCGGCGTCTCCGTGAGCTCGATGACGCCGCCGATCATCGTCACGCGCGCCGTCACCGGCGTGCCGGGCGAGGCCGTCGGGTATCCGGCCTACGCGCTGGTCGACTCCGTCAATTGCAACAACGGCAAGGACCCGGTCAACCCGCGCAACAACATCTGTTACGACGGCGCCGCCAACCCGAGGCCCGACCAGACGAAGTGGATGTGCCAGAACGGCCTGCCGTGGCCGTTGAACTGCGCCGGCTCCCCGCCGCTCATCGACGTCAACGGCGACGGCTCTCCCGACAACTTCAAGGTCGGCGAGAGCACCCGCCCGACCTCGATTTCGCTCCTCGGCGACGGCAACCCGACGACCGACCTGACCGGCACCGGCATACTCGACGTGGACATCAACAAGGACGGCATCGTCGACCTCGTGCTTTTCGCGCCGGGCTCGAACAAGCCGCAGTTCCGCATCGGCCTCGACATCGCCGACCAGGGGAACCTCGCCAAGACCGCGCCCGACCCCGGCCAAGGCCTGGCTCCCTCGGCCTGGGCCCGCAGCGCCGGCTCGCTCTCCTTCAACCTGCCCATCACGGGAACCTCCGGCTACTACCAGGTCGCCGCCGGCGCCTATTACGACGACCCCATCGGCATCACGCACAAATGGTCCTCGGTCACGGCCGTCGATGTCGCCCGCCTCTCGGCCGCCGCGTTCGGCGTCCTGGCGGGCAGCGCGCCGATCACCGGCGCCACGCTCACGAACCTGGTGCTCGAGATCCCCAATGTCACGCGCCTGACCCAGGTTCTGACGCAGGAGACGACGTTCTTCACCGTCGTGAGCAACACCGGCCTGCTGGGCAAGACCGACGGCTCGGGCCTGGTCTACATCGGCTCGGAGATCATGCGCGTCAAGCGCGGCCCGACGGCCAACACCTTCGAGGTCATCTTCCAGGACGGCGACCCCGCCCCGTTCAACGGCCGCGGCCTGCGCGGCTCGGCGCCGATCATCCACACCAGCGGCGAGCTCGTCTCCGACGCCGGCGCCATCCTCTTCGCGCAGTTCGTCTCGGCTACGGGCGCCACCTCGCCGCCTCAGCCCATGTGGGTGTACCGCGTGGACCCTTCGGCTCCGACCACCCCCGGCGCGGCGATCCCGCTCGAGCAAGGCAAGCCGACCTACGCGGTCAAGTGGGCCGCGTCGCAGCAGTTCGTCTCCGGCGTGTCCGCCTACGAGGTGCAGGAGCGCGGCGGCGACCCGAAGAACCTGTCTGAAACGGTGATCTGGCGCACGATCAACGTCATCCCGTCGCGGCTGACCACCTACAACGTGGGCGACCCGAGCTTCGCGGGCGAGGGCGCGCGCAAGCCGGGACATTTCTTCAGCTACCGGGTCCGCGCGATCAGCGGCGCCGGCGTGGCCTCGAGCTGGTCGCCGCTGGCCGCGAGCGCGGGCACCGGCATCACCTCCGAGATCATCACCGGCGTCAGCAACTTCCCCAACCCCTTCGACTCGCGCAAGGGCGGAGACCTCGGCCTGACGAAGATCACCTACATCCTCAACAGCGACTCCGACGTGACGATCACGATCTACGACGCTTTGGGCTACCTGGTCAAGACCATCTCCTGCCCGCCCGGCTCCGAGGGCGGCAAGCTCGGCCAGAACTTCGTCCCGTGGAACGGCCGCAACGACGCCGGCGTCAACGTCTCCAAGGGCGGCTACACGGCCCGCATCAAGGTCAAGGCGTCCGGCGGCTCGGCCACGGTCATCCGCAAGATCGGCGTGATCCACTGAAGCCGCGCCGTCGCCGATTCCTCTTGAAGGCGGGGGGGGCGACTCGCTAGAATCACCGCGTGACCCTCCGCCCGCTGTTCGCGGCCGTAGTCCTACTGGCATCCTCTATAGCGCTCGCGCAGGGCCCCGACCCGCTCAAGGCGGCCCTCGCGGGGGCCAAGGCCTCCGAGCCGATGACCCGCCGCCAGGCCGCGGAGGAGCTCGGGCGGTCGCGCAATCCCGCCGCGGTGCCCGCGCTCGAGAAGCTCCTCGGCGACGCCCACCCGTTCGTGCGCGCGACCGCGTGCGAAGCCCTGGGGCAGCTGCGCTCGGCCGGCTCGGTGCCCATGCTCGCGGCGGTGCTGTCCGGCGACGCCGATCCGCGCGTGCGCCAGGCGGCGGCGGTCGCCTTCGTCTACATCGGCGACGGCGCCGCGGCCGGCGCCCTGATGGGCGCGCTGAAGGACGGGGCCGCGCCGGTGCGCCACGCGGCGATGCGCGCGCTCGGGAAGCTGCGCGCCGCGGCCGCCGTCGAGGCGCTCGCGGCGGTCCTGACCGATCCCGACGCCTCCGCGCGGAAGGTCGCGGTGTCCGCTCTCGGTGAGATCGCCTCCAAGGAGGCCGTCCCGGCCCTCTCCTCCGCGCTGTCCGACACCGACGCGGGGGTCCGCGCGGAGGCGGCCAAGTCGCTCGGCCTCATCGCCGCTCCCGGCGCGGCCCCGTTCCTCGCGTCCGCCCTCAAGGACGGCGACGCCGGGGTGCGCGTTCAGGCCGCCGCCGCGCTGGCGAAGGCGGGGGATGACTCGGGCCTTCCCGTCGCGTACGCCGCCCTCAAGAGCGCGGATGCGTCGACGCGCCAGCAGGCGGCTTCGACCGTCGGGCTCGTGGGCGACGCCAAGGGGCTCGCCGCGCTGGACGCCGCCCGGGCCGTGGAGAAGGACGCCAACACCCAGGGCATGATGGACTACGCGCGCGCGCAGCTTCGCGCCCGGCTGGGTCTTTCGGAGTCGTCGAAGGCGCCCGCGAAGAAGGCTCAGCCCAAGAAGTCCTCGACGCCCAAGGAGTCACATTGAAGAACGCGAAGTCCTTTCCGAGGCGCCTGTGCCTTGCGATCTCCGTGCTGGCGGTTTTCCTCTATGTGCCGGCCACCGTGGGCCTGTTCGGGCCGCTCGAACGCATGTGGCATCGCTACTCCTTCGTCCTCCGGGCGTCTTCGTTGCCGGCCGGCGACGAGCGCCTGATCGTGGTCGCCGTCGACGACGACACCGTTCGCGCGCTGGGATTCCCCCTGCCGCGCGCCTACTACGCCAAGGCTCTTGATGAGATGACGCGGTTCGGCGTCAAGAACGTGATTTTCGACATCCTCTTCTTCGAGCCGCGCGAGGGGGACCGCGAGCTGGCCGCGTCGATGCGGCGCCATGGAGGCGTGGTCAACCTTTACACCGCCGGCATCACCGCGGCCTCGCAAGGGAAGGTCGAAGTCCGGCGCCCGGTGCCGCTCATCGAGAAGGCCTCGAAGGCCCTCGGCAGCCCCGTCATCGACCGCCACCTCGACAGCGACGGCCACATCCGCACGATGGCTCTGTTCAATCCGGAGATCGAGGATCCGATCCGGGGGGGCGGCCATCCCGTGACCTCGGTGGCCGCCGCGGCGCTTTCCCTGATCACCGGCCGCAGCCTCGACGAGCTCAAGGACGCCTATCCGATCGAGGATTGGGGCTTCCTCATGCTCAATTACCGTCGTCCGATGGTCTGGCCGATGCAGCGCGACTCCACCGGAGTGCAGATCTACACGTCGCCCTACGTCCATATCTCGCTGATGAGCCTCGTCAAAGGCCTGCTGACGCCCGAGCAGAAGAAGGCGCTGCGCGGAGGGATCGCGATCGTCGGTTCCACGACCACCGGCTACTACGACCATTATCCGACGCCGTTCACGTCTCAGGCGCCGGGGGCCGAGTACCATCTCAACATCATCGACAACATCCTCAACCACGATCCTCTTCCCGCGCCGAACGTCCTCGGGTGCATCCTTCTCGTCCTCTTCATGGCCTGGGTGCCGTACTTCCTGCTGGTCTTTTCACCGATCATCGGCGCCGTCGTCGTGGCCCTGCTCCTCGCCGGGATGCAATTCGGCGCGCTGGCGCTCATGTCGCGCGGCGAGCTGATCTACCCCGTGGCGCCGGGCCTGACCTTGCTCGCCAGCTACCTCGGTCTCACCTTGCATCGCGTGCTCACGGAGGGCGCGGAGAAGAAAGCCATCAAGGCGAAGTTCGGCCAGTTCGTCTCGCCGGAGATCGTCGAGGAGCTCGCCAACGACCCCGAGAAGGCCAAGCTCGGCGCGCAGAAGCGCGATATGACGGTGCTCTTCCTCGACATCGCGCACTTCACGGCGATCTCGGAGAAGATGGGGCCCGAAGCGCTGATGGAGTTCCTCAATAGATACCTGTCCGCGCTGAGCTCGGTCATGCTCGACCGTCGCGGCACCATCGACAAGTACATCGGCGACTGCATCATGGCCTTCTGGAACGCCCCGCTCGAGAACAAGGCTCATGCGCGCGACGCGGTCCTCTCGGCCCTGCACTGCCAGGAGGCGATCGCCGAGCTCAACAAGAACCTCGACCCCGGGCTGCCCGAGATACCGGCGATCCGCATCGGCATCAATACGGGCCAAATGAATGTCGGCTTCACCGGGACCGAGCGCAAGCTCGCCTATACCGTGATCGGCGACGAGGTCAACCTCGCCTCCCGCCTCGAGGGCGCCAACAAGTTCTTCGGCTCGAACATCATCATCAGCGAGGCCACCTTCCAGGGCTCCAAGGACGCGATCGAGGCCCGCTACCTCGGCCGCGCCCGCGTCGTCGGCAAGGCGGTGCCGGTGCCGGTGTACGAGCCTCTCGCCGAGAAAGGGAAGTTGAAGCCCGTCTGGGCGAAAGCTCTCCCGGTATGGGAGAAGGGCGTGAAGGCCTTCTACGAAAAGAGCTACGAAGACGCGCTGGCCTCCTTCACCGAGTTCCTGGGCCTGATGCCCGAGGACGGCCCGGGCGAGCTTTACCGGAACATCTCACGAGACTACGCGGCCCTGCCCCCCGACGACTGGGACCAGGTCTTCAACCTCACGGCGAAATAGAATGGATATCTTCTGGCGGCTGATGTTCGGCCACCTGCTCTGCGATTTCACGCTCCAGACCAACTTCATCAACCGCTGGAAGCGCACGAGCATGTGGGGCCTGCTCGCCCATTGCGGGATGCATCCGGTCGCCTACCTGATCATCACCTGGCCCTTCCTCGGCAACTACTGGATCGAGAACTCCTTCTTCAGCCTGAACGGCTGGACGTGCATCGCGATCATCTTCATCACGCACTTCCTCGAGGACTGGTGGCGCGTCTACACCATCTTCAAGTATGGGATGCCGGACAACACCCTGTTCTTCGCGTGGGACCAGGTCATCCATTACGCGGTGATCTTCTCCGTCGCGCCGCTCGCGGTCACGACGACCGCGACGGCCGGGTTCTTCCCGGAGAAGTGGCCCGTGCTGGGCTGCCTGTTCGTGCTCGTCACGCACGCCTGCACCGTGCTCATCTACTTCCTCGAGAAGGACTTTCACGGGGCGGATTACCCCGGCGACGACGAGAAGCATCTCGCCATGGCCGAGCGCCTCGTGCTGGCCCTCTGCTTCCTGTTCCCGACCTTGGCCGGGGCCGCGGCGCTCGCCGCCGGCTGGCTCGCGATCATGTTCTTCCTGCGCCGCCGGCGCCTGTTCGAGCTGACCGCCTTCACGTTCTACATGGGCGCCGCCGTCTCGGTGCTCTGCGGCATCGCCGCCCGAATCGTCTACTACTCCTGAGGAGCCCGTCATGAACGATATTCTCATCCTCTCCGCCTCGCGCACCCCCATCGGCTCGATCAACGGGGCCTTCGCCAATCACACCGCGCCGCAGCTGGCGGCCAAGGCCATCGCCGACGCGCTCTCGAAATCCGGCGTGAAGGGCGAGGAGCTCGGCGAGGTCGTGCTCGGGTGCGTGATCCCCGCCGGCATCGGCCAGGCCCCCGCCCGCATGGCCGCGATCGCGGGCGGCATCCCCGTCTCCGTCGGCGCCACGACGGTCAACAAGGTCTGCGGCTCGGGCATGAAAGCCGTGATGCTGGCCTCTCAGTCGATCGCCCTCGGCGAGCACGAGTACGCCCTCGCCGGCGGCATGGAGTCGATGTCCAAGGCGCCCTACCTCCTCGACAAGGCCCGCTCCGGCTACCGCTACGGCGACGCGAAGCTGCTCGACGCGGTCCTGCGCGACGGTCTGATGGATCCCTATGACGGCGTGCACATGGGCGACTGCGGCGAGCTGTGCGCGAAGGAGCACGGGCTCACGCGCGAGATGCAGGACGCCTGGGCGGTGCGCTCCTATGAGCGCGCGGCCGAGGCCGTCGCCAAGGGCTGGTTCAAGGGGGAGATCGTCGCCGTCGACGGCATCGAGCTTGATGAGGAGCCCGGCCGCGCCAAGCTCGACAAGATCGGTAAATTGCGACCCGCCTTCCAAAAGGACGGCACCATCACCGCCGCCAACGCCTCCAAGCTCAACGACGGCGCGGCGGCGCTCGTGCTGTGCTCCGCCAAGGGCGCGGCGGGCAAGAAGCCCGTCGCCCGCGTCGTCGGCTGGGCCACGCACTCCCAGGAGCCGAAGTGGTTCACGACCGCGCCCGCCGGCGCCGTGGAGAAGCTCCTGAAGAAGGTCGGCTGGACGGTCGACTCCGTCGACCTCTTCGAGGTCAACGAGGCCTTCGCCGTGGTCACCCTCGCCGTGGCCAAGCTCGGCAATCTGCCTCACGAGAAGATAAACGTGCATGGCGGCGCGGTGGCCCTGGGACATCCGCTCGGCGCCTCGGGCGCGCGCATCCTCGCGACCTTGATCAACGCGCTCAAGATCCGCGGCGGCAAGCGCGGCGTGGCCGGAATCTGCCTCGGCGGCGGGGAGGCCGTGGCCGTTGCCCTCGAACTCGTTTAAGCTCGGCTCGGCCCTCACGCTCGAAGGCCTCGAAGCGGTCGCCGCCGGCGGCCGCAGGGCGGTCCTGCCGGGCGCGGCCCTGCGGCGCGTGGCTTCCTCGCGCCGCGCGCTCGAGGCCGCGATGGCCTCGGGCGGGACGATCTACGGCGTCAACACGGGCTTCGGCGAATTAGCGTCCACCCGGATCTCGACGGAAAGGCTCGCGCAGGTTCAGCGGAATCTGGTGCTGTCGCACGCCTGCGGCGTCGGCGAGCCGTTGGATCCGTTGGAAGCAAGATCGATTCTTTTCTTGCGGGTCAATGAACTGGCCCGGGGTTTTTCGGGCGTCCGTCCGGCGCTTGTTCGCCACCTGGCCCGCATGCTTGAAAAGAATATTATTCCGTTGATCCCAAGCCGAGGGTCGGTCGGCGCCAGCGGCGATCTCGCTCCGCAGGCGCATATGGCGCTCGCCGTCATCGGCGAAGGCGAGGTGTTTTTCCGCGGCCGCGTCGTTCCCGCCGCGACGGCGCTCAAGGCCGCTGGTCTGAAGCCCTTCGTCCTGTCCGCGAAGGAAGGCCTGGCCCTTTTGAACGGCACCCAGGCCATGCAGTCCGTCGGGGGTTTGGCTTTGCTCGCCGCGGAGCGGGTTTACCGCGCCGCCAACCTCGCCTGCGCGGCCTCGCTGGACGCTCTGACCGGGACCCCGTCGCCGTACGACGAGGCGCTCCAGCGTTTGAAGCCGCATCCCGGCCAAATATCAGCCGCGCGTTCTTTGCGCCGGCTTTTGGCGGGCTCGGAGATTCGCAGGTCGCATGTGGTCGACGATCCGCGCGTCCAGGACTCCTACTCTCTGCGCTGCGCCCCCCAGGTGCACGGCGCGGTCTGGGACCGCCTCGTCGAGGCGCGGCGCATCGTCCAGGTCGAGCTCGGCTCGGTGACCGACAATCCCCTCGTGGCGGGAGGGCGCGTGATCTCGGGAGGAAACTTCCACGGCCAGGCCCTGTCCTTCGCCTTCGACTCGGCGGCCGGCGCGCTGACAGCCCTCGCTAATATCTCCGAGCGGCGCACCTTCCAGGTCACCGCCGGCGCCGCGCCGCGCCTGAAGCCGTTCCTCGCCGCGGACCCGGGTGTGGAGTCCGGCTACATGATCGCCCAGTATGCCGCGGCCGCGCTCGCCTCCGAGAACAAGACGCTCGCGCACCCCGCCTCCGCCGACTCCGTGCCGACCTCCGCCAACAAAGAGGACTTCGTGTCGATGGGCATGTGGTCGGCCCTCAAATTCAAGAAGGTCGTCTGGAACGCGGCCCAGGTCGTCGCCATCGAGCTCGTCTGCGCCGCCCAGGCCATCGAATTCCACCGTCCCCTCAAATCCGGCAAGGGCGTCGAGGCGGGCCTGGCGGTCCTCCGCTCCCGCGTCAAAGCGTCCAAAGGCGACGAAGTCCTCTCCGGCAAGCTCGAAACCGCCCGTGAATTGGTCTTATCCGGCGCCTTTGATTAGGTGTCAGGCCTTCAAATTCGTTAAATTCGGCATATGAGAACCATTCGAGCGGCGCGCGGACGCAAGTTGACCTGCAAGGGCTGGCAGCAGGAGGCGGCCCTGCGCATGCTGATGAACAACCTCGACCCCGAGGTGGCGGAGCGTCCGCAGGACCTCGTCGTGTACGGCGGACGAGGGAAGGCGGCGCGGAACTGGAAGTGCTACGACCAGATCGTGGCCTCGCTCAAGGTCCTCGAGAACGACGAGACTTTGCTCGTCCAGTCCGGCAAGCCCGTCGCGGTGTTCAAGACTCACGACCAGGCGCCGCGCGTGCTCATCGCGAACTCCAACCTCGTCGGCAAGTGGGCGAACTGGGACCATTTCGACGAGCTCGACAAGAAGGGGCTCATGATGTACGGCCAGATGACGGCCGGCTCCTGGATCTACATCGGCACTCAAGGGATCCTGCAAGGCACGTACGAAACCTTCGCCGAGGCGGGGCGCCGGCGCTTCGGCGGCAGCCTCGCCGGGAGGACGGTCGTGACCGCCGGCCTCGGCGGCATGGGCGGGGCGCAGCCGCTGGCGGCCACGATGAACGGGGCGGCGTTCCTCGGCGTCGAAGTCGACCCGACGCGGCTTCGCTTCCGGCTGAGAACGAAATATCTGGATGTCGTCGAGGAGAATCTCGACGCGGCCCTGGCGCGCGTGACGCGGGCCAAGGAACGGGGGGAGGCCCTGTCGGTCGGATTGTTGGGCAACGCCGCCGACATCATCCCGGAGCTCGCGAAACGACGTTTTCCGGTCGACATATTGACGGACCAAACGTCCGCGCACGATCCTTTGTACGGATATATACCGCGGGGATACGATGTCAGCACGGCCTCCCAGCTGAGGAAGAAGAATCCGCAGGAGTACGTCAAAAAGTCTATTTCATCGATGGGACGCCACGTCGAAGGGATGCTCGCCCTCAAGAAGCAAGGCGCGGTCACCTTCGACTACGGCAACAATATCAGGGCGCGCGCCGTCGAGGCGGGCGTCAAGAACGCATTCGACATCCCCGGCTTCGTGCCCGAATACATCCGTCCGTTGTTCTGCGAGGGGAAAGGGCCGTTCCGCTGGGCGGCGCTCTCGGGTGATCCGGAGGACATCCGCACGACGGACAAAGAGGTCCTCGCCGCGTTCCCCAAGAACGAAGCCCTCAAGCGCTGGATCGAATTGGCCGGGAAGAAGGTCGCTTTCCAAGGTCTGCCGGCCCGGATCTGCTGGCTGGGGTACGGCGAGCGCGCCGAGATGGGCGCCCGCCTGAACTGGCTCGTCAAGAAGAAGAAGGTCGGCGCGCCGATCGTGATCGGACGCGACCATCTCGACTGCGGCTCGGTGGCCTCGCCCAACCGCGAGACCGAGGCCATGCGTGACGGCTCCGACGCCGTGGCCGACTGGCCCATCCTCAACGCTCTGCTCAACACCGCCTCCGGCGCCTCCTGGGTCAGCTTCCACCACGGCGGCGGCGTCGGCATGGGCTACTCGCTGCATGCCGGCCAGGTCACCGTCGCCGACGGCACGAAGGCGATGGGCGCGCGGCTCGAGCGCGTGCTGACGAATGATCCGGGGCTCGGCGTGGTGCGGCATTTCGACGCGGGCTATCCGCAGGCCAAGGCCTTCGCGCGAAAACATAAATCTCTGAAAATCCCGATGGCGAGGTAGATATGGCCAGCGACTATTCCTTCGACTGCGTTTCCGACGTGGACCTGAACCTCGTCTCCGAGGTGATCGCGGTCGCGATCAAGGAGATCCAGAACCGCTTCGACCTGAAGGCCGCCAACGCGACGATCGAGCTCGTCGTGAAGGACAAGAAGATGATCATCCGGGCGATCGATGAGTTCAAGGTCGAGCAGGTCTACGACGTGCTGCTCACCCGGATGGCCAAGCGCGGCCTGCCCATCAAGAACCTGACCAAGAGCAAGCCCGAGGCCGCCCTCGGTCAGACCTCGCGCATCGACGTGACCATCCAGAGCGGGATCCCGACCGACAAGGCCAAGCTGATGCAGGCCGCGATCAAGGAGAACAAGCTCAAGGTCAACGCCCAGATCCAGGACGGTCAGCTGCGCGTGACGAGCAAGTCCAAGGACGAGCTCCAGTCCACGATGAACGTGCTCAAAGCCGGGAAGTTCGACCTCGACCTCCAGTTCAAGAACTTCCGCTAGCGCCAGTGCTTGAAGGCGCGGTTGGCGTCGGCGGCGACGTCTTCCTGGTACATCTTGGCGAGCGCCTCCCAGGTGATCTGGTCGGCGGGGCGGGGCGGGGCGGGGCGAGGGGGCGCGGGCGGCGCGGCGTTGGCCATGGTCTCCAAGGCCTTGCCGAGGCGAGCGGTGTCGGCGCTGAGGCGCTCGAAGAAGGGGTGCGCCGAGGCTTCCTTCAAGTATAGCTCGGAGGCGCGGTCGGGCTCGGCCGCGATCCGCTCGATCAGGCCCGAGACCTCGCGCACGATCGACTCGGCGTTGACGACCTCGTTCTGGTAATGGGCCTCGAGGTCCGAGAGCTCCTTGCGCAGCAGGCCGAAACGTCCGGCGGGGATGCCGTGATCGCGGGAGAAGTGATCCAGCACGGGCAGCCAGGTCTTCTGCGAGGCTAGGTTGCTCCGGGCGCGCATGACCTCGGCCTCGGCGGAGGCCAGGCGCGCGCGCAGGGTCGCCAGAGGTTTGGCCATCTCGGACTGACCGAAGGTCACGGCGTAGTAGGGCAGGCGCATCTTCAGGTTCGAGAGGTAATGAGCGGGGTCGGCGAGGTAGTTCCAGGCTCCCGCCTCCTCGAAGCGGCCGTCCAGCTCGTGATCGATGGCCCAACCGACGAGGCGCGCCAAGGTCTCGTTGAGCTCGTGATAATGGAAGGCGAGGTAGAGGTTCTCCTTCGTGGCGCGGCCGTACCAGAGGCCGTGGCCGAGGAGCTCGTGGCCGATGATCGAGGGCAGGGACTCGCGCATGAATTCGGGGTCGCCGTCGACGTAGTGGCGGTTGAGGCGGATCTCGGCGTAACCTTCCGGGCGCCAGTCGGTGTAGGCCTGGGCGGCGTAGAACCTCTTGCGGCCGTCGATGAGGAAGAGCTGGGAGTCGGCGAAATCGTCGAAGCGCACCACCGCGGTCAGGCCTTCGGCGAGGAACTCCTCGGCGTAGCGGCGGCCGGTCGGGGTCTCGAGCAGGCGTTTGAAGGACTCTTCGAGCGCCTTCTTCTCGTCGGCGCGCCCGCGGTCGTCGAGGCGGACTCGTTCGAGCATGCGGGTCAGCAGCGGGCGGGCGTCCGCGGACGGGGCGACGTAGGCCCCGTCGCCGACGGGAGGCACGAGGGGTTCGTCGCCGAGGGCCGCCGCCGACATGAAATTGCGTTCGAGGGCGGCGGCGCCCGCTTCGCCCTTGAGGCCCGCGAGACTCTGGGATCGGGCGCCGTACTCGCGGAGGGTGTCGATGACCGCGGCGAGTTGGCGCGCCCGGATCGGTTCCTCGGCGAGAGTTCGCTTGAAGGGAAAGGGAATGTCCGCGAGCTTCATCGGCGCGGCGATGGCGGAGTCGGGCAGGCCCGAGAGGTTCAGCGGGAGAGGTTGGATCGGCGCGCGCAGGTTAACGGATGGGATCGGGACGGCGTTGTGCGGGTGGAGTACAGCCGGAGCGTTTAGGGTCGGGTTCCAGGGGGTCAGCGCGAGCGGGAAAGTCTGCGCCAAAGGCGCGACGGCGGGGCCGGCGATGCTGGGACGCGGCGAGAGGGGGACTTCGAGGGAAATGCGCTGAGCCCCCGCGTCGAGCGCGGAGGCCGCCAGGAAAAGGGCCGCCAGAATCCGTCGGTTCATTCCTATAGCAAGTGTACGGCGGATCGGGCGATACGCCCAGGGTCCTCGGGGCCGATCGGGCTAGGTCTTCCGGCCAGGGAGTTTGACGGTCTTTAGGAAGACCTTCCAGGCCTCCTCGCCGCGGCGCTCCAGGTCAGGGGCGGGGGTCTCGCGGGCGTAGGAAAGCACGACGAACCGGCCTCCCGATACGGGCAGAACGCAGAAGAATTCCTTGCCGAGCATGGGCGGGCCGGACGGCGCGTGCGGGTCTCCGAGGTTGATGGGGAAGCCGCGCTGATAGACGGTCAGTCGGCGGCCGGCGACCTCGGCGCTTCCGACGGATTCAGGCTTGCGCCCCATCGTGCTCGCCGCCGCTCCCGTCAGGAAGCCGGCCGGTTTCTTGTAAGCGCTGCCGGGTCCGCCGAAGGCGCGAATCGCGATGCGGTCCACGCCGTCGACGAAGGCTTCGACCGGATCGGCGCCGCCGGCGTTCGTGTACTCCTCGACTTTCCACCCTTTCGGGGGCCGGCGGCTGATGAGCGCGGCGATGGCCTGAGACGGGGTAGGGGCTTCTTTCACGGTTTTCGAGACCTCCGCGGGTTTTTCGGCCGAGGCGCCCGCCGACAGCGCGAGGACGACGGAAAGGATGAAATTCATTTCTTCTTCTCCCAATGATCGGGATGGTTCTTTTGATCCCGCTCGAACAGGCGGTGCAGGTCATCCCAGGTCAGCTTGCCCGGCACGGGCGGAATGGTGGTCTCCCGCGTGCGGCCGCCGACGATGCCGCGCAGGCGTTCGGCGCGCGCGGCCAGGCGCGCCTCGGACCGGCGCAGGTAGGCGGAACGGGAGGCCGCGGCGAGCTCCGCCTTCAGCGCGTCGGATTCCGGCTTTTTCCAGCGGGTGATCGTGCCGGTCAGGTGGGCGTGGATGTTGTTGAGGCTCGCCTGCTGAGAGTTGTTCCAGACGACGGCGGCGGCGATGTCCTCCGTCAGCGAGGAGAACTGCGCCTGGTCCATGCCGTGCGCCGCGACGAAGTGTGCGATGCGGGGGGTCCAGGCGACCATCGACGCGGCGTAGGCGTTACCGCTCTTGCGGGCGGTGTCGATGGCGGCGACGCGGCTCTCGAGGGTCGCCACCGGGGCGCGCATCTCCTCGAGGCTCAAGGTCGTGGCGTAATAAGGGAGGTTGGTCTTGAGTCCGGAGTGGTAGCGCTCGGGGTCGGCGAGGTAGTTCCACATGTGGCCGTTGTCCAGGCGCCCGCCCAGCTCGGCGTGCACCAGCCAGCCGATCAGGCCCGAGCCGGCCTCGTCGCCGCGGTAATGATACAGGGTCTGCCGGGAGACGCCTTCCTTCTTCGCGCGCTGGACCTCGAAGGCGTGGCCGAACAGCTCATGGCCGAGGGTCGCGGTCATGTCCACGCGGCGGAAGTCCGGGTCCGTGACGAGATAATCGCGGTTGAGCACCACGCGGGGAGGATCCTCGTTCGGATGGGTGTGGCCGCCCGAGGCCCGCAGGATGCGCCGGCCGTTCATCATGATCGTCGTCGAGTTCGGAACTTCTCCGAACTCCAGCTTCGCGCGCGAACCGGAGGCGGTGAATTCGAGTGCGAGTTCGCGGCCGGTCGGGGTGCTCACCAGGCTGACGAGGGCCGCGTCCATGGCTGCGACGGCGCGGGGATCGGTGTTGGGCGCGATGTCGAGGGAGGCGCGAAGGCTGCGCAGGATGTCCGCGGCTTGCGCCGCCGCGGCGGCGGCGGCCGAGGCGCCGCCGGCCGCCGTGACCCCATCCGGCGGCTTGGCGCCGGCCTCGAGCGCCCCGGGTCCCGCCGGCTCGCCCTCGGGCAAGGTGGCCGCGCGCAGGAAATCGCGGTCCTCGGGGGAAACCAAGGATCCTCGCAGCCAGAACAGGGCGACGGCTTCGCCGCGAACTCCCTCGGGCAGGCGGCCGTTCTTGGCCAAGGGCCGCAAGGCGGCGGTGCGCTCGGTGGCGCGGCGGCCGAGCAGGGCCCAGGCGGCGGAATTGGGGAGCAGATGCTCGCCGGCGGGGGCCTTGCGGTCGGAGAGGCGTCCGTTGACCTCCTCGTAGCGGCCGTCCTCCAAGGTGAGGAGCCATTCGCGCTCCTCGGCGAGCAGCGCCCCGGGGGCCGCCGCCTCGAAAGGCGCCTGGGGAGGCGGGTCGGTCTCGAGCGCGGACGCGGGCGGCGCGTCGCAGGTGACGCAGGCGGGCGCGGAGGTCCCCAGCATCAGGACGGCGCCGAGGACGAGGGGGGCGAGGAGGCGTCGGGACATAGGGGGGCCTCTTCGCCAGTATAGCCCCGGGAAGCCCGCCGTGCCAGGGGTTCTTTTCGTAGAATACCGCCGTGGCGACCTTGATCCTCAATGCCTCCGAGATCCTGACCATGGCGGGCCCCGACGGGCCGCGCGCGGGCCCGGACAAAGGCGGCCTCGGCCTGCTGCGCGACGGCGCGGTGCTCATCGACAAGGGCCTCATCGTCGCGGCCGGCCCCAAGGCGCGTGTCCTGGCCGAGCCGCTGGCGAAGGGCGCCAAGATGCTGAGCGCGGAGGGCCGCGTGCTGCTGCCCGGCTTCGTCGACGCCCATACGCATCCCGTGTTCCACGGGATGCGCTTGGAGGATTTCGAGGGCCGCATCGCGGGCAAGACCTACGCCGAGCTCGCCCAAAAAGGCGGCGGCATCCTGTCCACGGTCAACGGGGTGCGCGGCTCGAAGGAGGCGGACTTGGCGGCGGGGCTGCGCCTGCGGGCCCTCGACTTCATCTCCTCGGGCACGACGACCATCGAGGCCAAGTCCGGCTACGGCCTCGACCTCGACAACGAGCTCAAGCTCCTGCGCGTGATGCGCACCGTCTCCTCGCGCGGCCCGCTCGAGATCGTGCCGACCTTTCTCGGCGCGCACGCCGTCCCGCCCGAGTACAAGGGACGAAAGGCCGAGTTCGTCGAGCGGATCTGCGAGACGATGATCCCGCGCGTGGCCGAGGAGAAGCTCGCCGCCTTCGTGGACCTGTTCTGCGAGCAGGGCTACTTCGACCTCGACGACCTCCGGGCGATCGCCTCGGCGGGCGCCAAGGCCGGGCTCAAGCTCAAGGTCCACTCCGAGCAGCTTTCGAGGATGGGGTCCCTCGACGCCGCGCTCAAGCTCGGCGCCGTCACCGCCGACCATCTCGACTGCGTCACGGAGGACGACATCCTCGCGCTCGCCGCCTCCGGCACCGTCGCCTGCCTCGTGCCCGGCTCGAACTACTTCCTCGGCAAGCCCTACCCGCCCGCCCGCCGCCTGCTCGACCTCGGCGCGGCCGTGGCGCTCGCCACCGATTTTAATCCCGGCACCTGCCCTTGCTTCGACATGCGCATGATCGTCTCGATCTCCTGCACGCAGATGAAGATGAGCCCCGCGGAGGCGATCGTGTCGGCGACGATCAACGGCGCGCACGCGCTCGGCTTGGGCGCCACGCACGGCTCGTTGGAGGCCGGTAAAATCGCCGATATCGCCTGCTTCGACGCCGAGGATCACCGCGAGCTCGCCTACTGGTTCGGCGCCCCCAAGACCCGCTGGACCATGAAGCGCGGCGAGGTCGTCTGGAAGATGAATTGAAAGTTTTGCTTTTCGACATCGACGGGACCTTGATCCGCGGCGGCGGGGCGGGGCGCAAGGCGCTCAACCGCGCCGCGTACGAGCTTTACGGCAAGCAAAACGCATGTTCGGAGCTTTCTTTGGCGGGAAGAACCGACCTTTACAATTTTGCCCAGACCTATCGCTTCGCGACCGGAAAAAAACCCAGCCGCGCGGCCGTCGAACGGCTCCATCAGGAGTACCTTAAACATTTGCCGTTTTACGTCAAATCGGCGATTCGAAGCCGGACCTACCACATCCCGCCGGGCCTGAAGGTGCTTCTCAAGCATCTCAGCCGCGACAAGCGCGTCCTGCTCGGCCTGGGAACGGGAAACATGGAGAAGGGCGCGCGCATCAAGCTCGAGCCCTCGGGCTTCAACGCCTACTTCCTGTTCGGCGGCTACGGCTCCGACGCCTTCCACCGCCACGCCTTACTGAAGAAGGCCGTCGCGCGCGCCAAGAAGCTGGCGCACGCGTCCTTCACCCCCAAAGATGTGTATGTTATCGGCGACACCCCGTTCGACGTGCTCGCGGGCCGCAAGGCGGGCTACAAAACCGTCGGCGTCGGCACCGGCTACGCCGACTGGAAGGCGCTCAAGGATTCACGGCCCGATCATCTGGCGAAGGACTTCAGGGACATAAAAACATGGCTGACATGGTTCGAGTTGAGCTGACCGACGAGAAGTCCGCGGCCGCCGTCGCCGCGCGCTGCGCCGCCGCGGCGGGCAAGGCGGCCTTGCCCGCGCACGCTCGCGCCAAAATCCTCCTCAAGGCGGCCGAGGCGCTCGAGGCCTCGGCCGAGGATTTCGCCCGCCTGATCTGCGCCGAGGTCGGCAAACCTCTTAAAGAAGCCCGCCGCGAGGCGACTCGCGCGGCTTTCACCTTGCGCTGGGCCGGCGAGGAGGCGCGCCGCGTGGTCGGCGAGCTTCTGCCTCTCGATCTCGACGCCAACTCCGAGGGACGCTGCGCCATAGTCAAGCGCGTGCCGCGCGGGCCGGCGCTGTTCATCACCCCGTTCAACTTCCCCTTGAACCTCGTGGCGCACAAGGTCGCCCCGGCCGTCGCGGTCGGCCTGCCCTTCGTGCTCAAGCCCGATCCCCGTTGTCCTAAGAGCGCCGAGAAGCTCATCGGCCTGCTCATCGACGCCGGTTGGCCCGCGGAGGCCGCCATCGTCATCGGCGGGCCGCTGCCCGCCGCCGAGGCCCTCGTCCGCGACGAGCGCTTCCGCATCTTCTCCTTCACCGGCTCGACCGCGGTGGGCTGGAAGCTCAAGGCGCTGGCCGTGAAGGCCCACAGCTGCCTCGAGCTCGGCGGCAACGCCGCCGTCTTCGTCGGCAAGGACGCCGACCTGCCCTGGGCCGCCGCCCGCTGCGCCTGGGGCGCCTTCTGCTACTCCGGCCAGACCTGCATCTCGGTCCAGCGCATCTTCGTCGAGCAGGAGGTCCACGCCGAGTTCCGCCGCCTGCTCGTCGAGAACATCAAGCTCCTCGTCGTCGGCGATCCCGCCGACGAGAAGACCGACATCGGACCGCTGATCGACGAGAAGTCCGCGATCCGCGTCGAGGAGTGGCTCAAGGAAGCCGTCGCCAAGGGCGCCAAGCTCTGGGCCGGCGGCCCCCGCAGCGGACTCGTCATCCCGCCGTCCTTGCTCGAAGGCGTCCCCGCCGGCTGCCGCCTCTCCTGCGAGGAGGCCTTCGGCCCCGTCGCGACGCTGGACGCCGTTTCCAGCCGCGAGGAGGCCCTCGAGCGCATGGCCGATTCCCGCTACGGCCTGCAGGCCGGCGTCTTCACCAACGACCTGGCCTTCATCCACCGCGCCTTCGAGCGCCTCCCCGTGGGCGGCCTCATCGTCAACGACATCCCGACCTTCCGCTCCGACGCGATGCCCTACGGCGGCGTGAAGGACTCCGGCACCGGCCGCGAAGGTGTGCGCTACGCCATGGAAGATTTCACCGAGCAAAAAACGTTGGTCCTCAAATCTTAGATGGTGTCAGGCATTCCACTATTTTCACTTTCCAGCAAAATGAAAATAGTGGAATGCCTGACACCAATTATCGCAAGGAGCTCATATGAAGCTTGTTGAATGCGTGCCCAATTTCTCGGAAGGACGGGATAAGGCCAAGGTGCAGAAGGTGGTGGACGCGGCGAAGTCGGCCGGGGTGACGATCCTCGACGTCGAGACGGACGCGGACCACCATCGGTGCGTGCTTTCGTTCGTGGGCGCGCCGCAGGCGTGCGTGGAGGCGTGCTTTCGCGTGGCGAAGACGGCCATGGAGCTCATCGATCTCAACACGCACAAGGGCGAGCATCCGCGCATGGGGGCCGTCGACGTGATCCCGTTCATCCCGGTCGCCGGCGTGACCATCGAGGACTGCGTGAAGCTTGCCGAGAAGCTCGCCGCGCGCATCGGCGGCGAGCTCAAGATCCCGACGTACCTGTACGATCACGCCGCCCGCCGGCCGGAGCGCAAGGACCTCGCCGCGGTGCGCAAAGGCCAGTTCGAGGGCTTGAAGGAGCTGATCGGCAAGGACGAGACACGTACCCCCGATTTCGGGCCCAACGCCATCCACCCGACGGCCGGCGCGGTCGCGGTCGGGGCGCGCCAGCAGATCGTGAACTTCAACCTCAATCTCGACACGCATGACATGGCCGCCGGCAAGGACATCGCCAAGCGCGTGCGCGCGTCGGGCGGGGGGCTTCCCGCCGTGCGCGGCAAGGAGATCGATCTCGCGGCGCGCAAGCAGGTGCAGATCTCGACGGTTCTGACCGATTACAAGAAGAGCTCGATGGCGAAGGTCCTCGCGACGACGATGGGTCTCGCCGACGAGCACAAGGCGAAGATCACGAGCACCGAGATCGTCGGCCTCCTGCCGCGCCAGGCCCTGGTTGATTTTGCGATCGAGACGCTCCAGCTCGAGAATTTTCACCCCGAAATCCAAATTCTTGAGAGCCGCCTCGAGGCCGTGGGCGCCTTGGGCGGCGGGACGGATTGGATGTCGGCGGGGCGCATCGTCGCGGAAGCGATGTCCAACACCGACGCGACGCCCGGCGGCGGCTCGGCGGCGGCGATCTCGGGAGCGATGGGCTGCGGCCTGGGCGAGATGGCGATCGGCATCACGCTGAAATCCAAGAAGCTCGACGAGGCCAAGCGCGCCCCGTTGACGTCCGCTCATAAGGCCTTGGGCGAGCTGCGCGCGACGTTCGACCGGCTCGCGGCGGACGACGCCGCGGCCTTCGACCGGTTCATGGAGGCGATGTCGCTGCCGAAGGACGACGCGTCGCGTCCGGCGAGGATGCAGGCGGCGCTGATGCACGCGGCCGAGGTGCCCCTGAAGACGGCGCAGATGGCGGCTGGGGCGCTCGCGGTGGCCAAGCAGGCGGCGCCGCTGGCCGGCGCGGCGGTGGCCTCCGACATCAACTGCGCGCTCCATCTGCTCAAGGCGGCGGCGCTGTGCGCGGCGGAGAACGTGCGTATCAATATCGCGGGCATAAAGGATGCCGGCGCGTCCGCGGAGCTGGGCACGCGCCTCGAGAAGACGCTGGCGGCCTGCGCCTAGCGATGCTCGATTACGCCCGCCTGTCGGCCGATTACGCGTCCCAGCACCGGACCGCCGGCAACCGGCGTTCCCATATGATCGGCATCCCGCTGATCGTGTTCGCGGTGGTGAAATGGACGCAGATCGGGTCTTTCTTCCCGCTCGCGGCGCTGGTCCTGCCGGTCTACTTCGTCTGGAACCGCCGCGTCGGCTGGATCATGACGGCCTTCATCGCGGCGTGCGCGGCCGTCGGCGCGTTCACGTCGATGCGGGTCTCCATCGTCGCGTTCGTCGCCGGCTGGATGTTCCAGATCTACGGCCATGCGATGCACGAGAAAAACCGCCCCGCTTTGCTCGACAATCTGGCGCACGCTTTGGTCGGGCCGGCCTTCATCGTCGAGAAATTGTTTTCGCGATGATGACGCCGGCGATCCGCCGCGCGGAGCAGCTGGACTGGACCGCGATCAAGGAGCTGTGCGCGGACACCGGCCGCCAGGGCAGCCCCGTGGACGAGGACGAGCGCGAGGCGTTCGGCGAGCATTGGATCGGGCCCTATCGCGAGCTGCGTCCGGACTGGACCTGGGTCGCGGTCGACGACAGGAAGGTGGTCGGCTACCTGACGGGCTGCCCCGACACCCTTTCCTTCGAGAAGGAGCGCCGCCGCGTGTTCGCGCCCCGTCCCGACTCGCGGGAGTTCTTCCCGCTGCCGGTCCGTCTGAAGCTGTGGACCGAGCATCCGGCGCACGCGCACATGAACGTCTCGTCGGACTACCGCGGCTTCGGCACGGGCGGCGCTTTGCTGAAGGCATATTTCGCCGCGCTCAGGAAGGCGGGGGTCCCCTCGGTGCACGTGATCTGCGGGCCGAGCGCCGCGTCGTTCTGGGAGCGCATGGCCTTCCGCGTCGAGGCGGTCGTCGAGGCCGCTCCGGGCGTCGTGCTCAGCGCGATGGCTCGCCCCGTCGAGCCTTAACCCGGGACGGGCGCGCGCCCTTTTAGCTAGAATCGCCGCATGGTGCTGGGTTTTTCGCTGTTCATCTTCTGGTGCGCGCTCTCCGGCAAGGGTGACGCGTTCCACCTCGCCCTCGGCGCGGCCTCCGCGGCGGGGACGGCCTGGGCCGCGCGCCGCCTGTGGCGCCTCGACCCGGAAATGACGCCGATCTCGCTGCGCGCGTGGCCGCGCTGGCCCGGCTACCTCGCCTGGCTCGCGGTCGAAGTCGTCGTCTCGAGCGCGCAGGTCGCGTGGATCGTGCTGCATCCGCGCCTGCCGATCAGCCCGCGTCTGCTGCGCTTCCGGCGGCGCCTGCCTCACCCGATGGCGTATCTGACCTTGTCGAGCTCGATCACGCTGACGCCGGGAACCGTCGTCGTCGACTTCGAGGACGGGGAATACACCGTCCACGCCCTGACCGAAGGCGGCGCGCGCGGCCTTTCCGACGGCGGCCGCGAGGGCGAGATGCCGCGGCGCGTCGCCGAGCTGTTCGGCGGAGAGGGAGCGTGAACGGCTTTCTGGACGGCGTTTCCGTCGCGCTCGCGCTGTCGCTGTTCCTCCCTCTCTATCGGGTCGTCAAGGGCCCCACCCACTTCGACCGCCTGACGGGGCTCGGTCTTTTCGGGAGTTCGACGGTCATCCTGCTCGTCCTGATCGGCCTGCGCCAGGGGCGGCTCGACCTTTTCGTGGACATCGCGCTGAGCTACGCCCTCATCGGCTTCGTCGGAATATTGGCGCTGGCCAAGTACTTCGAGAGCGTGCGCGGGGAGGCGCGATGAGCGCGCGCGAGGCGGCGGCGGCGGCGCTGATGCTGTCCGGACTTTTCTTCACCGTCGTGGCGTGCGTGGGCATCCTGCGCTTGCCCGACTTCTACACCCGGCTGCACGCGCAGAGCAAGTGCGACACCTTGGGCGCCGCGCTGATGCTGGGGGGCGCGGCGATTTTGGAAGGCTTCACGTTGGTCGGCGCCAAGACCGCCCTGATCGTGGTCTTCATCGCGCTCACCAGCCCGCTGGCGGCGCACGCGCTGGGACGCGCGGCTCTGCGCTCCGGGCTCAAGCCCTGGACGAACGGCGGGGAGGACCGGTGATCCCGCCGCTGGACGCCGTCCTGCTCGTGCTGGTCGTCGCGAGCGCGGCCGCGGCGCTCGAAGGGAGGGATCCGCTCGCCGCCCTCATCCTCTTCGGCGTGTTCAGCTTTCAGTGCGCGGCGTTCTACGCGCTGGAGGGAGCGCCGGACGTCTCCTTCACCGAAGCGGCGCTGGGTGCCACGATGGCGACGGTGTTCTTCGTGGCCGCCATACACGGCACGACGCCGATGCTCGGGCCGCGGCACCCGCCCAAGGGCGGACGCTTTTCCCTGGCCGTTCTGCTGGCCGCCGGGGCCGCGCTCGGCCTGGCCGCGCGCGGCCTGCCCGTGACGGGCGACCCGGAGGCACCCGCCGCCGCGCACGTCTCGCCGCGCTACATCGAGCGCGGAGCCGAGGAGACCGGGGCGCGCAACCTCGTGACCGGCGTCGTCGTCGACTACCGCGGCTACGACACCTTGGGCGAGGCCTTCGTCTTGCTGACCGCCGGCCTGGCCTGCCTGCTCATCATCCCGGCCGCCTGGCTCGGCCGCCGCGAGGACGCGTCATGAGGCTGCGCTTCGGCAGCGCCATCCTCGACACCGGCGCGCGCGTTCTCATTCCGTTCATCCTGATCTTCGGCCTCTACGTGCTTTTTCACGGCCACGACAGCCCCGGCGGCGGTTTTCAGGCCGGCGTGATCCTGGCGACGGCCTGGATCCTGCTGCGCCTGGTGCGCGGCAACGACCCCGGCTGGGGGCCCGAGGCGCGCGGCGCGCTCGTGATGGCCATCAGCGGCGTCGCGATCTACGCGGGCACGGGCTTCGGCGCGCTCGCCTTCGGCGGCGCCTTCCTCGACTACGCCGCCTTCCCTTTACCGCTGCCGCCCGCAGGGACGCGCGCCGCGGCGACCTTCGTCGTCGAGTCGGGCGTGGGCCTGGCCGTGGCCGGGGTGATGCTCATCATCTACGAGGCGCTGATCGCGCCGGAGTCATGAGCGCGTTCCATTACGCCGCCTGCGGTGCCCTGTTTCTCTTGGGGCTTCACGGTCTCCTTTTCAGGCCGAATCTGCTTCGCAAGCTCATGGCCCTCAACGTCCTGCAGGCCTCGGTGGTCCTCTTCTATATCCTGCTGGCCGCCAAGCGCGGCGCCTCGCCGCCCGTGCTCTCCGGGCCCGGGCCGGTCGAGGCCGCCGCCTTCATCAATCCGCTGCCGCACGCGTTGATGCTCACCGCGATCGTGGTGAGCGCGGCGACCACCGGCGTGGGGCTGGCTTTGCTCATCCGCATCCACCGCCTCTTCGGCACCTTGCAGGAGCCGGAGATCAGGGAGAAGACGGGGCTCTCATGAACGCGCTCCCGGTGCTCATCGTGGCGACGCCCCTGGCCGCGGCGCTGGTGCCTCCGCTGCTGGCGCTGGCCTCCGTGCGCGCCGCGAAGGCTTGGTCCTTGGCCGCCCAGGCGCTGTGCCTGGCGCTCTCGATCGCCGCCTTGCGGGCGGTGCTCGCCGGCGGTCCCCTGCGCCACGCCTTGGGCGGCTGGCCCGCGCCGTGGGGCATCGAGTGCGTGCTCGACGCGTTCTCCGCGGCGCTGGCGGTCCTCGTCGCCGGGCTGGCGGTGCTGACCACGGTTTACGCGTGGGACTGGGAGGACCGGCGCGGCCCCGTGCGCGAGGGCGCGTTCCAGTCGCTGTTCCTGCTCCTGCTGGCGGGCCTGCTGGGCATGCTCGCCGCCGGCGACCTGTTCAATCTCTACGTGTTCCTCGAGATCGCTTCCCTCTCGTCCTACGCGCTCGTCGCCGCCGGACCGGGACGCGAGGCGCCGTTGGCGGCCTTCCGCTATCTCATCCTCGGCGGCGCGGGCGCCACCTTCTGGGTGCTGGGCCTGGGGTATCTCTACGCGCTGACGGGCACGCTCAATATGGCCGACCTCTCCTCGCGTTGGCCCGCGATTTCCGCCTCGCCCGCGGCCGCGGCGGGCCTCGGCCTGATGGTCGCGGGCCTGGCGCTCAAGATGCCCGTCTTTCCGCTTCACGGCTGGCAGCCGGGCGCCTACGCGGCCTCGCCGCCGCAGCTCATGCCCTTCATCGCGTCCGCCGGCTCCAAGGTCATGGCTTACGCGATCTTCCGCCTTCTGGCCGGCACGCTCGGCTCCGAGGGCCAGGCCGGGCGCGTCCTCGAGGCGCTCGCCCCCGTGGGCCTGCTGTCCGTCGCGGCGGGCTCGATGCTCGCTCTCACGCAGACCGACGTGCGGCGCATGCTCGCGTACTCGAGCGTGGCCCAACTGGGTCTTCTGTTCGTGGGCTTCTCCCTGGGCGGACGCTGGGCCGTGATCGGCGTGTTCTGGCACATGCTCGCCCACGCCGTGCTCAAGTCCTGCCTGTTCATGGCCGCCGGCTCGGTCGCGCGCCGCCGCGGCTCCTGCGAGATCGACGACTTCGCGGGCCTGGGGCGCACGGCGCCGCTGACGGCGTTCTGCTTCGCCTCGGCGGGGCTGGCCTTGATCGGCCTGCCGCCGGCCGCGGGCTTTTTCGGCAAGTGGTATCTGCTGCGCGGAGCGCTCGACGCCGGGGCCTGGGTCTCGCTGTCCGTCGTCGCGGCGTCGGGGCTCATGACCGCGCTGTATGTTTTCCGGCTGCTCGAGCGGATGTACCTCGCGCCGCCGCCCGAATCGAAGCGCGTCGAGCCGATGGGGCCTTGGGGCGCGGCGCCGATGCTGGCGCTCGCCGTCGCCGCGATCCTGCTCGGCGTGTTCAATCAGCCGCTCATCGCCGCGTTCATCGAGCCCGCCCGGCTCGCGGCGACGGGCGGGAGGGGCTGACATGGGCGAGGGGCGCCTGTTCGCCGTCGTGCTCGCGCCGCTGGCCGCGGCCGCGCTCAGCCTGCTGCTGCGCCGCGTCCCGCTGGGGCCACCCGCCGTCTCGGTGCTCGCCGCCGCCATCCAGTTCTCGATTTTGCTTTCCCTTCTGCCGGGCACGTTGTCGGGCCTTCCCGCGGAGACCGCGGCCTTGCCGCTGGCGGCCGGGGCGTCTTTGCGTCTGCGCGCCGACGCGCTGGGCCTGCTCTTCGCCTTGGTCTCCTCGGGGCTGTGGGCGGTGACCGCCGTTTACGCCGCGGGCTATCTCGGCGCCACCGGTGAGAAGCGCCTTGGGGCCTTCTATGCTTATCTCGGCGTGTGCCTGTCCGCCGCCGCCGGCATCGCGCTGTCGGCCGGGCCGCTGTCCTTCCTCGTCTTCTATGAGATCCTGACGCTCGCCACGTATCCGCTGGTGGTCTTCACGGGCAAGCCGGCGGCGGTCGCGGCGGGACGCAAATATCTGGTTTACGCTTTGGGCGCGGGCCAGCTCCTGCTCGTCGCGACGGTCTGGGCGCTGTGGCTGGCGCCGGGGGCGGAATTCACGCCGGGCGGCTTCCTCGCCGGTCGCGCCTCGCCGGCCGCGCTGTCCGCGCTGTTCTTTCTCTTCGCCGCCGCCTTCGCCGTGAAGGCCGCCGTGATGCCGCTTCACGGCTGGCTGCCCTCGGCCATGGCCGCCCCGGTCCCCGTCAGCGCTTTGCTCCACGCGGTCGCCGTGGTCAAGGCCGGCGCCTTCGGCTTCCTGCGCCTGACCGGCTTCGTTTTCGGCCCCGCGCTCACGGGGGAGCTGGGCGCGGGCCGGGTCCTGGCCTGGGCGGCGGCGGCGACCATCGTCATCGCCTCCCTTCGCGCGTTGGGGGAAACGAACCTCAAGCGCCGCCTCGCCTACTCCACCATCGGCCAGCTCTCCTACATCGTGCTCGGCGCCGCGCTGGGCTCGACGGCGGCGTTCGCCGCGGCGGCCTTCCACATCGCGGCCCACGGCCTCATGAAGATCACGCTTTTCTTCTGCGCCGGCGGGCTGTACGCGCACGCGCACGTCGAGGACGTCTCGGAGATGAACGGCATCGGCCGGCGCATGCCGCTGACCATGGGCGCTTTCGCCTTGGCCGCTTTGGGGCTGGCGGGCATGCCGGCGCTGGCGGGCTTCCTCGTGAAATGGAACCTGGGGTGGGGCGCGGCCGACGCCGGACGACCGCTGTTCATCGCGGTCCTCATCGTCAGCGCGGTGCTCAACTTCGCCTATTTCTTCCCGATCGTGCACTCCGCCTTCTTCGGCAAGGGCGGGGGGAACCTGCGTCTCGAGGAGCCGTCGGCGGCGCTGTGGGGTCCGCCCGTCTTGACCGCTTTGGGCGCGCTGGCCGTCGGCCTGTTCCCCGACGCGGGAGCTTCGCTGTATCGATTGGCCTGGGCCGCGGCGCGAGCCTGCGCGGGGGGCGCGCCGTGAGCGCCCCGCACGGCGTCGGCGCGGAGTTCCTCTTCGGCTTGATCGGAGCGGGCCTGCTCGTCTTGCTGGCCAAGCTCCTGAAGGCGCTGGGCCTGCGCGTCGCGGAAAAAGAGGAGGACGCGTGAGCGAGCTCCATCCCGCCTTCCTGCTCTGGCCCGCCGCCGTCCTCGCGGTGTTCCTGCGCGGCCGCGCGGGAGCCGCGCTCGCGGTCGCCGCCCCGCTCGCCGCGCTGGCGTTTCTGCCGCAGGCCGGCGCCTCCGCCGGCGTTTGGACCATGGCGGGTTTCTCGCTCGAGCCGCTGCGCGTCGACGCGCTCGCGCGCTTGTTCGCCGCGGCCTTCTGCCTGGCCGCGGCGCTGGGCGGCCTCTACGCGTTCTCCGAGGAGAGCCCGCTCGAACGGGCCGCGGGGCTCGCGATGGCGGGGGCGGCCGCGGGCGTGTGCTTCGCGGGCGACTGGGTGACGCTTTTCTTTTGCTGGGAAGCCTTGACCATGGCTTCGCTCGCCCTCATCTGGGCGGCGGGGCCGCGGGCGCGCGGCGCGGGCCTGCGCTACCTGCTCGTGCACGCCGCCGGCGGCGGGGCGCTGCTGTCGGGCCTGCTTCTTCTGCGCGCCGCCGGGGCGCCCATGGCTCTGTCCTCTCTCGTGTCGGGCGGCGCGCCCATGAGCCCCGCGGCCTGGCTGATTCTCGGCGGCGTCGCGCTCAACGCCGCGGTCCCGCCCCTTCACGCCTGGCTGACCGACGCCTATCCGCGCTGCAGCCCGGCGGGCAGCGTCCTGCAAAGCGCCTTCACGACCAAGGCGGCGGTGTACGTCCTCCTGCGCGTGTTCCCCGGCGCCGACGTTCTCGTCGTGCTCGGCTCGGTCATGGCCGTCTACGGCGTCATTTACGCCGTGATGGAAAGCGACGCGCGCCGCCTGCTCTCGTACCACATCATCAGCCAGGTGGGCTACATGGTGGCCGGCGCCGGGCTCGGCACCGAGCTGGCCGTTTCCGGCGCGTCCGCGCACGCCTTCAGCCATATCCTTTATAAGGCCCTGCTCTTCATGGGCGCCGGGGCGCTGGTCCATTGCGCCGGCACCGCGCACTTAGCCGAGCTCGGCGGGCTTTACGGCCGCCTGCGTCCGGTGTTCTGGCTGTACATGGCCGGGGCGCTGGCCATCTCCGGGGCGCCGGGGTTCAACGGCTTCATCAGCAAGCCGCTCATCGGCCTGGCCGCCGAGCAGGCCGGCTGGAATTTCGCGGCGACCATGCTCCATCTCGCCTCCGCGGGCACCTTCCTCTCGGTCGCGCTCAAGCTTCCTTATCTCGCCTTCTTCGGCGCCGAACGCGGGAAGGTCTTGCGTCAGCCCTCGGCCGGCATGCTGCTGGCGATGGGCGCCGCGGCGGTCCTCTGCGTGGCGACGGGCCTCTATCCCGCCTGGCTTTACGCGCGCCTGCCGTTCCCCGTGGACTATCATCCCTTTGCCTTCAGCCATGTGCGGGGGACGCTGGAACTGCTGGCCGGGATCGGCCTGGCCTTCTGGCTGCTGCGCCGGGGCATGAAGGGGGAGAAGGGGCTGACCCTCGATTTCGACTGGTTCTATCGCGTGCCCCTGGCGGCCGTCGTGACCGCGGCGGCGGGCGCGCTTCAGGCCGCGGGCGCCGGGGCCTCCGCCGCGGCGGCCAAGACGATCGCCGGCGGCGCCGCGCTTCTGCGCGAACGCCGGCCGGAGGCTTTCCCGCCCGTGGGCGGCAGCCTGATGTGGCTCGCCGCGGCCTTCGCCCTCGCGGTCCTGCTCGCGCGCTAGGAGCCTGAGCAAATAGTCCGGCCGCCTTCGGCGCCGCGTCGAGCATTCATGGTGGAGCGGTCAATTTGAAAAGTTCACAGGCTCTCCATGGCGCTCGTACGGAGACCGGTTAAACTTTATGGACCATGAGGCAGATCAAGAAGCGACGGACAGCCCGGTTGATCCCGGACCAAAGGCGCGATGCTTTGGGCCAGGAGCCGTTCTACGATCCGATGCAGGAGAAGGACCGCGAGATCGAGCGGCGAGAAAAGCCTCGGAGACGCCGCCGCCCGCGGCCCCCGGCTGCTTCCCGGCCCTCTCGTTGAGCGCCGCTTAGCGCTCGCCGGCTTCGCTCCGGCGCGAGCGGAGCCATTTCTCCGCTTCCACCGCCCCGTGGATGCCGCCGCTCACCAGCACGATCCAAACCCAGGCCGACCACGAGATGGGGGCCGTGTGGAAGAGCCGGTTCATCACCGGCGAATAGGTGAACAGCATCTGCAGCCCGGCCATCAGCACCGCGCCTCCCAGCGCCGCGCGGTTGCTGAGCAGCCCCACCGCGAACACCGAGCGGCGCAGCGAGCGGCAATTGAAAAGGTAGGCCAGCTCGACGAACACGATGAGGTTGACGACGATCGTCTGCGCCTCCGCGATCGGCAGCCCGATGCTTTTCGCGCGCAGGAAGGCCCCGAAGCCGCCCAGAGCCATCAGCGCGCCGACGAGCGCCAGCCGGCCGACCAGCTCCGGGGTGAGGATGGGCAGGTCCGCCTCCCGGGGCGGCCGCCGCATCGTGCCCTGCTCCACGGGCTCGAAGGCGAGCATCAGCCCTAGGCACAGCGCGGTCGTCATGTTGATCCAGAGAATCTGCACCGGCTGGACCGGAAGCTGCGCGCCCATGAAAACGGCCGCGAGGATCAGAAGGCCCTCCCCCAGGTTCGTCGGCAAGGTCCACAGGATGAACTTCGTGAGGTTGTCGAAGACGCCGCGCCCCTCCTCGACGGCGGCCACGATCGTCGCGAAATTGTCGTCGGTCAGGACCATGTCCGAGGCCTCGCGGGCGACGTCCGTCCCGCCGAGGCCCATGGCGACGCCGATATTGGCCTGCTTGAGGGCCGGCGCGTCGTTGACGCCGTCTCCGGTCATCGCGACGATCTCGCCCAAGGACTGCAGGGCCCCCACCAGCCGCAGCTTCTGCGCCGGATCGATGCGGGCGAACACCGAGGTCTCGCGCACGACCGCTCCCAGCTCCGCATCGGAGAGGCGCGAGAGCTCGCCGCCGGTCATCGTCCGGGGCGGCTGCGCCCCCTCGGCCTTCGGCTCGAGCTCCAGCTGCGCGGCGATGGCGGCGGCGGTCAGAGCGTGGTCGCCCGTGATCATCTTCACCCGGATGCCGGCCGTCCGGCAGGCCCGGACCGCGGCGATCGCCTCGGGCCGGGGGGGATCCATCAGCGCCTGAACCCCGAGGAACACCAGGTCCGAGGGCAGGGCCTCATGCGTGAGCGGTCCGTCGCCTCGCGCGGCGCCGCGGGCGAACGCCAGGACCCGGTAGCCCTGCCCGGCGAGCGCCTCGGCGTCCTTGGTCAGGCGTTCCGCGTCCAGCGGCCGCTCGCGCCCGTCGGCGCCGAGCGCGGCGCCGCATTTCTCCAGCACCTTCTCGAGGGCGCCCTTGACGTAGATCACGCGGCCGCCGTCCGGGCTCTCATGAAGCGTCGCCATATACTGCCGGTCGGATTCGAAGGGAATGGCGTCCCGGCGCGGCCAGCCGGTTTTAACCTCGAAATCCTTGAGCCCGGCTTTGCGCGCGACGACCAGCAGCGCGCCCTCGGTCGGATCGCCGACGATCCCCCAACGGCCGTCCTTGAGCTCCAGCTCCGAATCGTTGCACAGGACGCCCGCGCGCAGACATTCCAAAAGCACCGGCGACGGCTCGCGGTGGGCGGTTTCTCCCTCGAGCGTCAGCCGGCCCTCCGGCTCGTAGCCCGCTCCTTGCGCCTCCCAGCGCTGCTCTCCCAGCACCAGGAAGCGGACCGTCATCTGGTTTTGGGTCATCGTGCCGGTCTTGTCCGAGCAGATGATCGTCGTGCTGCCCAGGGTCTCCACGGCGGGCAATTTGCGGATGATCGCCTTGCGGGCGGCCAGGCGGTGGACCCCGATCGCCAAGGTGATGGTCATCGCCGCCGGCAGGCCCTCGGGAATCATCCCGACCGCCATCGCCACCGTGGCCATGAACAGCTCGACCCAGGTCATGCCCCGGTAGAGGCCGACCGCGAACATGACGGCGGACAGGCCGCAGATCGCGTAGAGCAGCCAGCGGCTGAACGCCTTGATCTTGAGGGTGAGGACGGTCTCGATCGTCGTCGCGTCCTGGACCATGCGGGCGATGCGCCCGGTCTCGGTGGCGTCTCCGATGGCCGCGACCGCGCCCCGGCCCTGGCCGTAGGTGACCAGCGCGCCCGCGTAGGCCATCGAGACGCGGTCGCCCAGCACGGCGTCCCCGTGGACCGCCGCGGTCTTTTTCTGGACCGGGACGGCCTCCCCGGTGAGGGCGGATTCGTCCACCTGCAGCTCGCGGCTTTCGAGGAGACGCAGGTCGGCGGGGATCTTGTCGCCCGAGCTCAGCAGCACGATGTCGCCCGGCGTCAGCTCGCGGGTCGGCACGCGCTTTTTCTTCCCGTCGCGCATCACGGTCGCCTCGGCCGACACCATGCCGCGCAGCGCCTCGACGGCCTTCTCCGCCTTGGACTCCTGCAGATGGCCCACGATCGCGTTGATCCAGACCACGCCGAAGATGACCCCGGCGTCGACCCAGTGCCCCAGGAAGGCCGTGACGACGGCGGCGGCCAGAAGCAGATAGACCAGGGGCTGGCGGAACTGGTCGAGGAAATGGAGCAGGGCGCTGCGCTTGGGACGGACCGAGAGCTCGTTGAACCCGTGCTCCTTATGGCGCGCGGCGACCTCCGCCGAGGAAAGCCCCGCGGCGAGGTCGGTCTTGAGAAGGCGGATCGCCTCCTCAGGCGGCAGCTGATGCCATGGCTGTTCCATGTGCGAGTCTAGCCGAACCATCGGCCGGGCGCAATGAAATCCCGGTGACGGCTTCGTTCCGGCGCTTAAGCCTCGACCTTGGTCTTGAGGCGGTCCTTCAGCGCGTTGAACTGGTCCCAGAGCGCCTTGGGGAGCTTGTCGCCGAACTTCTCGAAGAAGCTCTTCACCCCGCCGAGCTCGGCCGTCCACTCCTCGGGCTTGACCGACAGGAGCTGGTCCAGCGCGCCGTCGGATAGATTAAGACCGGTCAGGTCGAGCGCGTCCGCCGTCGGCAGATAGCCGATCGCCGTCTTCTCGGCCTTGCCGGTTCCCGCGGCGCGGGCGAGGATCCATTCCAGCACGCGCAGGTTCTCGCCGAAGCCGGGCCACAGGAACTTGCCCTTCGCGTCCTTGCGGAACCAGTTCACGTGGAAGATCTTGGGCGGATGCGGGATCTTCTTGCCCATCTCGATCCAGTGGCCGAAGTACTCGCCCATGTTGTAGCCGCAGAACGGCAGCATGGCCATCGGATCGCGGCGGATCTCGCCGACCGAGCCCTCCGCCGCCGCGGTGCGCTCGGAGGCGACGGTCGCGCCGAGGTAGACGCCGTGGTCCCAGTCGAGCGACTCGAACACGAGGGGTGCCAAGCGCTCGCGGCGTCCGCCGAAGACGATCGCGGAGATCGGAACGCCCTTGGGATCTTCCCACTTGGGGGAGATTGTCGGGCACTGGCCCGCGGGCGTCGTGAAACGGCTGTTCGGATGCGCGCCGAGCAGGGGCTTGCCGTTCTTGTCCTTGAAGTCGGGCTTCCAGGGCTTGCCCTCCCAGTTGGTGCCGGACGCGGGGGGCTCTCCCTCGCCGTCCTCCCACCAAACGCTTAGGTCATCACCCAAGAGGACGTTCGTGAAGATCGTGTTCTTCTGCATCGTCTTGATCGCGTTCGGGTTGGTCTTGGAGTTGGTCCCCGGAGCGACGCCGAAGAAGCCGGCCTCCGGGTTGCAGGCCCACAGGCGGCCGTCGAGGCCGACGCGCAGCCAGGCGATGTCGTCGCCGACGGTCCAGATCTTGAAGCCCTTGCCCTTGAGGCCTTCCGGCGGGATGATCATGGCGAGGTTGGTCTTGCCGCAGGCCGACGGGAAGGCGGCGACGACGTACTCCGTCTTGCCGTTGCGCTCCACGCCGAGGATGAGCATGTGCTCGGCCAGCCAGCCTTCCTTTCGCGCCTGCCACGAGGCGATGCGCAGGGCGAGGCACTTCTTGCCGAGCAAAGCGTTGCCGCCGTAGGCCGAGCCCACGGACCAGATCGTGTTGTCCTCGGGGAAGTGCAAGATCATCCGTTTGTTGACGTCGAGATCCGCTTTCGAATGGAGGCACTTCACGAATTCTCCATCCGTTCCAAGCTCCTCAAGAACCGCATCTCCGATGCGGGTCATGATGCGCATGTTCAAGACGACGTAGATGCTGTCGGTGAGCTCCACTCCGATCTTCGAGAAGGGAGAGCCGACGGGCCCCATCGAGAAGGGGATCACGTAGAGGGTGTGGCCGACCATCGAGCCCTTCAGGATCTCGCGGGCCTTGCGGTAGCCCTCCTCGGGCGACATCCAGTTGTTGGTCGGGCCGACCGCTTCCTTGTCCTTGGTGCAGATGAAGGTGAGGTTCTCGGTCCGCGCCACGTCGTTGGGGTTCGAGCGGCTGTAGAAGCAGCCGGGGTACTTCTCCGCGTCGAGGGGGATCAACTGGCCGCGGGCGACGCCGCGCTTCTCGAGCCGCTTCTTCTCGGCTTCGGAGCCATCCACCCATACGACGGCGTCCGGAGTGCAGATCTGGGCGACTTCATCGACCCAGGCTTTGAGCTTGGCGTGTTTGATGTTGACCATGCCCCATTCTACCACGGCGCCAGGGGGGGCGGATTGACCTGCGTCAACCCGGGATTTGACGGTATTTTGAGGGCGCCGCCGGGCTCCCGGGGCTATACTTTAGCTATGACCACTCCAGCGCGATTCGTATTGGCCGCGGCTTTGTTGGGCGCCTCGGCCGGGTGCGTGTCGACCGCGAAGATGACGGCCGACGGGGAACCCGCCTTGTCCCCCGAGAGCCGGCGCGAGCTGGCCGAGAAGGTCTCCGCGGGCTGGTCGGAGGCGCCGCGCCTGGCGGCGAGGCTGATGATGTCGCGCTACGGGCCACCGGATCTGATCGGCTCGAGCCGCATGCTCTGGCACGGCAACGGCCCCTGGAAGCGCACCATCGTCCGCGACCTGCCCCGCCCTTACGCTCGCGCCGACGAGGAGGAGCAGGGCATCATCGAGCAGGCGGTCGCCTACAACCTGACCCCGGAGCAGGTCGCGGGCGTGAGCCCCTTCAGCCCCCGGCTGACCTTCGACTCCGCCCGCATGGAGATGACGAGCCGTTCCGACAGCGAGGAGGTCAACTTCCTGCGCCTGAACCTCGCCAACGACGTTCTGATGGGCGTGATCACGGTGCCGGAGGCCTCCGACGTTTTCGCGAAAACGCTCAAGCTCGAGGCCGCGGGGAGGTCCGTTCCTTACATGAAGGGGCTTGCCTTCGGTCCGGGCCGGCCCGCGGCTTCGCCTACGCCGCCTTGAGGCGGCGGCGGACCAAGGACGCCCGCAGGGCGTCGCGGTCGAGCGGCGAGAGCTCCTTCTGGGCCAGAAGGTCGAGGTGCGCGGGCTGGGTGGACAAGGTGAGCTCGTTGACGACCGAGAGGTCCGCGGGAAGCTTCCAGCCCATCGCTAGCCCCAGGCGCACACGCGAGAGGTGGTGCTGGGCCTCCTCGAAGGACAGGAGCCTCGCCGACCCGAGCAGGGCCAGCGACCGGTGAAGCTCGTCCTCGAGCCGGATCCGCGAGGCTCCGGCCGACATCGCCTCACGGGCCTCGTTCTCCCGGGCGCAAACGGCGATCACGGATTTTTCGAGCGCGGCGAGGATCTCGGCCTCCGTCCGTCCGAAGCCGGTGGCGTTGGAAAGCTGGAAGAAGTCGCCGATGACGCGCGTGCCCTCTCCATACAGGCCGCGCGCCAATAGGCCCGCGCGGCCCAGGCCGTCGAGCAGCTTCGCGACGGCGCCGGTCATGCCCAGGGCCGGGAGGTGGACGAGGCAGGAGGCGCGCATGCCCGTGCCCAGGTTCGTCGGGCAGGCGGTCAGGTAGCCGAGATCGTCGCGGAATGCGAAGTCGAGCACCGAGGACAGACGGTCGTCGAGGCGGTCGACGCTCGCGTGCGCGGCGCGCAGCTGCTGGCCGGGAAGGAGCGCCGCCAGGCGGAAATGATCCTCCTCGTTGACCATGACGACGATCGTCTCGTCGTCGCCGACGACGACCCCGCGCTGGGCGGGATGCGCGGCCAGCAGCGGGCTCGCCAAATGACGTTCCACCAAGAACGCTCGATCGATATGATCAAGATCCCCCATCTTGAAGAAGGCGGCGTTCTTGATGTCGGCGAGCTTGAGGGCGTTGAACGCGTGATCGAGCGTCTTCTTGAGCGTATGCGGGCCGAGGTGGCCCGGGAACGGTCCGCGAAGGTTGCGCGCCAGGCGCACCCGCGACGACATCACGACCTCGTGCTGAGGCCCCTCGGCCTCGGCCCATTTGGTCTTGAAGCGCAGCATGTTGTGCAGCTGCACGCTCAGCGCCTCCCCGGCGTCTTGCCGCGATGGCGGTAGGCGCCGGCGTGCACGCGCGGCAGGAGGTCCTTGACCTGCGCGAGGAAGTGCTCGTAGCAGTTCGGGCAGCCGAAGCGTCCCGTGTCGCGGAACGTCGTAAAGGAGATCCTGCAGGTCGGGCAGCGCGTCGCGTGGGCGCGCGTGCGCAGGGCGGCCAACGCCGTCATCATCGCGTCGAGGGCCGCGGCGGGCCCCGCGCCGGCGGCGCAGACCGAACACAGAGCCGCCTTCCTCACCTGGTTGTTGACCACGGTCTGCACGAGCACCGCGGCCTCCCTCGTCCCGCAATCCTGGCATACCATCGTGTAAATTATAAGATACTTCACCATGGACGCCGCCTCCTCGGTCATACTGCGCTTCATCGACACGGACCCCCAGCAGGCGGCGCTCGCCCTGGAGGGCTTGTCGCCGCGGGGCGCGGCCTCCATCGTGCGTGCCCTGCCCCATGAGGCCGCCGCGCGCCTTCTCGCGCGGGTGCACCCTCAGTCCGAGGCCGCCATCTATGAGCACCTCGTCCCCGAGCCCGCGGCGACCCTGCTCGGCCTCGCCGACGCCGACGACGCCGCCGACGCTTTTCGCGCCCTGACGGACGAGTCTCGCCGCGTCCTGCTCGCCTCGCTCTCGCCCGAACGCCGCCGCGAGCTCGAGGAGCGGCTCTCCTACCCCGACCACAGCGTGGGCCAGATCATGCGCACCGACGTCGTCGCCTTCTCCAAGGACGCGAGCGTGCGCGACGTCGTCATCCGCCTGAAGACGATCACGGCCACCAAGCATCCGCAGAGCTACGCTTACGTCGTCGACGCGCAGCGCCGTCTGCTCGGCGTGCTCAACATGCGCGACCTGCTGCTCGCGGAGGACGACGCCCGCGTCGAGACCATCATGCGCACGGACGTCGTTTCCGTCCCCGCGCACATCGACCGCGAGGAGCTGATCTCCGAGCCGAAGGTGAAGGGCTACCTCTCGATCCCCGTCGTCGACGCCCAGGGACGTCTGCTCGGCGCCGTGCGCACCTCGGATCTGCTCGAGTCCTCCCAGGAGGAGGCGACCGAGGACCTGCAAAGACTCTTCGGCGCGAGCGCCGAAGAACGCGCCTTCTCCCCGCTGCTCTTCAAGGTGCGCCAGCGCCTTCCCTGGCTCACCGTCAACCTCGCCACCGCCTTCCTGGCCTCGGCCGTCGTCGCGGTGTTCGAGGACCTCATCGCGCGGATCGCCGTTCTGGCCGTGTTCCTTCCCATCGTCGCCGGCCAGGGCGGCAACTCGGGCGTGCAGTCCCTGTCGGTCGTGCTTCGGGGGCTCATCGTCGGAGAGGTGCGCCTGCGCGACGCCATGCGCTTGACCACGCTCGAGGTCAGCGTGGGCCTCGTCAACGGCCTCGTCATCGGTCTCGCCACCGGCGTCTGCGTCTGGCTCTGGAACGGCAACCCCTGGATGGGGCTCGTCCTCGGTCTGGCGATGGTCGTCAACCTCGTCGCCGCCGGCTTCGCGGGGGCGGTGATCCCTCTGGGGATGAAGCGCCTGGGCTTCGACCCCGCGCAGTCATCCGGCATCTTCCTGACCACAGTCACCGATGTCGTCGGCTTCTTCGCCTTCCTCGGCTTCGCGTTCCTCTTCCAGGCGCACCTCCTGCCGCGATGATCCTCCCGGGCCTGAGCCGGCCCGTCGGCACGATCTGGTGCATCGGCCGCAACTACGCCGAGCACGCCAAGGAGCTCGGCAACGAGGTCCCCGCCGCGCCGGTCGTCTTCCTCAAGCCCGCGTCGTCCTTGCTCCTCGACGGCGGCGTCCTGCGCCTGCCCGCGGACAGCCGGCGGGTGGATCACGAGGTGGAGCTCGTCGTCGCCGCGGGACAGAGCCTGATGATGGCCGCCGGTATCGATTTCACCGCGCGCGACCTTCAGGAAGCCGACAAGAAAAAGGGCCTGCCCTGGACCTCGGCCAAAGGCCGGCCGGGCTTCGCCGCGGTCGGGAATTTCATCCCGCTGGCCTTGCCTTCCGAGCTCGAGCTGTCCGTGGACGGGGCCGTGCGCCAGCGCGGGACCACCTGGGACATGATCTTCTCCGTGGAAAAGATCATCGAGCACCTCGACTCGACTTACGGGCTCAGCGAGGGAGACCTGATCTTCACGGGAACCCCCGCGGGCGTGGCGCCGGTCGCCGCGGGGTCGCGCGTGGAGGCCCTTCTCAACGGCGGGGAAAGCCGCCTCCGCCTGACCGTCGGCGGTTAGCTCAGCGGCAGATGGAGGTGCCGTCGAGCGCGACGGCCCGGCCGTCCCGCCCCGCGCCCGCCTTCCGGAACGTCAGCGCGATCGGATAATGATCCGAGGCGCGCGTCCCGGCCTCGCGCTCGGCCAGTTCCACTTCGGCCGTGTTGACGGCGCCCGCGACGACGAGCTCCTCCTCGAGGAAATCATCGCTGACGAGGAAATGATCGTAGTTGTTGGCGGAGCCTTGGCGGCCGCGGCGCGAAGTGGGCTCGTCGACGAGCGCGGTGAAGCCGGGTCCGAGGGCGTCCTCGATGGGGCCCCAGGAACGGTCCGTGGAGCGTACGCTGAGCTCCTTGCCCCTGCCGGTGGGAAGGTTGAAGTCGCCGGCGATGATGAAATCGGGATCGGCCCCGGGCTGAGCCGCACGCTCGCGCACCCAATCCATGATGACCTGCAGCTCCGCCACGGAGGCGGAGGCGTCGCCTTTCGCGTAGCTCAGGTGCACGCTGAGCACGGTGAAGTCGACGCTGCCGACGGTGACGTGAGCCATGTGCGGAGTGTGCCGCACTCCCTCGAGCTCGAGGTTTCCCGAGCAGTTGACGGTCACGCCGGGGCCGGCGAAGATCGCGTTATTCATCGCGGCCGAGGTGTCCTCGAAGCTCATCGTCCAGCCGCGGCCCCCGCCGGGGAGCTGGCGCGACAGCGTCTCGGCTCCTTTGTCGTTGGCGACCTCCTGGGCGGCGAGGATCGCCGAACCGGCGCCGGCCAGGGCCGAGCCTAAAGTGAGCCGCAGCGCGTCCTTCTTGGCCTTGGAGGCCTTCCGGCCGAGCGCCTGCACGTTCCAGGAGACGAGTCGGCCCAGGGCCGACGCGTCGCCCGCCGGGGGCGCGGCCGGGGGCCTATGGCCGCGGAAGCGCTCCCACATATCCCGGAAGGTATCGTTGAGGTCGGCCGCCGCCTCGGGGGCCGCCGCGGCCGCGCGGCGGGACGACGCGCCGAGGGCGATCGAGAGCAGGAGGATGACGAGTGCGCGCGCCATGGCTCATGCTACCGCGGGCGGGCCGGACCCGCGCGGGACCTAAGGGGACAAAACGCCGCGTCTTTGGGCCTACGCCCGGCTAGGCCAATTCGATGCCGACGGGGCAGTGGTCGGAGCCCATCGTCTGCGGCTGTATGAAGGCGTTTTTAAGCCGCGGCCTCAGGTTCTTCGAGATGAAGAAATAGTCGATGCGCCAGCCGACGTTGCGGTCGCGGGCCCGGGACTGCTGGTCCCACCAGGAGTAGTGCTCGGGGCCCTTCTCGAACTCGCGGAAGGTGTCGATGAAGCCGTCGGCGAGGAGCCGGTCCATCCATTCGCATTCCTGGGGCAGGAAGCCGGAGATCTTGCGGTTCTCCTTCGGGCGGGCGAGGTCGATCTCCTTGTGGGCGGTGTTCACGTCGCCGCAGATCACGATCTTGTCGTCCCCGCGTTTGCGATAGCGCGGGATGACCTCGCCGAGGAAGGACTCATAGAAGTCGAGCTTGAACTTCAGGCGCTCCTCGCGGGATTTCCCGTTGGGAAAATAAATATTGAAGAGGGTGATATCTCCGTGCTTCGTGGCCAGGACGCGTCCTTCGTTGTCGAACGCCGCGATGCCGAAGCCGCGCTCGACCTTCGATGGGGCGAGCTTCGAGAACGTGGCTACTCCTGAATAGCCTTTCTTCTCGCCCCAGTGGAACTCGCCGTGGTAGCCGTGCGGGTTGAGCATGTCCGGGGTCAGTTGGTCGGGCTGGGCCTTCGTCTCCTGGAGGCAGACGACGTCCGCCTCCTCGGCCTTGAACCACTCGCCGAAGCCCTTCTTCCAGACGGCGCGCACGCCGTTGACGTTCCAGCTGACGAGGCGCACGGAGGCTACTTGGCCTTGACGGCTTCGTACACCGGCGTGCCGGCCTCGGCCGAGTTCGCGTAGTCGCGGAAGTGCTTGATCAAGGTCTTCGTGGTGGCACCCGCCGCGCCCTTGCCGATGATCCTGCCGTCGATCTTGACGGCGGCGATGACCTCGGCGCCGGTGCCGGTCAGGAACACCTCGTCGGCGCCGTACAGGTCGTAGCGCGGGAAGTTCCGCTCGATGACCTTCACGCCGAGCTTCTTCTCGCACAGCTCCATGACGACGTTGCGCGTGACGCCCACAAGGATGCCCGCGGAGGTCGGCGGGGTGAAGATCTTGCCGTCCTTGATGTAGAAGATGTTGTCGCCGGAGCACTCCGAGACGTGTCCTGTCGCGTTGAGCAGGATCGCTTCCTGCGCGCCGGCCGCGGTGGCCTCGGCCCGCGCGAGGATGTTCGCGAGGTAGTTCAGCGACTTGACGCCGGGGGTGACCTGGTCCAAGCCCTTCTGCCGGATCGTCGAGGTGATGACCGTGAGGCCCTTCTCGTAGAACTCCTCCGGGTACAGCTCGATGCGGTCGGCGATGATGAACAGCGTCGCTCCGGCCTTGCACTTGCGCATGTCGAGGCCCAGGTCGCCGACGCCGCGCGTGACGACGAGGCGGATATAGGCGTCTCGGAGGCCGTTAAGCTGGACGGTTTCTAATATCGCCTTCTCGATCTCCTTGACCGGCAGGGGGAGCTTGAGCAGGATGGCGTTCGCCGACTCGGCGAGGCGCTTGAGGTGGTCGTCGAGCCGGAAGATGCGGCCGTTGTAGGCGCGGATGCCCTCGAAAATCCCGTCGCCGTAGAGCACGCCGTGGTCGAAAACGGAGATTTTGGCGTCGTCCTTATCGTAGAACTTGCCGTCGATGTAAATCTTCATTAATTACCCCCGGCGCGGCGTCTCGCTCGACGAGAAAAGGATACAAAATCATTCCATAACCGCCATTGATTTAAATCAGGTTTGGGCCTACAATGTAACTGAAGACGCCGACAGGCCTTAAGGTCGAGGACTCATCCAAAACAGCCGCCCCTCGGGGCGGAAAACAGAGGCCACTCAAAGGCCCTACGATGAAATAACTCGACTGACCAAGGCGCCCGAAGGTGAAAACCGGACAGCGCTGGCGTCTCCACCCCGGTCCGACGCTGAACCGGGGTCCTTTTTTTGCCCGGCCCTCCAAATTGGTGCCAGGCCTCCCATTATCCCATTACTCGCGAGGGAACAATTTGGCACCCTCAATCGTATGATAGGTATGGGTAGAGCACATCGAATTCATTTTGTAGGGGCGGTTTATCACGCGATGGCGCGCGGCGTCAACGGGTGTTCCATCTATGCCGACGATTTCGACCGCCGGCATTTTCTGGAAGGAATGCGGCGAATGACGGAGCGGACCGGCTCCGAAATTCTCGCGTATTGTCTGATGGGAAACCACTTTCATCTGGCGATCCGGGTGGCGAAGATAGCGCTCTCATCCTGCATGCACGGTCTGATCGGCGGTCATGGAACAATGTTCAATCGCCGTCATGATCGAACCGGGCACCTGTTCCAGGCACGCTACAAGGCGGTCCTATGCCTTGATGACCGATATCTCGCCGGGCTTATCCCGTACATTCACCTGAATCCAGTCCGGGCGGGGTCGGTTTCCGCGCCCCAAGACTGGCCTTGGTCGAGTTTCCGCCCCGGCATTGATGCGGCGAGCGGCACGGAGGACTTCGATCCCTGGCCTCAGGGAACTCGGGAAATCGATCTGACGCGACCGGACGATTCCGCCCCCCTCGACCTCGACGCCATCGGTCGGGCCATCATGGCGCAGGCGGGCATCGCTGATTCGGAGCTTCGTTCCCGCATTCGCGTTCCGACCCTTATAGCGGCGAGACGCATGTTCGTCGCCGAGGCCGCGCGCAATGGGCATAATCAGTCGGCGGCCGCGAAATGGCTTAACGCGACGCGCAGCACCGTCAGCCGTTACGCGCGCGAAAGTAATGGGATAATGGGAGGCCTGGCACCTATTTAAGGCGGCCGTCGGACATACGGAGGATGCGGTCGGCGGCTTGGGCGGCGGGCTCGTCGTGGGTGACGAGGACGACGGCGGCGCCCTGCTCGCGGGCGACGCGGCGGAAGTCGGCGAAGACGCGGTCGCCGTTGGCGCGATCGAGGTTGCCGGTCGGCTCGTCGGCGAGGATCACGGAGGGCTTGTTGATCAGGGCGCGCGCGATCGCCGCGCGTTGGCGCTCGCCGCCCGAGGTCTGCGAGGGGAAGCGGTCGCGCAGGGCGCCGATGCCGAGGGACTCGAGCAAGGCGGTCGCGCGTATTGTGGATTCGGCGAGGGACTCGCCGGACAGGCCGTTGGCCATCGCGAGTCGGGCGGGCATCAGGACGTTCTCGAGTATGGTGAACTCGGGCAGCAGCGAGTCGAACTGGAAGACGAAGCCGATGTGGGCGCAGCGCATCTTCGCGCGCTCGAGCTCGGCGAGGTCGGCGGCGCGGCGGCCGCGCACCGTCAGCTCGCCGGCGTCGGGACGGTCCATGAGGCCGAGCAGGTTCAGCAAGGTGGATTTGCCCGAGCCGCTGGGCCCGAGGATCGCGATGAATTCCCCCGAGGCGACCGTGAAGTCGATCCCGCGCAGGACGGAAACGGCGGCGGGGCCTTGGCCGTAGGACTTGCTGACGCCTCTGACGACGATCGCGGCCTCATCCATAGTGGATGGCCTCGACGGGATCGGCCTTCGCGGCGCGCGAGGCGGGGTAGAGCGTGGCGAGCAGCGAGAGCAGCAGGCCCGTGCCGGTGACCGCGACGACGTCTCCGGGGCGCACGTCCACGGGGACGCGCGAGAGATAGTAGATGTCGGGGGGAAGCTCGACGATCTGGAAGTTCCCGATGATCCAGCACAGGAGCATGCCCAGGCCGAGCCCCATCAGGACGCCCGCGCTGCCGATGAGGAAGCCCTCGACCAGAAAGATCCGGCGGATGAGGCCTGGGCCCGCCCCCATCGCCTTGAGCAGGCCGATGTCCCGGGTCTTCTCCACCGAGCGCAGGATCAAGGTCGAGGCGATGCCGAGCGAAGCGACCAAAGTGATCAAGGTCAGGATGATGAACATCACGGCCTTCTCGAGCTTCAGCGCGGCGAACAGGGTCTGGTTCATCTGCGCGTAGGTGCGCACGAGCTTGCTGAAGCCGACGACGGCGCGCAGGCGCTGGGCGGCGGCGTCGACGCGGCGCAGGTCCTTGAGCTTCACGCCGACCCCGGAGGCCCCCGCGTCCACGCCGAGGAACTTGGAGGCGGCCTCGAGCCCGGTCCAGGCCGACGCGCTGTCGTACTCGTAGTAGCCGGTCTTGAGCGTGCCCGCGACGCGGAACTTCTGCATCTTGGGCAGCAGCCCCAGCGGGGTGGCCACGCTCTTGGGGGAAACCAGGACGACCTCGTCGCCGACCTCGGAGCCGAGATGGTCGGCGAGCTCGACGCCGAGCACGATGCCCGGGACCTTCCCTTCGCCGATATTCTCCCAGGAGCCGGAGGTCAGCTTCGCCGCGAGGTCGTTGACCGCGAACTCGCGCTTGGGGTCGATGCCTTTGACGACGACGCCGATCGAGCGGTCCCTCACGGTGAGGATCGCCTGGCCGAGCGCGAAGGGGGAGGACGCCTCGTGATCCGGGTCGGCCCGCACGACGGCCAAGGTGTCCGCCACGTCCTGCGCGGAGCGCGCGCCGAGTACCGTCAGGTGCGCCTGGGCGCCGACGATCTTCTTCTGGATGTCGGTCTGGAAGCCGTTCATCACCGAGAGCGTGGTGAGCAAAGCGGCGACTCCCACCGTGACTCCGGCCACGCCGATCAAGGTCGTGACGACGGCGAACAAGCCCTTGCGCTTGGCTTTGAGGTAGCGCAGCGAGATGAAAAGCTCGAGGCTCACGCGGATTTTTCGTGCTTGAGCGTCGGGAAAAGTATCACGTCGCGAATCGAGTCCCTACCGGTCAGGAACATCGTCAGGCGGTCGATGCCGACGCCGATGCCGCCCATCGGGGGCATGCCGGCCTCCATCGCCTGGATGAAGTCCTCGTCGAGCAGGTCGGCCTCGGCGTCGCCGGCGGCGTTCTGCTTCATCTGCTCGACCAGGCGGTCGCGCTGGTCCTGGGGGTCGTTGAGCTCGGAGTAGGCGTTGGACAGCTCGATGCCAGCGGCGAAGCATTCGAAGCGCTCGACGAGCGACTGCGTGCCCGGCTTCAGCTTCGCGAGCGGGGTGATCGCGGTCGGGTGGTCGAACAGGAAGGTCGGCTGCTCGAGCAGGTCCTCGATCTTCGACTCGACGATGCGATCGAAGAGCTTCGCGCTGGGGGTCTTCTCGCCGGCGTGTATCCCGAGCTTTTCGGCGAGCTTCAAGAGGCCGGGCCGGTTGAAGCCCTTGCCTTCCAGCACGCTCTCGATCGGCTCGCCGCAGCGGTCCTTCCAGATCTCGGGCAGGTACAGCCGCTTGAACGGAGCTTTCAGCGAAATCTTCTTGCCTCGCCACTCGACCTCGCTGACGCCGCAGGCGTCGGCGCACTCGGTGAGCAAGGTCTCGAACAGCGACGCCATTCCCTCATAGTCGGAATAGGCCTCGTAGGCCTCGAGCATGGTGAACTCGGGGTTGTGGCTCGTGTCGACCCCCTCGTTGCGGAACACGCGGCCGATCTCGTAGACGCGATCCAAGCCGCCGATGACGAGCTTTTTCAAGTAGAGCTCGGTGGCGATGCGCAGGACCATGTCCTGCTCGAGGGCGTTGTGGCGCGTGTGGAACGGGCGGGCGGAGGCGCCGCCGGCCTGGCCGAGCAGGACGGGGGTCTCGACCTCGATGTAGCCGCGCGAGTCGAGGACGCGGCGGATCGTGGAGACGATCTTGGCGCGCTTGATGAAAGTTTCTCGCGATTCGGCGGTGGAAACGAGGTCGAGGTGGCGCTGGCGGTAGCGCAGCTCGGTGTTGGTGATGCCGTGCCATTTCTCGGGCATCGGCCGGATGGCCTTGGCAAGGACGGCAGCGTGCTCGACGGCGACCGTGGGCTCTCCGGTCTTGGTGATGAACACCGAGCCGGAGGCCGCGACGAAATCCCCGACGGCGAGGTCCCGCTTGACGAGCGCAAAAACATTCTCGGGCAGGGCGTCCTTCTTGAAATAAACCTGCGCGGTGCCCGACAGGTCGGCGAGGCGTCCGAAGATGGACTTGCCCATGTCGCGCAGCTCGACGAGGCGGCCGGCGAGGGCGACCTTTTCGGTCGAGTGCTGCATGGGTTCGGTCAAAGTCGTGCCGAGTTTTTTAACGGAAGAGCACTCGTTGTGACGCACCGTGCGGGGAGGAAAGGGGTCGATGCCGCGGGCGCGCATGTCCGCGATCTTGGCCTTTTTGACGGCCATGAGCTCTTCGAGGCCGCGGCCTTCGTCGGGGGCGACGGCGGGCGGGGTGGGCTTGTCAGACATTCTTCTTTTCTCCGCGCGAGGCGAGGATGCCCGCGATCAGCTCTCTGAGCATTTTCGGGTCGAAAGGCTTCTGGACGTAGGCCGCCACGTTGGGCGCCATCTCGAAGAGGTCGCGCATCTTCTGGCCCTTGGCGGTCAGCACGAGGATGGGGATGTCCTTGGCGCGGGGCTCGGTCTGCAGGCGCATGTTGAGCTGATAGCCGTCCATCACGGGCATCATGATGTCGAGGACGATGAGGTCGGGAAGGGGGGACTCGGGCTTGGCCGGCTCGATGCCGAGGCGCTCGAGCGCGATCTGGCCGTTGCCCGCCTCGCCGACCTGGTAGCCCTCCTTCTCGAGGGCGAAGCGCAGCAAGGTGACGATATCGGGCTCGTCGTCGACGACGAGGATGGCGGGCATCAGCGCCTCTCCAGCAGGCCCGCGACCAGCTCGCGCAGCGCCTTGGGGTCGAAGGGCTTCTCGAGATGCTCGGTCACGCGGCAGTCCGGCTTGAAGTCGTCTTTCACGGCGCCCTTGGCGGTCAGGACGAGGACCGGCACGGCCTTCGTCCGGGCGTCCTCCTGCAGGCGGGCGCAGACCGTATAGCCGTCCATGACGGGCATCATGACGTCGAGGATCACGAGGTCGGGAATGACGGCGGTCTCGTCGCGCGGCTCGATGCCGGCCTTGGCGAGCGCCTCGGCTCCGTCGAACGCGGCTATGACCGTGTGTCCGTCTTTCTCAAGCATGAATTTGATGAGCGTGACGACGTCGCGCTCATCGTCGACGAGCAGTATCCGCGCCATGACCCCGATTCTATTAAATATACTGCCTCCATGCCGACCATCAAGCCCCTGACGCCGTCCCGCTGGAAAGACTTCGAGGCGCTGTTCGGCCCCCGCGGCGCCTGCGCGGGCTGCTGGTGCCTCTGGAACCGCCAGACCGCGGCCGAGTTCCGCGCCAATCGCGGCGCCAAGAACAAGCGCCACATGCGCGCGATCGTGAGGGCCGGAGAGGTCCCGGGCCTGCTGGCCTATGAGGGCAAACGCGCCGTCGGCTGGGCGGCTTTGGCCCCGCGCGAGGCGTACCGGCGCCTGGAGACCTCCCGCGTGCTCAAGCCCGTCGACGGGCGGTCGGTTTGGTCCGTGCCGTGCTTCTTCACGGCGAAGGAGGCTCGCGGCCGGGGCGTGACGACGGCGCTTCTCGAGGCCGCCGCCGCTTACGCCGCGAAAAAGGGGGCGACGATGCTCGAGGGCTATCCGATCGACACGCGGGGCAAGAAGGCCCCCGCCGCGTTCGTCTGGTGGGGCCTGCTCCCGGCCTTCACGAGGGCGGGGTTCAAGGAAGCCGTTCGCCGCTCCAGGACCCGCCCCATCATGCGCCGCGCGCTCTAGGCCTCCCGGCCGGAGCGCCTGGGTCTTAAGCCCGATATTCCTCGACGGGGCGACACGGTATAATGCTCCCATGCACAATCTCAAAATCCATTTTCTCGCCGCAGCGTTCCTCGCCGTGCTCGCTCCCGCGGCCCCGGCCATGTCGGAGGACGCCTTCAACGCCGCCGTCGACCGCATCAGCGAATCGACGCGGCAGATCTCCGATGCCCAAGCGAAGCGCTCCCTGCAGCGGAAGGCCGACGCGGCCGCTCACATGTGCTCGCCGGCCCAGATCGACGCCGCGTACGCGGCCCTTCCGCTTTGCGAGGCTTCGCTCAAGAAGGCCTTCGGCGTCGGCGTGCGCGACTTCAAGGGCGCGCTGAAAAAAGGCTTCTCCCGCGACGGCCTGTCCCTCGTCCTGCTGACCACGACGGACGCGTTCTTCTATCATGAGGACTGCGATATCTGCCCGGCGGTCGAACGCTGCTCCTTGAAGGACGGCTCGGTCTCCACGTTCAAGACCTCGCACGGCGTGGGCTGCCTCGACCTGGCGCCCTTCCTCAAGAAGAACGTCGCCTACAGCGCCTGTCCCCTGCGCCCCTAAGCTGATATAATCGCCGCGTGAAGAAGCTCGTGCGCCTGCTGCTCGTCGCCTCGGTGCTGTACGGCACCGGCGCGCACTGGGCGGCTCTTCAAAGCGCGGCTTGGGCGGGCATGATCGCGACGCGCGCGGGCGAATCGTCCTGGTCGGAAACGCTTAAGTCCACCTTCTCCGGCGAGAGGCCGTGCCCGGTCTGCAAGATCGTCGATAAAGGCGCCTCCGCCGAGCGGTATATCGCGATCCCCGGCTCCGCGCCGAGCCTTGAACTCGCCGTGTCCGTGTTTTCCCCGCTCGAGGCCGCTCTTTCCGCGAGCGCCGCCTTCGCCTCGAGGTCCGCGTCCGCATCGTCGTTCGCCTTCCGCCCCGCCGTTCCTCCTCCCAAGACCGCCCTCCCCGCCTAGCCGTCCGCGCCTCTCGGCGCGTTGATCATTCAGGGAGGAACCATGAATCTTCTTTTTGCCGTCCTGGCGTTCGCCTTTCCGCCGCCGTCCTGCCGCGCCGCCGAAGCGGTCATGCTCGAGCCGGTCGTCGTTCTGGGGACCCGTATCCAGGAAAATCCGTCCGCCCGCGCCATCGGCCGCGTCGAGCGCGGCGTGCTCGAATCCGTGGACGCGTTCAGCCTCAAGGACCTGATGGACAAGATGCCCGGCGTATTCGCCAAGCAGTCCAACGGCCCGCGCGACGTGTCGATCTCCGTGCGGGGCTCGGGCGCGAAGACGAGCTTCGCGATCCGGAACATCAAAATGTACGAGGACTGGTTTCCCGTCACGCAGTCCGACGGCCTCTCGCGCACGGACATCCACGACCCCAATGCGTACGAAGGCATCGACGTCCTGCGCGGGCCCTCGTCGTCCCAGCACGACAACTACGCCCTCGGCGGCGCGGTGAACTTCCGCACGCGGCTCGGGCGCGACGTGGACGGGCTCGACGCGGGGGTCACCGTGGGCTCGTACGGGTATCAGAACGAGCGCCTGCATCTCGGCCGCCGCGCCAAGTCCTTCGAGTACTCCGCCTTCGCCAGCCACATCCGCGCCGACGGTTATACCTATCACAACGGCTATAAGACCGTGACGGAGAACGTCGTCGGGCGGTTCTACATCGACGAGAGCCGGACCTTCGTGTTCAAGTTCCTGAACAACGACATGGAGGCGCAGGTCCCCAGCCGCCTGTCGCGCGCGCAGATGGACGCGGACCCGCGCGGCGCCGGCGTCACGAACGTGACCGGCGTGGGGATCGTCACCGCCCAGCAGGCCTCCCAAAATCGCCGGGACCGGCGGACCATCGTCGGGGGGCGCTATGAGCAGCAGCTCGACCCCGAGACGGGCTGGCGCTTCCTCGGGGCGTACGATGTCAAGGACATCAACCAGACCTTCGGCACGATCGGCGACAACGTCAATCCGAACTTCCATCAATACGCCGACGTGACGCGCGAAGGAACCCTGGGAGGCATGAACGCGAAGCACTACGCGGGCGTGTTCTTCAACAAGATGGAGCAGGAGTCGTCTTCGTTCCGCAACCTGGCCGACTGGGCGGGTACCCGGGGCGCCCTGCAGTCGAACACGCGCGGCTTCCATCAGAATCTGGGCTTTCGCTTCCGCGAGGAGCTGGAGTTCGCGCCGCGCTGGACGGCGATCGCGGGCTTGGGCGCGGAGCAGTCGCAGGTGAAGGCGTCCGTGCAGACCCGCACGGCGGCGGAAACCTATTCGCGGGTGGACGCCGACCGGCTGTTCTACAACGCGGCGCCCGAGGCCGCGCTGAACTACAAGTCGCGGACCTGGACCGGCCGGCTCCGCGCGGGCATGGGCTACGGCACGCCGAGCATCGGCCAGCTGACGACCACGCCCGACGGCCTGACGGGAAACAACAGCGGGCTCAAGCCCCAGCGCAACCTGGGCTTCGAGGCCGGCGCGGGGGGGAGATCGGGGGGGCTGTCGTGGGACGCCGCCGCGTATTACGAGGTGTACTGGAACGAGTTCGTCACGCAGACTCCCGGGGCGGGCCTCAGCGCCTTCACCTCGAACGCGCCGCGCGCCGATCATCGCGGCGTCGAGCTGTGGGCCGACTGGCGAAGCCCCGACGGCCTTCTGCTGGCCGGGGCGTGGACCTTCAACGACCACGTGTACCGGACCTTCCGTGAGTCGGTCGGCGGCGGAGCCTCGCATGACCGGGCGGGCTCGCGCCTGCCGGGTGTGGAGCGCTCGGTGCTCAACGCGCGCGCGGGCTGGGACAAGGCCGGGCTTCCCGGGGGCTGGCTCGAGGTGAACCGGGTCTCGGATTACGCGGTCAACAACGCGAACACCTTGCGCGCGAATCAGTACACTTTGCTCAACCTGAACGCGCACTGGAAGCGCGGCGTGTCTTGGGGGCGGATCAAGCGCGTGACCTTGACCTTCGACCTGCGCAACGTGATGAACAAGGCCTATGACGGCTCGGCCGTCACGGTCTCGGACTCGAGCACGGACACGCCGGCGAGCCTTGCCGCGAAGCAGGCCTTCTTCGCCGGGCAGGGCCGTTCCGCTTACGGCGGCCTCACTCTTCACTTCTAGGTTTTAGGGGGAATCATGATCGCTTATCTTCTCGCGTTTTTCGCCATGACGGCCTCGGCGGCGCCCGGCGGCTTCGACGTCTATGCCGACCGCGGCCGTCTCCACCGCCTCGAGGGCCGATCCGGAAAAGACGTCGCGCTGCATTATCTTCGTTCGGACGACGGGGGCAAGACCTGGACCGCTCCGGTCCGCGTCGACGGCGGCCGCCCCGCCTACCATTTCAGCGCGGGCGACGCGCGCGTCGCCGCCGAGGGGGACGCGGTGTACGCCGTGTGGGCGCGCTCCGGCGACGGCCCGATGCATTCCGGTCCCTTGGCGGTCGCCCGCTCAACGGACGGCGGCCGGTCCTGGGGCGAGGCGGCGAGCCCCTCGGGAGGCGGGACCCACGGCCGGCGGTTTCCCGCGCTGGCGCTCTCTTCGGGGGTTCTGCACGCGGTCTGGCTCGACCGCGAGTCCAAATCGAAGGTCATGGCTTCGCGCTCGACCGACGGCGCCCGCAGCTGGTCGGCGCCCTTCGTCCTCGACCCCGACGCGTGCGAGTGCTGCTGGAACGCGGCGCTCGCCGCCGGCGACGGCGCGGTGCACGCGTTGTACCGGGGCAAGGACCCCCGCGACATGAACGCGGCCGTCTCGCGCGACGGCGGCGCGACCTGGAGCAAGCCGGCGGCCGCGGGAGCGTTCGGCTGGGGTTTCAACGGCTGCCCGCACGTGGGCGGAGCGCTCGCGGCGCGAAGCGGGGATATCCATGCCGTGGTCTGGACGGGACATGAGGAGAAGGCGGGCCTGTACGTGCTCTCCTCGAAGGACGGCCTGGCCTGGGAAGGCGCCGTGGAGCTCGGCGGCGCGGGCGCCAAGCACGCCGACCTGACCTCCTCCGGCGCGCGCCTCGCCGCCGTGTGGAGCGACGGCGGCCGGATCTGGAGCGCGCTGAGCGCCGACGGCCGCTCGTGGTCCAAGCCGAAGACGCTCTCCGGAAAAAACGCCTCCGCCTCCTATCCGCGCGTCGCCCCCGCCGGCTCGGGCTTCCGGGCCTTCTGGCGCGAAAAGGAACGTTTCAACGATGCGCCTTTGAAATAACTGTCGGTGTCAGTAGCCGGTGAAGAAGGGGGCGGCGTCCTTGGGGCCGGCGGGGTAGCGGTCGAGGCGGAAGCGCTCGGCGAGGGAAGCGGCCGTCTTGTCCTTGACGCGGGCGTAGAGCGCGTCGGCTTCGGCGGTTTTGCCTTGGGAGTCGAGCAGGTTCGCGCGGCGCAGGATAACCCAGTCCTTCATGCCGCGCGGGTGGGGGAGCCGGCCCAGGGCGCTCAGCCAAGCCTCGGTCTCCGCGGGACGACCCTGGAGCAGGCGGCTCTCGGCGGCGCGGTACAGCGCCCAGGCGCGGGCGGGCGTGCGCACCGAGGGATGCAGGGTCTTGATCCAGGGGCCGTCGGGGTCGGCGAGCGCGACGGCCATGTCGTAATCCCCGCGGCGCTCGGCGACGTAGGCACGGCGCAGGCGGAAGATCGGGTTGTGCGGATAGCGCGCGGTCAACTCCGCGAGCAGCCTGTCGGCGGTCTCCCAGTCGGCCTCCTCGTCCTTCGAGAGGATGGAGGCGAGCACGGAGCGGGCCTCCATCCGCGCGATCCCCGTCGTCTCCGCGACGCTCCAGAGCTCGGCCAGGCCGCGCTTGCGGTCGGCGCCCTCGCCGATGAGCATGTACGCGAAGGGCCTGGCCCCGGAGGGCATGCGCGCGGCGAAGTAATGGTACATGCCCATGCCGAGGCGCGCGTCGGACAGAGCCGGGTCGAGGGCGAGCGCCTTCTTGAGGTGCTTGACGGCCGCGGAGCCGTCGGGCACGGCCCGGAAAAAATTCCGGCGGGCGACGTTCGCGCGCGCCCGGAAGCCGAGCGTGGCGCCCAGGTAGTAGTGGGCCTCGGCGGGGTTCGTCTTCATCAGCGCCTTGGCCGCCGCCTCGGACGCCTCGCTGTCGAGCTCGAAGGCGCGGTAGGTCTCGGTCGAGCGCATGCCCTCGGCGATCCAGCGCTGATACGTCGAGACGCCGCGGTAAAAGGGGCCCGCGGGATGGCGGGGATGGCGGGCGGCCAGCGCGTCCGCCGCGGCGCGGGCCTTGTCGAAGTCCATGTCGTAGAACAGATCGACGATGCTCGCCAGCTCCCGCTCCATCTCGGGCGGGGCCGCCGCCGCCGGGGCGGCGAGGGCGAGGGCGAGGATGAGGAGCCGGAAGCGCATGGTCAACGATATATAATCGCCGCCCCGAAGGCCTAGGCTCCTTTCCTTCATAGGCCCTTATTCGCTAGAATCGCGGCATGGCCATCGAACAGACGCTCATCCTCATCAAGCCGGACGGCGCTTTCCGCAAGCTGACCGGCCTCACCATCGACCGCCTCGACGCCACCGGCCTCGAGATGGTCGGCGCGAAAATGATCGTCGTCACCGACAAGCTGGCGCGCGACCACTACTCGTCGCTGTCCGACAAGCCCTTCTTCGAGGACCTGATCAAGTACATCCGCGGCGGCTATCACGGCATCTCGGACAGCCGCATCCTCGCCCTCGTGTACCGCGGCGAGAACGCGATCAAGGCCGTCCGCGCCGTCGCGGGCGCCACGAACCCGGAGGCGGCCGCCCCCGGCACGATCCGCGGCTCGTTCGGCCGCATGAACAGCGTCACCAAGCAGTTCGAGAACGTGATCCACGCCTCCTCGGACCCGACGGACGCGGCGAAGGAAGTCGCGCTGTGGTTCAAGAAGGAAGAGCTCATCCCTTAAGGCCATGAAGCCCGCGGTGCTTCTCGTCGTCGCGCTCGCCGTCGGAGCCGGGGCGGCTCCGGCTTCGAAGCCCGCCGGGCCTTCTTTGCCCGGAGAGGCGGTCGAGCTCAAGACCGTGGACGGCTGGACGCTGAAGGCGATGTTCGCGCCGTCGGTGCCCGGCAAGCTCACCTTGCTGCTGCTGCACGGCACCGGTCAGCGCAAAGAGGACTGGAAGCGCCTGGCGTTCCCGCTGACCCGGGCGGGCTACGGCGTGATGGCCGTGGACCTTCGCGGCCACGGGGAAAGCCGCGTCAGCCCTTCCGGCGAGACGTTGACCTGGAAGAAGCTGCGCGCGACCCGGACCGCCAACGACTTCGCGGAGATGTCGCGCGACGCCGAGGCCGCCGTCGGCTGGCTCGCGGGCCAAGGGGTGCCGGAGGACTCGATCGGGCTCATCGGCTCCGAGGTCGGCGGCAGCATCGCCATCCGCTACGCGGCGACGCATCAGAAGGTGCCGCTCGTCGTCATGCTCTCCCCGGGCATGCGCTGGCAGGAGGTCCTGACTCCGAACGCGCTTCGCGCGCTCAAGCGTCCGATTCCCACGCCGGTGCTGATGGTCTACTCCGAGGCGGACAAGCGCACCGCGAAGGAGGTCCCGATCCTGTACGCCTTCGCGAAATCCGCGGTCGGCGACCGCCACGCGACGTTGATCACGGTCCCGCAGGAGCGCGGCACGCTCATGTTCCGGGCGCAGCGCGCCTTGGTCGGCCAGGTCATCGATTGGCTCTCCGACCCGATCGCGCCGGAGGCGCCGGCCGTCTCCACCGAGGCGCTGACGGGCGGGACCACCTCGATGGACAATTCCCGCATGCGCGGCCCGGACAAGACGCTCATCGACGACACCGGCACGCCGCCGCCGTCCATCGAGCCGGACGACGGCGGCGACGACTGAGGTGAAGCTCCTCTCCGCCCGGGCCTACGCGCGTCTGCCCACGGAGCAGGCCAATCCGCGCACGCGGAACATCGACACCAAGTCCTCCGCTCAGATCGTGCGCCTGATCGTCGCCGAGGACCGCCTCGTGCCGGCCGCCGTCGCGCGCGTGGAGCGCGAGCTGGCGCTGGGGGTGGGCGCGCTCGCCCGGACGCTCGCCTCCGGCGGCTCGGTGCTGCTGCTCGGCGCCGGGACCAGCGGGCGCCTCGCGGTGCTCGAGGCGGCGGAGTGCCCGCCCACCTTCAACACGTCGGCGCGCCAGATCCGCGCGGTCATCGCCGGGGGGAAGCCCTCGGTGTTCCGCGCCAAGGAGGGCGCCGAGGACGAGCCGGCGCTCGGCATCAAGGCCGTGGCCGGCGTTCGCAAAGGCGACACCGTCATCGGCGTCGCCGCGAGCGGCGTCACCCCGTTCGTCCACGCGGCGCTGGCCGAGGCGAAGCGGCGGGGAGCGGCGACCATTCTCGTGACGTCGAACGGCCGGCCGAAAGGCCGGCACGCCGACATCGTGATCGCTCCCCTCGTCGGCCCGGAGGTCGTGACCGGCTCGACCCGCCTGAAGGCCGGCACCGCGGCCAAGCTCGTGCTCAACGCGCTGACCACGGGGGCGATGATCCGGATCGGCAAGGTGTACGACCACTGGATGGTGGATCTCAAGCCGACCTCGCGCAAGCTCCGGCTGCGGGGGGAGCGCATCGTCGCCGACCTCGGCCGCGTGACGCCGGCGCGCGCGAGCGCGCTGTTTCGCGCCGCGGACGGCAGCGTGAAGACCGCCGTCGTGATGGCGCGCCGGAGCCTGTCCGCCGCGGCCGCGCGCGAGCTGCTCGCACGCTCGGGCGGCGCCCTGCGCCGCGCCCTTGGAGGCCCCCGATGAAAGGCCGAATCCAGATCGAGACCATCTCGAGCATCGTGCTCAAGGACAACCCGCTCGGCGATCCCCGCCGCCGGGAGATTCCCGTCTACCTGCCCCCTTCCTACGGGACCGCGCGCGGCCGCCGCTACCCCGTCATCTACTATCTTCCCGGCTTCACCGGCACCGCCCGCGGAGCCATCAACTACAACCCGTGGAAGGAGAACATCGCCGAGCGCTTCGACCGCCTGATCGCCGAGGGCAAGTCGCGCGAGGCGATCATCGTCATCGTCGACGGCTTCACCGCCTACGGCGGCTCGCAGTACCTGAACTCGACGGCGACCGGCCGCTACGGTGATTTCACGGTGTACGAGGCCGTCGGCTACATCGACGGCAAGCACGCGACCGTCCGACACCCGGAGGGCCGCGCCGTCATCGGAAAATCCTCGGGCGGCTTCGGCGCGCTGACCTTGGCCATGCGCCATCCCGAGGTCTTCGGGCATTGCGTCAGCCACAGCGGGGACATGGGCTTCGAGGCCGCCTACGGGCTCGACATGTACAAGTTCGTGTCCGCCCTCGGCCTCCGGGGGGCGACGCCCAAGCGCTTCGTCGAGGAGTTCCTCGCCTCGCGGACCAAGGACGGCTTCGATCACGCCGCCATCAACATCGTCGCGATGGCCGCCTGCTACTCGCCCAACGAGAGATCCCCGCTCGGCTTCGATCTCCCCTGCGACGTCCGCACGGGCGAGCTCGTGCCGGCGGTGTGGAAGCGCTGGCAGGCGCTCGACCCCGTGCACGCCGCGGCCAAGCACGCCGGGGCCCTGCGGCGCCTCAAGACGCTGTGGTTCGACGCCGGGCTCAAGGACGAGTTCAACCTCCACCTCGGCGCGCGCCGCTTCTCCGACGCCCTCAAGGCGCTCAAGATCCGCCACACGCACGAGGAGCACGCGTTCGGCCACTTCGACATGAACGCGCGCCTCGACAAATCCCTGCCCCTGCTCGCCTCGCGCGCCCGCCGCATCGGCTAGCGCGCGACTGTTTCCGGAAACAGTTCGAGCTCGTCGGAGCCTTGACAAATCAAGGGATCCGGCTATACTTCAAGAGTCACGACGGGCGCGCGCGGCGCGCCCATTTTCCTGTCCGCTCTTTTTTAATCATGACGACCAAAGAATGCCTGAACCAATCAGCGGCCTGCGGCTGGACCGATCTCGGTCCGTCCCGCGGCTCGGAGGCGCCCGTCTAGAGCGCGAATCTTTCGCGCGCGAAGCGGAGCCCCGGGCCGTCGGCCCGGGGCTCTTCGATTTAATGCGGACGAAGCCGCAAGGAGGTGAGAGAAGTGAGAAAGAAGCATCGTAAGCAGAAGGCGATCACCGCCTTCGACGTGGCGCTGGAGGCGTGCCGGGCGCTGGTCCCGACCGACATCCGGCCCAAGCCGGACCTGCGGCGCGCGACCGTGCTGGCGAAGTTCGCCGTCGCGATGACGAAGTAAGGACCCCTCCGCGGCCGCGGAGGGCTCCCGCTTTTTACGAGGCCGCGACGCGGTCGATCTCGGCGAGGTGCCGGTCCTTCTCGGGGCCGGCGAGCCAGGACGACAGGAAGGAGTTGCGCGCGAGCGTCTTGAGCTGCGCCGGGGTCAGCCCGAGGGCCCGCGCGGTCTCCCGGTAGTTGGCGTCCACGTAGCCGCCGAAGTAGGCGGGGTCGTCGGAGTGGACGGACGCGAGCACCCCGGCGGCGAGCAGGTCCTTGAGATTATGGTCCTCGAGAGCGTCGAACACCCGCAGCCTGTGGTTCGAGAGGGGGCAGACGGTCAAGGCCGTCCGCTCGGCGGCGAGGCGCTTGACCAGCTCGGGGTCCTCCAGGCAGCGGACCCCGTGGTCGATGCGCTCGACCTTCAGGAGATCGAGCGCCTCGACGATGTAGGACGGCGGACCTTCCTCGCCGGCGTGCGCGACGCAGCGCAGGCCGGCGGCGCGGGCCTCGGCGAAGACATTTTTAAACAGCGACGGCGGCCGGTCCCGCTCCGAGGAGTCGAGGCCGACGCCCGCGATGCCGCCCAGCGGCAGGGCCTCGTCCAAGGTTTTGAGGGCGGAGTCCTCGTCGAGGTGCCGTAGAAAACAAAGGATGAGCTTGGACGTGATCCCCAATTCCTTCTCGGCGCGGCGGCACGCTTGGGTCAGGCCGGAGATCACGGCCGCGTACGGAACGCCACGGCTTGTGTGCGTCTGCGGGTCGAAGAATATTTCGGCGTGTCTTACGTTCATCGGCGCGACGCGCGTGAAGTAGGCCCAGGCCAGGTCGTGGAAGTCGCGTTCGGTCCGGAGAACGTTCGCGCCTTCATAATAGATGTCGAGAAAGCTCTGCAGGCCGTCGAAGGCGTAGGCCGCCTTGATCGCCTCCACCGACGCGAAACGGAGCTTCGCGGAATTCCGGCGCGCGAGCTCGAACATGAGCTCGGGCTCGAGGGTGCCCTCGATGTGCAGATGAAGCTCGGCCTTCGGCAGCGCCGCGGCGAAAGCGTCGAGCGAGGGCGTCATGCCCCAAGGATAGCGAGAAATCGGTTCCGGAGGGAAGTCTCTTCGGCTACAATACAAGGGTGAGCCGCAGCGAAACGATGACCGTGGCCGGCCTCAAGACGAACGTGCTCCGCGCGGGCGGCGGCGAGCCGCTGATCCTGCTCCACGGCCTCGGAGCGTCGTCCTATTCCTGGCGCTACACCGTCCCGGAGCTGGCCAAGCACTACGAGGTGTTCGCGCCCGACCTCCCCGGCTTCGGCCGCACCGACAAGCCCTGGGACTTCGACTACTCGATCCACGGGCTCTATTCTTGGATTCTGAAGTTCATGGACCATAACGGCATCAAGACCGCGCGCTTCGCCGGCAACTCGATGGGCGGCGTCCTGTCGCTGTGGACCGCGATGGAAGCGCCGTCTCGCGTGGAGCGCATGGCCCTGCTCGGCACGCCGGCCTACGTCGAGAACCGGCCGAAGATGCTGTGGCCCCTGTCCTGGCCCGTGATCGGCGGCCTCTACGAGTGGGCGCTCGGGGACGTGACGTTGCGCTTCATCGCCAACGCCACCTACGTGGACAAGAGCAAGGTCGACGAGAAGCTCGTGGCCGAGTACGGCTTGGCGCTCAAGACCTCCGCGGGCCGCCGCGCCGTCGCCCAGTTCGTCCGCCACGCGATCCCCGTCGACCACCGCGAGCGCATCAAGGGCTATCGCGACGTCCGGCACCGGACCTTGGTCCTCGTCGGCGCGCACGACATCATGGTCGGCCGCGCGGGAGCCGAGCGGCTGGTCAAGGACATGCCCAACGCGACTTTGTGCTTCCTCGACGCCGCCGGCCACGCTCCGCACGAGGACGCGCCCGAGCGCGTCAACGCCCGCCTGCTGGAGTTCTTCAAGTCATGAGCGACAAGGTCGTGTACTCGAGCGACCCCGATTGGGGAAAGCCCGGCACGCCGAGGCAGCCCGAGCCGGTGCGCCTCGCGTTCCAACGCGGCGCGAAGGGCTCCGGCGTCACCCGTGTGGAGCGCCTGGTGATGCACCCGTCGCACAAGGACGCGATGCTCGGGAAGCTCAAGAAGGCCCTCGGCTGCGGCGGGACCCTCAAGGACGGGACGTTCGAGTTCCAGGGCGATCACCGCGACAAGCTCGAGAAGCTGTTGCTCTCCGACGGCTACAAGGTCAAGCGAGTCGGCGGCGCCTAAGTACTATAATCGGCCCCATGACCGAGCCCGCCTCCTCCAAGCGCGTCCTGCTCATCGACGACGACGAGTCCCTGCGCGAGTTGTTCCAGCTCGCCATGGGCAAGCGCTTCAACGTCGCGGTCGCCGAGGACGGCGTGAAGGGCCTGGCCAAGGTCCCCGCGTTCAAGCCCCATCTCATCGTGCTCGACCTGATGATGCCGCTGCTCGACGGCTTCGCGGTCATCCACCAGCTTCAGGAGATGGGCCATCAGGACATTCCCGTCGTCGTGATCACGGGCTACAGCGACAAGGCCAACGAGAACGTCGTCAGCCAGGAGCCGAACGTGGTCGCCTTCTTCCACAAGCCGCTCAAGTTCGACGAGCTGGCCGCCAAGCTCAACAGCCTCCTCGCCTAGGTCTACGCTTCGCGCGGCTCTTCATGTAAACCGTGGCTGAGCACCACGCCGCTTCCCTTGCAATGCTCGCATGGCTTGGGAGACGTAAGGTTGATGGGGCCATACACGACGGACACGCGGCGCGAACCTTCGGCATCTGTGGCTACAGCGGTGCTCAGTGCACCCAGCACGTCCACCGAAGCAGGGATATCGCGGCTTTCGCCGAATCCGGTGGCTTGGCTTTTCATCAATAATTGAAAATGGCCTGAATCCAGGGGAAGACGGTCGAATGTTTCTTGCACGACTCGTTTGACTTCATCGAATTGTCCCTGTCGGAACATTTCCGCCAGGATAACCTTCAGCCGATCTTCCATTTCTTTGATTTCAACGCGCATGAGACGACCCCCCGGTTTTATTTTGCAGGAGTCGGGCGGGGGGGCGCGGAGAATGGAGAATGTTGGGAGCGCACGAACTGGGTTCGCCCGGCACAGGGAAGGCTAATGCGACGGTTTCTCCGGACGGGCAACTGTAAATGCACTCGACCAACGGAGGTCTGACGAGAGTGCAAATCTCACCTCCGCCATCGAACACTTTCTTTATTGTCTCGATAAATTTCTTCACCCGGCTTTCCCAGTCGAGTATTTTTTGGACAAAAGTGTCCCAACGAGGCTGCAAGGAGGCAGCGTCATTCTTCCACTTGGCAATCGCTTCATTGTGAACCTTTACATCTGCGTTGTAGCGTCCTATAAGGGCATTCAGCCGTCGGGCGTTTTCGACGCACCAGGGATGCCTTTCGGGGGGATGAGTCGGGAGACATGCGGCCTCGTGCTCCGCGCTTTGACGATTGAGTTCCGCAAGACGGGCATCCAATTCGGCTTTATTAGCCGTCAACTTATCGCGTCGGTTGATGAGGTCCGTATCCTCTTGGTCGAGTGTCGCCGCACCAGGCAACATGCTATCCCGCTCGTGGGTAAGCTCGGCGCCGTCCGCAAGCATCCGTTTCTGAATTTCCAAAGGAATCCGGCCCATTCGGGAATCCCGCAGAAGTCCGGACATCTGATTCAAGGCCGCATTATTCGATAAATAGCTCTGAAGGCGCGTATGCGTGGTGGCGATCTCTCGGCCTACGACGACACCTTTCGGAAGCGTCGGTGCATCCGCAGTAGCGCGCGAGATAAGAGGTGGCCCTATACCCTCAAACTTGCCTTGATCGAACTCAGCTGAGTGCGAAGCAATGTTCAGGCTCGCGACAAGAAAAAACAGCCTCATCATCATTTGGCGATATTATCAATAAATCACAATTCCTACAAGGAAACGCAGCGGGAGAGAGGAGAAAGAATAGAGCATTCATGCGCTACCATAACCGCGTCGGGCGTCTAGAACCGCTTCGCCAAAGTGAAGCGGTGGGCCGCGCCGAGCTCGCCCGCGGCCTGCGCCGCGTAGTCGAAGCGGAAGCCGGCGCGCTCGAGCCCGAGGCCGACCGTGAGGCCGCGCGCGGCGTCGAAGCCCGAGCCTTCGGGTGCCGCGTTCTTCGTCGACCAACCCAGGCGCAGCAGCGCCCCTTCCATGACCCGGAACTCGCCGCCGAAGCCCCCGTCGGCCCCTCCGCCGCGCGGCGCCGTCTGCACCTCGACGGCGAGCGTGCGCCCCGCGGCGAACGTGTAGGCCGCGCCGCCCGCGAGGCGCAGCGGCAGGTCGTTGCGCTGGTTCTCGTACTTGAGGCCCGGCCCCGTGTTGCGCAGCGCGGCGCCGACGATGAGCTTGCCGGGGCCGGCGCCGTCGAAGCTCCGGCGCGCGCCGAAGTCGGCGGCTACGCCCTGCGCCTCGGAGGAGGCGATGTGGCTGCGCAGGTACTTGACGCTCACGCCGAGGTCGGCGGCGTCGGTCTTGAGCCCGTAGGCGCCGGCGACCGCCGCGTCGGAGGCCTCGTAGTCGCCGGTGGGGCGGCCGGCCGTGTCGCGCCCGCCGATGGAGCCCTGGCTGAGATAGGTCATCGCGGCGGCGAACGTGCCGCGCGAGGTCGGGTGCGCGTAGGCGAGGAAGTCCTCGCGCGTGCCCAGGCCGAGCTCGGCGTGGCTCACCGAGACCTCACGCTTCTCGAGGCGGGCGAGGCCGGCGGGGTTCCAGTACACGGCGCTCGAATCGTCGGCCAGCGCGGTGAAGGCACCGCCCATGCCGATGCCGCGGGCGCCCACGCCGATGTCGAGGAACGCCGCCGTTTCCACGGCGAGGCTCGCGGTCGGGAACGCGAGCAGAAGGGCGATCAGCGGCAGCCTCATTTGATCACCCCGACCTTGCCGGATTTATGGATATCGCCCGCGCCGGCTTTGCGCGCCGTCACGATGAAGTTGTAGACGCCCGAGGCCGCGCCGGAGACGTCCCAGGTGTGCTCGAAGGTGAACTGCGAACCGAAGCCGTTGAGGTCGTCGAAGTTCCGCCTCGGGAAGTCCGAGGACTCGTGCACCATGCGTCCCGAGAGGTCGTAGATCCGCACCGAGACCGAGTCGGCGAGGCCGGGCTGGACACGGATGACGACCGGCGCGGCGCCGCGCGAGGGATTGGGGAAGGCGTAGGCGGCGTTGACCTTGAAGGCCGGGTCATCGGGGCCGGAGGGCGCCGACGCGGCGGAGCCGCCGCCGAAGATCTGATACAGGGAGAAGTGAGAGGTCTGCGCGCGCACGATCTGATTTTGAGCGTCCACGCTCGACGCGAGCTTCTCCCAGTCGCCGAGGGCCGGGTTCCAGTAGTGGACGGCGAGGGCGTTTTCGGAAACGCCCGCGGGCAAAGAAGCGCGATTGTACGGGAGTTCCAGCGTGACGGGTTTGGCAAAACGGGTCCCGGCGGGGCCGTACTGCACGCCCTCGGAAGCGGCGACGAGGCCTTTGCGCGACTCGTTGTCCGCGCGGCGGCGGACCTCGAGAAGATCGCTTTTCTTGGGCGTGGACACGGTCACGCCGACGGGGCTCGTGACCGCGCCCTCGGGGAAGACGACCGCGGCGCGGTCCTTGGCCCGGACCGCTTGCCCGCCGCTGCCGACGGCCGCGAAGGCCGCGCGGGCGGAGAGCGCCAGCGCCGGCATCGAGGACTTCACGCGCTTGACCTTGGCGGGCGCCGCGGGCGCGGCGGCCGGGAGGGCGGCCGGCGGGGGGACGACGGCGCCGCTCTTATTCGCCTGCGGCGCGCGGCGCTCGAGCGAGGACGAGGCGTCGCCCGTGCCCTGCCCTCCTTTTCCGGCGAACACGGGCCGGGCGGCGGCGCGCTTGCCCGCGTGAGCGGACGGCGGCAAAGTCCGCATCGAGGGCTGAAGGGCCTTGCCGGACAACGCGACGGTCCTGCCCAGGAGCCGGCCCGCGAACTGGCCCTTGCCGGCGACGCTCACTCCGGAGACCGGGGCGAACAGGTTGAAGGCCGCGCGGGAATTCCCGGCCAGGCTCGCGTCGCCCGCGCCGGAGATAAGCCACAGATCGTCCGCGTCGCCCGCCGCGTTGAGCTCGGCGCCGCCGGCCACCGACAGCGGCCCGTCGAGGAAGATGTTGACGCGTCCCGCCGTGGTCAGCCGGGACTGTCCGGACAGGCTCAGGCCGCTCAGGTAGTAGTTCCCCGCGGGGAGCTCGAGGCTTCCGTCGGTCAGGGCCAACGCGCCGCCGCTGAGCAGGCCGGAGGGGATCGCGGCGTTGTCGTTGTGCGCCTGCGCCCAGGCCCGCGCCGCGGCCAGGTCGTAGGCGGGCGCGGCGACCGGGCCCCGCGCGATCGATCCGGAAACGGCGGCTTTGCCGTTCAAGGTCACCTCTAGCCCCGCGACGTCGCCGGTCACGCCGGCGCCGCCCGAGAGAACGACGGACTCGAGCCCGGTGACCGCGACGGTCAGGAAGGCGCCCGGGGACACCGTCACCGCGCGGCGGTCCTCCGCGTTGCCGGCACGGTCGACCGCGCCGAAGCTGATTTCATGGCGGCCTTCTCCGAGCGAGAAGGGCGCGGTATAGACCTGCTCCGCGCCGCCGTCCACGCTGAAGACGATCTTCTCGACGCCGGAGGCCAAGCCGCCGGAGACCGGGTCCGCGGCGGAAAGGCTGACCGCGGAGCCCGCGGCCGCGAGGTCCTGGCCGAACAAGGTCGTGCCGCCGGCGACCGAGAGGGCGCTGACCGGCGGGGTGGCGTCCACGCGGAAGGAAACGCTCCGCGAGGCCTCGGCGTTGCCGACGGCGTCGACGCTGAAGTAGGAGAGCGTGCGCGCGCCCTCGGCCGCGCCGAAGGGGCCCGCGTACTCGGCGGCGCCGCCGCCGTCGAAGGCGAACTCGGTGTGGTGCACGCCCGCCGCGACGCCGCCGGAGACCGGGTCGGCGGCCGTGAAGCTGAGCGCGAGGCCCGCGCCGTAGATCGGTCCTTCCGGCGAGGCGTACGGCGCGGCGGAGAACGCGAGCGTCGTGACCGGCGCGGTCGCGTCGAGGTGCACCGTCGCGGCGCGGGGCGCCTCCTCGTTGCCGACGTTGTCGACGGCCTTCGTGAAGACCTCGTGCGGGCCGTCGGCGGCGGGCAGGACGATCTCCGCGGAGAAGCCGCCCTCGCCGACGGCGGCCGAGGCCGCGGCGACGCCGGAGGCCGCGTCGTTGACGACCGGGTCTTCGGCGGAGACGGCGAGCGTGGTCGCGGGGCCGACGACGACCCGTCCGTCCGCGAGCACGACCTTCGGCGAGCCGATCTCGAGCGCCGACGCGGGCGGGGTGCCGTCGACGACGGCGGACGAGGCCCGGACTTCCTCGGCGTGGCCCAGGGCGTCGACGCTGCGAAAGCGAATCCAGTGGGCGCCGTCGGACTGCACGCGGATCGGGGCGGCGTACGCGGAGAAGGCGCCGTCGTCGAGGGCCCAAGACGTTTCGGCGACGCCGACGCCGGCGCCGTCGCCGACGACCTTGGCGTCGTCGACGGCCGAAAGGGCTGCCGGAGTATCGGGAGAAATGAAGGGGGCGCCCGCGTGAAACGGGCTGCCGAAGGCGATCGTCGTACGCGGCGGCAGGGAGTCGGCCGCGACGGGCGGAGCGGGCGGCGCGGGCGCGGCGGGCAGGGGCATCGAGAACACATCCGCTCGGATCACCTCGTAGTCGATGCCGCCGGCGACGAAGACGTGGGTCGGGCTCGCGGCCGACGCGAGCAGGTAGAGAGGCCGCGGCAGGGGCGCTTCCTCCGACCAGGCGCCGAGTCCCCCGGCCTCCGCGACCGAGGCCGAATTGACCGTCGCGCTGGGCGCCACGCCGGTCCAACCGCCCAGCACTAAGACCGTTCCGTTTGCCACCACCGCGCCGTGGTTGGAAACGGGCGACGGCAGCGGCGTGGTCGCCGCCCAATCGGCGAGCGTGCCGTCGGCGCTGATCTTGGCGAAGTAAACCGTGTTCTGGATGTCGTCGCCGCCGTTGATGGTGCCGCCGAGCACGTATAAGACGCCGTTGGTCACCGCGGCATGCGTGTACACGGCGTCGGGCAACGGCTTCTGCGCGATCCAAGGCCCCAGGCTGCCGTCCTCGCGGACCTCCGCCGAATAAACTTTGTTGATCAGGGACGTGCCGTTCCAGCCGCCCGTCACGTAGATGCGGCCGTTCCAGGCCGCGGCGCTCGGGAAGAAAACCGGCTCGGGCAAGGCCGTCGCCGTCTGCCAGGCGCCTGGTCCGCCGTCGGCGCCGACCTTCGAACGGTAAACGACGTTCGAGACGACCATGCCGTCCGCGTCCGTGTAATGGAAGCCGCCCAAAACGTACAGGTGTCCGTTGACCGCCGCTCCGGCGTGGTAGTAAACCGCCTCGGGCAGAGACGCGCCCGCGGCCCAGGATCCCACGAGCCCTTCCGCCGATGCCGAGGCCGAGAACGTTTTCACCCCGTCGAGTATGCCGCCGTTGTAGCTGATGCCGCCGGTGAGGAACAGGCGATCTGAGGAGTAGACGAGGGCGTGCCCCTGGTAGGCTTCAGGCAAGGGCGTCGTTTCGGTCCACGCCGCCGCCGCGGCGCGCGGGGAGAATATCCCGAGGCAGGCGGCGAGGAGGGCGAGTGCGGCGAGGGGGGCTTGGCGTCCGATGCTATCAGGGTAGCAGGATGCCCCGGAAGGGCAAGACCATTATTGTCAGTAATGGTCAGCGATCGTCAGCCGACGATTTCGTAGCCTTCGGCGGTGGTTTGCAGGCGGCGACCCTCGGCCCCGAGGTCCTCGCGCAGGCGCTGGATGGTCTTTTCCAAGGCGGGCACCGCCTTGGGATCGTCCCACACCGCATGCAGGATCTTCTCGCGCTTGACCGGCCCCTTCGACTCGAGCAGCACCTGCAGCACGGAGGCCTTCATCGGCGACAAGGTCGCCACCATCCGGTCGCTCACCCACACCGTGCGAAATTTCACGTCGAGCCGCACCTCGCCCTTGGCCACCTGCGAGGCGGTCACCGGGTTGCGCGGATATTGAGTCAGCATGCGCCGCACGAGGAAGCGGATCTCGCTGAGCTCGAAAGGCTTTCTCAGGTAGGCGCGCACGCCCTGGGCCTTGATCGAATGCTCCAACATGTCCGCCTTGTCGCCGTGCGCCGTCATGACGATGATGGGGATGTCCTTGAGCGAGGTGTTGGTCACGACGAGCTTGAGCACCTCGACGCCGTTGAGCACGGGCAGCATCAGGTCGAGAAGCACTATGTCGGGCTGCACCGCGATCATTTTGTCGTAGCCTTCCTTCCCGTTGAAGGCGTAGTGAAGCTCGTAGCCCTCGCGCTGGAAGACGACCGAGAGGACCTGCTGCAGCTCGCCGTCGTCCTCGATGATCAGAAGCTTCGCCATGCGTCTACTGTAGAAAAAGAGGGGGCGCTTGACCAAATTGTATTATCCCTGTTACCCTTCGATGACGCCTTGAAGATCCCCCGCCTCGTTCTCTTCCTCATATGCGCGAGCGCCTCGGCTTCCCCCGCATGGGGCCAGGCCGGGGCGGGCGCCTTCCTGCGCCAGGACGTCGGCGCGCGCGGGGCCGCTCTCGGCGGGGCCTTGACCGCGGTCGTCGACGACGCCGCCGCGCTATCCTGGAACCCGGCGGGGCTGGCCCGCCTGACCAAGCCCGAGGCCGGCGCCACGCATGCCGTGCTGTTCGAGGACACCTCGTTCGATTTCCTTTCCGGCGGGCTCTCGACCGCGCGCTGGGGGGGCTTCGCCGCCGGCTACGCCCGCCAGTCCTCCGGCGGCTTCGAGGCGCGCGCCGGCCCGAACGACGCCCCTACGAATTTTTCCATCACGCAAAGCGCGATGATCGGCGGCTGGGGCCGGTCGTTCGCCCTGCCGTGGCTCGCCGGCGCCTCCTGGCTGCGCCGCCCCAAGCCGGTCTCCCTCGGCGTGACGGTGAAATCGGTCAAGGAGTCCATCGGCTCGACGTCCGCTTCCGGCAACGGGGCCGACGCGGGCGCCATCTTCTCGCCCGACGACCGCCTCGCCGTCGGCGTCATGGTCTCCAATCTCGTAGCACCCAAGCTCACTTTCGTGTCCCGGCCGGTCAGCTACGCGCGCGTCGTCGACGTCTCGCCCGCCTATCTCTGGAAGCTCTCGCCCAGCGTGGGCGCGCTGACCGCGCTCAAGTTTTCCAAGACGCAAAACGAGAGCCTCGCGGTGTCCGGAGGCGTGGAGCTGCAGTACCAGCGCCTGCTCGCTTTGCGCGTCGGCGTGCGCGACCAGGCTCTGTCCACCGGCCTCGGCGTGCGCTGGGGAAACTCGAGCTTCGACTACGCCGCGTCGCTGGGCGATCTCGGCGTCGGCAGCCTGTTCACCTTCACCCAGCGCTTCGGCCAGACGCCCGAGGAGCTCGAGGAGACGATTCGCAAGGGCATCCGCAAGCTGTCCTACGCCGAAGGCGCGAGGCTCTCGAAAGCCTATCTCGCGAAGGCGGAGGAGGAGCTTCGCCGGGACCGCATCCAGGAGGCGCTGCGCGACCTCGAAGCCGCCTCTTTGCTCGATCCGTCCAACGGCGAGATCCGGGCGAAGATCAATCGCACGACGGCGAAATGGGACGAGACGCTCAAGCGCCAGATGATCGAGCGCAGCGCGGCGCTGGCGCGCGAGCAGGACCGGCAGGGCAACCTCCTCGCCAGCCGGCAGTACTGGCGCGGCGTCCTCGAGCTCGACCGCGAGCACGCCGAGGCCGCGCGCGAGCTCGCGCGCATCGACCGCGACCTGTCCGTCGAGGAGCGCTCTCGCCTCGAGGGCCTGCGCGAGGCCCAGTCCGCCGGCGAGATCGCGCTCGCGCTGGCGCAGGCGTCGACCTTCCTGACCCGCGGCCAGCTGCGCCAGGCCCTGCTCGAGGCGGAAAAGGCGCAGAAGCGCTATCCGGGCAACGCCCAGGTCGCGGGCTTCATCGCGCAGGTGCGCCGTCAGGCGCGCGAGCTGGTGAAAACCAAGCTCGCCGAGGCCGACGCCCACGCCTCCGTCAAGAATTTCGCCGAGGCCCTGCGCAGCGTCGAGGCGGCCTTGCGCGAGGTCCCCGACGAGCCGGGCCTGGCCGAGAAGGCCGCGGCCCTGCGCGCCTCGGTGCAGAAGGGGCTGACGCCGCAGACGCGCAAGGAGTTCGAGCAGCTCTACTACCGCGCCGTCGAGCAGTACCTCAAGGGCGGCTACAAGGCGGCCGACGCTTTGACCGACGAGCTGCTCAAGATCGATCCGTCCTCGGAGCCGGCGCGGGCCCTGAAGGACAAGATCGCGGCGGCCCTGCGGTACACGCAATGATCCTCCGCCTGCTCCTGCCGGCGATTCTTCTTTCCACCGGGGCGCGAGCCGAGGTGAAGCCGAGCGGCGATTACAACGGCGGACCCCTCACCATCGCCAATGGCGATATTCTCTCCGGCGTGTATACCAATGTCTCGAGTTTTACCGTGCCGGCGGGCGTCACCGGTTTCGTCGCCGGGCTCGCCTCGGGTCCGAACCTTGTGGTGTACGCCTCGACCGTTTCGATAGAGGGCATCCTCAGCGGCGTCGGCCGAGGCCAACCGGGCGGAGGCGGCGGCGACGCCTCGGGAGCCGGATCGGGCGGGACCGCCGGAGGCCCTGGCGGGGCCGGAAGCGGCGCGGCGGCGGCGAAAGGCGGCGGCGGAGGAGGAGGCGGAGGAGCGGGCGGCGCGGGCGCCGGCGACAGCGGGGGCGGGATCGGCGCGTCGGGAGGCGCCGCCTACGGCTCGACCGGTACGGTGACGAGCCCGATATCGGCCGACGACGCGTTCCAAGGCTCGGGCGGGGGTGGGGGCGGCGGCGGCGCGGCCGTAGCCGGCGGAGCGGGCGCTTTCGGGGGAGCCGGCATCTATATCGAGGCCGCGTCGATGACGGTGACGGGGTCGATTCTTGTGGACGGCTCGACGGCGCCCGTCGTTAACGTCAGCGCGAGCCAAGTGCATCCCGGAGGCGGAGGAGGAGGAGGAGGGGGGACCATATTGCTGCGCGTGACGGGGCTGCTTACCCTCGCGGACGGGTCGAGGTTGTCGGCAAAAGGGCATGCTGGTGGAAACATAAACTCGAACTTTGCGCGCTCCGACAAGGCTCCCGGCGGCGGCGGCGGCGGCGGCAGGATCAAGCTTTTCTCCGGCACGGCGTCGTTCGCCGCCGTGGCGCTCTCGACTTCAGGCGGCGTCGCCGGTTTTATCGACAACGCCTTCGCGGGCACGGTCGACCCCTCCACTCCGCCCGCCGCCGGCGCCGCCGGCTCGGTCAGCTTCGGCGTGGTCGCGTCCTCGGCGTCGGTCTTCGCGGCGTCGACGGTCCACTCCACCTCGATCAGTTGGACCTGGAGCGCGACGCCCACCTTCGGCGACGCGCCGGCCGCCACCCGGCTCTATCGAGTTTTCCCGTCGACGGTGACCGCTCCCTTCCCGGCCCCGCAGACGACCGCCTCGAGCCTCGCGCTCGGGACCACGGAAACGGGCCTGACCCCCAACACCACCTACACCCGCTTCGTCACCGCCTACACGGATTGGGGCGATTCCTTACCCTCGGGCGCGGTCTCGACTTACACCTTGGCGGCCGAGCCGTCGGCGCCCGTCGTCAGCGCGCTGGCCGCGACCGCGCTGACCTTCGGCTGGTCGGGCGGCGCCAACCCGTCCTACACGACCTACGAGCTCAACGCCTCGACCTCGGCGCTCTTCGCCGCGCCCGTCTCGACGACCTTCGCCGCGTCAGTGTCCTCCTCGCCGGCCAACCTCTCTCCCAACACGACCTATTACTTCCGCGTGCGCGCGGTGAACCTCGCCGGCGTGCCCACCGCCTTCCTCGCGACGCAGGCCACGGCGACGCTCGCCGCCGTCCCCGTGTCCCCGGCCGCCGGCCCGATCCACATCACGAGCGGCGTCTTCACCTGGTCGGGCGGGGCCAACCCCGCCGATACGCTGTACACCGCCCAGGTGTCCTCGGATAATTTCTTCTCGCTGACGGACTCCTCGACCACCTTGGCGACGTCGGCGACGTTCTTCACCTTGGCCCCGGGCACCCAGTACTTCCTGCGCGTGCGCGCCGTCAATCGCAGCGGCACGGCGAGCGACTTCTCGACGGTGATCTCGACGACCGCCGGCAACCTCTCGAACACGACGGCCCCCGGGGCGCCGGGCGCTCCGATCGCCGACCGCGCGTTCTCCTACGACGGCACCGCCCTTTTCGCGTGGAGCGAGGGGACGAGCCCGGTCGGCATACTCGACTACAACCTGATCATCGGGTCTTTGCCCGGGGCCAGCGACCTGTTCGCCGGCAACGTCGCCGTGGCGAGCTACTCCGCGGCGGGCATGCTCACCGGGCGCAGCTACTACGCGCAGGTGCGCGCGCGCTCCAACGCGGGCGTCTACAGCGTATTCTCCCCGGTCGGCGCGGGCGTGCCGGTGTTCATCCCGGTCCAGAACGCCCCGATCAACAAGCCCTTCACCTGGCCGAGCCCCTTCGACCCGGCGCGCGGCGACGCGCAGATCGGCTTCTACCTCGAGGAGCCGGCCGACGTCGCGCTCAAGATCTACTCGCTCCAGGGCCGCCTCGTGCGCAGCGACTCGCGCTCCTTCGGCGGGGGAAACCAGATCATGACCTGGAACGGCAACGGCGACTCCGGCATGCGCGTCGCCCCGGGCGGCTACGTCGCGGTCATCGAGAAGCGCTACGGGTCGCGCGTCAGCACCCAGAAGCTCAAGCTCGCGGTGCTTTACTGATGAATCCCCTCCGCTCGCTGTCGGCCAAGCTCTCTTTGTTGACCTGCCTGCTCGTGCTGGGCGTCATCGCGCTGATGGCGCGCCAGATCGTCGGCGGCATCGAGGAAGGCTTGATCGGCGAGATGAAGGTCCGCGCCGAGTTCTTCGCGCGCTCCTCGCGCGAGGCGATCTTCCCGAAGGTCGACCCGTTCGCCCTGCACTTCTCCGTCGAGGAGATGACCAAGGAGAAGGTCGTGACCTACGCGGGCGTCGTGGACAAGGACGGCGTGGTGCTCTCGCACAGCGTTCCGGCCTTGATCGGCGAGAAGCTCGCCGACCCGTTCTCTCTCAAGGCCCTGGCCTCAGGCGGCGTCGAGCTGCAGCACGGCCGCGACTCGGCCGGCGCTCCCCTCTACGAGCTCAGCGCGCCGGTCGTCGTCGGCCCGCGGCGCGTGGGCACCGCCCGCATCGGCTTCAACGAGCGCTCGCTCGAGGAGGCCCTGAGGGCCCCCCGCCGGCGCATCGTCGCGATCGCCGCCGTCGCGACCATGGTTTCGGCGCTGGGCACGATCCTGATCGTGGGCTGGCTCACCCGCGCCTTGCCCAAGCTCGCCTCCGCCGCGCGCGAGGCGGGGCGCGGCAATTTCAGCGTTCAGGTCGAGGTGCGCTCGCGCGACGAGATCGGCACGCTCGCGCGCGCGTTCAACGAGATGACCGTCGCCAATTCCCTGCTGTTCCGCGGCCTTCAGGAGGAGAAGGAGAAGCTCGCCAACATCTTCAACGACACGCGCGAGGGCCTGGCGCTCACCGACCCGGAGGGCCGCATCCTGCTCATGAACCCCTCGGCCCGCGCCCTGCTGGGCCGCCAGGACCGCCCGGCCGCCACCTTGGCCGAGGCGCTCTCGCCGGATTACGAGGCCAAGCCGGCGCTCCCGGTCATCCTCGGAGGCGCCGCGCGCATCACGCCCTTCGAGCTGCGCCGCGCCGCGCCGCAACTGCTGATCCTCTCCGGCGTCGCCGACCGGCTCGGCGACCACAACGTCCACGCCGGCTTCCTCCTTATTTTCCACGACGCCACGCTTGAGAAGCGCGGCGAGAGCCTCTCCCGCAACTTCCTGTCGATCGTCTCCCACAAGCTGCGCACGCCGCTGGCGATCGCGCTGGGCAACCTCGAACTCCTGCGGGGGGATGAAAAGAATTTTTCGCCCGACCAGCGTAAGATGCTGTCGAAAATTCAGGGCGAAGACGAGAAGCTCGCCCGCCTCGTCGAGAAGCTGATCACCTTCACCGCCGTGCAAAGCCCCGAGAACATCGTCCTCGACCGGACCGAGGCCGCCCTTTCGGACGTGATCGACGCGGCCCTGCGCGGTCTCGAGCTCGGGCCCGCCGCCGCCGTGGCCTGGGACGCGAAGGCCGCGGGCGCCTTGCCCAAGGCCAAGATCGACGCCTTCCTCGTCAAGGAAGCCGTCGCCAACCTCGTCGAGAACGCGGTCAAGTTCAACCCCGCGCCGAAGAAGAACGTCTCGGTGTCGGTCGACCGCGAGGAGGGCTTTCTGCGCGTGTCGGTCAAGGACGACGGCCCCGGCATCCCCGGCGAGGAGCAGCCCAAGCTCTTCCGCAAGTTCTACCAGATCGACGCGGACTTCACCGGCCAGATCCCCGGCTTCGGCCTCGGCCTGGCCTTCGTCAAGAGCGTCGCCGAGGCCCACGGCGGCGCCGCCGGCCTGCGCTCCGTCCCCGGCGAGGGTAGCGAATTCTTCTTCACCGTCGTGATTTAGATGGTGTCAGGCATTCCACTATTTTCACTTTCGCTCTTCGCGTAACGGGTCAATGTTGCCGGCGACATCTTCAGCCAACGCGCGATGGCGATCAGCGTGTGGCCGTTACTGACGGCCACTCGGGCGAGTAGTCGTTTCGCGGCGACGACCGGCCTGCGGCAGGCCTTGGAGCGAAGCTCCGAGACCTGGATCCCCGTTCGAGCGGAGATATCCTCCCCGAGTTCGTCGATGCCCGGGAGGTCGATGCGAGGATGTCGAATCAAGCTGGGCCTCGTTTCCTCGGCCCGGGCCCAGGGATCGAATGCATCGATATCCCCAGCGGGGTCCTCCGGCATCGGTTTTCCTGCTGAACTCGACCACGGCCAATCTTCGGCTTTCGTCACGAGCCCCGCTTTGACCGGGTTCAAATGGATATAGCGGATCAGAGCAGCCAAATACTTCTCATCCGTGCAAAGATTGGCCTCATGGCGACCCCAGAACAAATGGCCCTTCCGACCGTGGCGTTGATTTATGGCCTTCGCGTAGCGGGTAAGCAACCGCTGCATGATCGACGAGAGGGCGATCGCCCCAACCTGAATCGCGAGGTGAAAGTGGTTGCCCATGAGGCAATAGGCGAGGAGGCTTGCCCCCGAATCCCGGACCAGGCGGTGGAGGTCGTCCAAAAACAGCTCACGATCCGTATCGTCGAGGAATATGTCCTGCCCAGCGACTCCGTGAGCCATCGCGTGGTACACGGCTCCGGAAAAATGGATTCGTGGTCGTCGTCCCATACCTATCATACGAATGAACCCCTCAAAAAGTTGCATGCCAAAAGTGAAAATAGTGGAATGCCTGACACCAAGTAAGACACCTGTTTGCTAAAATCGGACTCTTTCCAGGAGGCTCATTCATGTCACCGATGTCCAAAGCCCGTTCGCACACCGCCCGCGCCGTGATGGCCGCGGCGTTGACCGTCGCCGCGACGCCGCAGCTGCGCGGGGACGAGGGCATGTGGACGTTCGACAACCTCCCGGTCAAGCTCCTCAAGGACCGCTACGGCTTCACGCCCAAGCAGGACTGGATCGACCACCTGCGCCTCGCCTCGGTGCGCTTCAACGACGGAGGCTCCGGCGCTTTCGTCTCCAAGGACGGGCTCGTCCTCACGAACCACCACGTCGCCCTCGGCCAGCTCCAGAAGATGTCCACGCCGAAGAAGGATTACGTGAAGGAGGGCTTCTTCGCCAAGGCGCTCAAGGACGAGATGCCCTGCCCGGACCTCGAGGTCAACGTCCTCGTCGGGATGGAGAACGTCACCGAGCGGGTGCTCAAGGCCGTGGACGCGAAGGCCTCGGATAAGGAGCAGAACGAGCAGCGCAAGGGGGAGATCTCGCGCATCACGAAGGAGTCGACCGACTCGACCGGGCTGCGCTCCGACGTGGTCGAGCTGTACCAGGGCGGCGAGTACTGGCTGTACCGGTACAAGAAGTACACCGACATGCGCCTCGTCATGGCGCCGGAGCTGCAGGCCGCGTTCTACGGCGGCGACCCCGACAACTTCACCTACCCGCGCTTCGCGCTCGACTTCGCCTTCTTCCGCGTCTACGAGAAGGGCAAGCCCGTGAAGATCGAGCGCTACCTCAAGTGGTCCAAGGACGGCGCCGCCGACGGGGAGCTCGTGTTCGTGACCGGCCACCCGGGGCGCACCGACCGCCTCGACACCATCGCCCAGCTCGAGTACGCCCGCGACCTCGGCCTGCCGCTGTACCTGAAGGTCGCCGCCGAGAGGCGCGCGGACTTCTACGCCTATTCCAAGCTCGGCGTCGAGCAGGAGCGCCGCTCCAAGGACCGTATCTTCGGCATCGAGAACGCGATCAAGGCCGTCACCGGCGAGTACGAGGGCCTGCAGGACTCCAAGCTGTTCGGCTCCCTGAAGGCCGCGGAGGACGCCCTGCGCAAGACCGTCGCCGGGTCCAAGGACGAGGCGACGAAGGACGCGAAGGGCTCGTGGGACAAGATCGCGGCCGCGACCCGGAAGGCCGGCGAACGCCGCCTGCAGACGACCTACCGCCGCTTCGACGCGACGAAGGTCGCGGGGTTGGCGAACACGATCGTCCGCTACGTCGCCGAGGTCGCCAAGCCCAACGACAAGCGCTACGAGGAGTTCCGCGACTCCGCGCTCGAATCGCTGAGGTTCCGCCTGTTCTCCCCGGCGCCGATGTACCCCGACATGGAGGAGTTCTTCCTGCGGCGCGCGCTCGAGGACGCGGTCCGCGAGCTGGGCGAGAAGGACGAGTTCGTCCGCGCCGCCCTGGGCGGCCGCAAGCCCGAAGACGTCGCGCGCGAGCTGATCGCCGGCACCAAGCTCTTCGACATCGCCGAGCGCAAGAAGCTGATCGAGGGCGGGGAGAAGGCCGTCGCCGAATCGAAGGACGCGCTGATCGTCTGGGCGCGCCGGCTCGACCCCGTCTACCGCGCGCAGCGCAAGTGGTACGAGGACGAGATCGAGAGCGTGACCGTCGCCGAGGGCAAGCGCATCGCGAAAGCGCGATTCGCCGTCTACGGCAAGTCGACCTATCCGGACGCGACCTTCACGCTGCGGATGTCTTACGGCAAGGTGGCGGGCTACGAGCTGGGCACGACTTTCGTCGCCCCGTTCACGACCTTTTACGGCCTCTACGACCGCGCGATCGGCCATGGGGAGAAGCCTCCGTTCGATCTCGCTCCGAAGATCAAGACCGCTCAGAAGAAGCTGAACCTCGCGACGAAGGTCAACTTCGTGACGACCAACGACATCATCGGGGGAAATTCCGGCTCGCCCATCGTCAACGCGAAGGGGGAGTACGTCGGCCTCGTGTTCGACGGCAACATCCAGTCGCTGGTGGGGCGCTACGCCTACGACGACGCGCGCAACCGCACCGTCGCGGTGCACTCCTCGGCCATCATGGAGGCGCTGCGCTCCGTTTACGGCATGGGCAAGCTCGCCGACGAGGCCTCGGGGAAGTAGCGCCGGCTCAGGCGGGGACTTCTACGGCGAGGCGGCGCTTGAGGTCGGTGATCAGCAGGCTCGGGAAGGTCTTGTCGTCGAGCTGCGACCAGATCCAGGTGGCGTGGTGCGAGGAGGGCTCGACGAAGCGCTTGTGCATCGGGCGCACGAACTCCTCGTAGAGGCGCAGGGTCTCGTCGAGCGCCACGCGCCGCTCGGTGCAGTCGCGGCGCACGCGCCGCATCAGGCGGATGTCGTCCGGCGTCTCGATGAACACGGAGACGGTCATCCGCTCGCGCAGGGCCTTCTCGGTCAGCACGAGTATGCCGTCGATGATGATCAACGGCCGGGGCTCGACGCGGCGCGTCTCCTTGAGGCGGCTGTGCGTCGCGTAATCGTAGATCGGCGCGTCGATCGCGCGGCCCGCGTTGAGCAGGTCGAGCTGGCGGCACATCAAGGCCGTGTCGAGCGAGCGCGGGTGGTCGAAGTTGAGCTTCAGCGCCTGCGCCTCGGAGAGGTCCCCGTTGTGGCGGTAATACCAGTCGTGGCAGATGACCGTGGTCTGCTCGGGAAACGCGGCGACCACCGCTTTCGCCAGCCAGGATTTCCCGGAGCCGCTCCCGCCGGCGACGCCGAGGACGATGCGAGGCCGATTGACCGGGATTTGCGCCACGCGCAGATTATAGCGAGTCTTGAGCCTGCGCGTTCGTCATGCGCGCAGGATCCACTCCTGCCACGATCCGGTCTCCTCGTCGATCCCCATGCCGTCCGGCGGAAGCTCGCGCAGCGGCACGCGATAGACCCGTCCGCCGGGGCGGGCGAGCAGGCCGTGGAACGGCTCCATCCCGGGCGCTGTCGGATCCGCGAGCAAGAGAGCGTCTTCCTTGAACTTGTCCGCCAGCGCGCGGGCGAGGTCCAAATCGGTCTTCACCGGAGAGTCGGACCCGGCCTCGAGGCTCAAAGTCACCTGCGTTCGGAAGCCCGTCCCGCGGACGAAGATGTCGAGCGCGTGCTTCGTTCCGCCGGTGTCCGTCGCCCAGCCGACCTCGGCGGCGGAGCAGCGTAGGATCTCGGCGACGGCGCGGCGCGCGGCCTCGCGCTCGTGGGGGCCGCGGACCAGAACCTCGACCATTCGTCGGATCTCGGGCATCAGGGGACTCCAGCCGTCGGATTCAGCAGGCGCCAAACTTTGAGCGCGAGCGCCCGGTCCGCTTCGGATACGCCGATGCGGGTCAGGATCGGGCCCGCGCGCTCCGGCCCCAGTGTATTCAATGTGCCGAGCGCCTTGAAAGCGCCTCGCGACAGCACGTGGAGGCCGGGACCGTCCACCGGATGAAAGCTGGTGTCGTGCACGCCGTAGCGCCAGACCTTGGGCGCCGGCCCCGTCTCGATGAGCCGGAACAACTGGCCTCCGGGCCCGTGCGCCGCTTCCACCCGGAAGACCTTGCCGCCGACGGCGTGGACTCCCTCGCCGAGGCTGATGATCCTGACATGCTCGCCCATCGGGACCCACGGCTCGGCCACGGTGTTGACGCTCTTCGCCACGGACCCCTGCGTCACCCGCTGCGCGCGATGGCGGGCATTGGGGGGCTTGAGGCCGGCGGGAGGCGGGTCGGGGGGGGCGAGATTGCTGCGATTGCCTCCCGCCGGCGTCCGGCTCGCCGCGGAGGGCGCGGGGCCGAGAGCGGCGGCGACCTCCGGCGCGGGCGCCGCCGGGCGCAGGCCGAGGCGGCTCATGGCTCCTTTCAGGGACTGAGTCATCGTGGCGACGCCGTCCTTGACGGCCGGCTTCTGCCCGATCTTGTAGCCGACGAAAGCCATCATCATGATGATGATCAGCTCGCCGCCCACCTTCCCGATCTCGCGCAGCGCGCGCCAGCGGCGGGGATCGTCGTCACGCGTGGAGAAGTACGTCGCGAGGGCGGCGGCGATCCTCCGCAGCATGGACAGCGCGGTCCAGAGGATCGCGACGCCGCACAGCGCCTTGATCAGGGCCGCCAGAAGGCCGACGCCGCCGGAAAGGACGGAGAGCAGGATGCCGAGAACGGTGAACGCCAGCAGCGAGACCACGCCGGAGACCGTGCCGAACTGCTCCTTGGCCGCGTCGAGAAGGCCGGCCGCCATCGGAGCGCTCCACGCGGTCGTCTTCGAGCCGCACAGCCCCGCGATCATGCCGCCGTCGGAGGCTTGGCGGCAGGCCGCTTCGGAGGCGGTCATCGCCGGCTTCACGACGGGCGGCTTCCTCTCGACGGCGGCGAGGGCGATCCTTCCCGCGTACGGCGCCGATCCGGCCGCGGAGCGCAGCGCGGCCGCCGCCGGTGGGGCGACGACGGCCAGGACGCCGGGGTCTTCCTTCGCGGCGGCCGCCTCGGGCGGCGGCACGGGACCGAGGGCGAGGTCCGACGGATGCGAGCGGGCCGGCCCGGTGAAGGCGACGCGCGGCGCGGCCGCGCGTCCGGAGCGGCCGTCGGAGACGCCGCCCTGAGCGAACGCGGCGTCGCCGGCGCGCGTCGCGCC
>JAUYSH010000117.1 GCA_030696455.1 Elusimicrobiota bacterium
GCGTCCGCGCTGCACGCCCTTGGCGACCTTGGAGACGGCCTCGGCCTGGCCGACGACCTTGCCGCCCAATTCCTTGGGAAGGTCCTTGAGCTGGTCCTTCTCTTGGGCGCCGACCTTGCCCGCGGGGATGCCGGTGCGCAAGGCGACCTCGGAGGCGATGTCTCCGGGGGTGACCTCGGCGCGGCCGCTGAGCTCCGCCTCGGCGCTCGCGTCGTCGAGCAGGTCGAGGGCCGAGTCGGGCAGGTTGCGGTCGGTGACGTAGCGCGAGGCCAACGCGACGACCGCCTTGACGGTCTCGGCCCCGATCGTCACCTTGTGCTTGTCCTCGTAGCGGGACTTCACGCCCGACACGATGGCCTCGGCCTCGTCCTTGGTCGGAGGCAGCAGCTTGACGGCATTAAAACGACGCGCCAGCGCGCCGTCCTTCTCGATCTTGCGGTACTCCTCCATCGTGGTGGCGCCCATCACCGAGATCGAGCCGTCGGCGAGGGATTCTTTCAGGATATTGGCCGCGTCGGTCGAGCCCGCGGAGTCCCCGGTCCCGACCAGCATGTGGATCTCGGCGATGAACAGCAGGACGCGGCCGTTGGATTTCTTGGCCTCGTCCAATATGGCGACCATGCGCTCCTCGAACTGCCCGCGCAAGGTGGTGCCGGCGACGATCTTGGTCAGGTCGAGCTTGACGACGCTTTTGCCCTCGAGCTCGGGGAGCTCGCCCTTGGCGATCAGCAGCGCCAGGCCGTTGGCGACGGCGGTCTTGCCCACGCCCTTCTCGCCGATGATGAGCGGGTTGTTCTTCTCCACGCGCAGCAAGGTCTTGACGATCTGGCGCATCTCGGCCTTGCGGCCGATCATCGGGGGAATCTTGCCGTCGACGGCCTTGCCGGTCAGGTCGATGCCGTACTTGTTCAGCGCGGGATAATCTCCCTGGGAGAGCGGGCGCCAGCCCGACGGATGCGGGGCGGGGGCGTCGTGGTCGGCGGTTTCGTCGTCCTCGGCGGTCATGTCGCCGAGGAAATGGCGCGTCTTCATCACGCCCTGGGTGACGAGGGGCTCGGTGCGGCCGCCGAGCGCGTCGCGGAACGCGGGCAAGGAGGCGGCGGCGTTGAGGGCCTTCTGCGAGGCGGTCGTGATGCGCTGGCGGCGCTCGGCGGAGTAGTACGCGTGGTCGAGCCAGGCCTGGGCCTGGCGCAGCCCCGCGAGGCGGGCCTCGTCGCCCTTGTTCGCGGCGGCCTGATGCCCGACGACGTCCGAGGCGGCCTCGAGCTTGGCGTTGGCGAGCGCGATCAAGACCTGCTGGTAGGCCTTCGCCTCGACGCTCAGGCTCTTGCGCGCGTCGAAGTAGCGCCGGTGCAGGGCGTCGAGGCGGGCCACGGCGCGCAGGTGGTTCTCGAGGCCGGCTTGATTGAGGAGGATGATCGCCTCGACGGCCTCGTTGTGCAGGTCCCACAGCCCGTCGCGGTCGTCGCGGGCCTGGTCGCGCAGGTCGAAGTACACGGTCTTGCCGTTGGAGAGGACGAGGACCTCGCCGCGCCCGGCGAGGGCCGACACGGCCGCGGCCATCTGCTCCGTATCGAGGCCGAGGGATTTTCCCGCGCGCATGATCGTCTCGCGCGAAAGGGTCTCGCCGGCGGGGGTGCGGGCGCGGACCTCGGCGGCGAACGCGTCGGTCTGCTCCGCGGACGGCTTCCAGGAGCCCTCGGGCGCCGGCGCCTTCGAGGAGGGGCCTTCGTACAGATAATCCTTCGGATCGTATTTCTCGAGCAGGTCGAGGGCGGCGATGTAGCCGTCGGCGGCCTCCTCGGCGACGGCATTTCCCGCCTCGGTTTGGGGGTTGATCGAGCCGATCAAGGCGATGAGTTTGTCGTGGAGGACTTTGGACATCGCCGGGACCTTGCCGGTCTGGTAGGTGGCGGTCTGGAGCCACTCGCGGACCTCGGCGACGTCCATGGCCCTCTTGGCCAGCGGGAGCGGAAGCGGATCGCGGCTCTCGAGGTCCTTCTGATGGGCCAGCAGCAGGCCCGAGAAGAACTCGAGCATCGCGTTGGCGCGCAGGACCTTGGCCTCCTCGAGCTGGGGGGCGCCGGCCTTCTCGTAGGCCTCGACGGCGCGGTCGGCCTTGGCGACGGCGCGGGCGTGATCGGCGGAGGCGCCGCTGTTCATCAGCACGACGGCTTCGCTCGCGAGGACGTCGGCGGGGCCGGCGCCGGGCGCCTCGGCGCGCGCGCGGAAGCTGTGGTACACGGCGTCGCGGTTGTCGCGGACGGCGAGGTGGCCTTCCCGCAGGAGCTCGGTGAAGACCTCGCCGGCCTTGTCGGCGTCCATGCCCAGGCGCGCGCCGATCTTGCCGACCGCTTCGTAGGAGATGACCGTGCCGGGCGCGGCGGCGTTGCGGATGCCGGCGAGGAAGGCCGCCTTGGCCCCGGGAGAGGGCGTCCAGGCGAGCGTGCCGGCCAGGCCGAGGAACGGCAGGAGTCCGGCGGCGGTGTCCGAGCCGAGCGCCCACAGCAGCGCCCCCGCCCCGAGCGTCGCGGCCGCGAGCCAATATTTCCGCGCCAGCGAGACGAAGGTCGCGGGCGCGGCCGGGATCGGCGGGACGGCCTTCGCGGCGGGAGCGGAGCGCCGGTTTATCTCAAGATGAACCTGCCCCGCGCCGCCTTGGGCGCTCACGAAGGACGCCACTTCGCGGCGCTCGGCGTTCCCTTCGAACGCGGCACCGGCGCGGTCCTTCGCCTCGGCCCCGCCCATCTTCGGGGTCAGCTTCGCGGCCTGCACGGCCGCGACGTTGAGCGCCTCGCGCGGGGCGAGCTTGGCCGCGGCGGCGGCGACGGGCGCGAGGGCGGCGGGGGCGATCGCGGGTGCGGCGAGCAAGGACGGCGTCAATGACGCGGGAGAAAGAATGAGGGAGGGGGCTGAAAAGGAAGGGCCGCTCCCCGGCTGAGCGAGCTTAGGGGCGAGCCCCGCTTCCACGGCTCCGGAGACTCGCGCCACGCCGGCGGCGGCCGCGGGCCCGGGAGCCGCCATCGCGAGGGCGACCGCGGCGGCCAGGTATCGGCGTGATAGCCTGCTCATGAAAAATTCCCATGGCCCGCTCGAAGATTGTCCACAGACGGCGCTCCAACTGTTGTCAACAACAGTTGGGCGCTGGGCTGTGGGCAAGTCCATGGCGGCCGCATGAGGGTCAAATTACTGCTTCTTCTTGTCGGCCGTGAACGCGCCCTTCTTGGCGTCCCAATCGATCTTGACCGCGTCGCCCTCGCCGATGCGGCCCTCGAGCTCGGCCGACACGATGGCGTCGGAGAGCTGGCGCTCGACGATCTGCTTGAGCGGGCGGGCGCCGTACGCTTTCTGCGCCTCAGCGTGTCTGAGAATTTCTTCTTTTGC
>JAUYSH010000047.1 GCA_030696455.1 Elusimicrobiota bacterium
AGGGGAGGCGGTTCTCGAGCGCCACTTCCTGGGCGCGCAGGTGCTTCTTGATGGTCTCGGCGTAATAGGTGCCGCCCTTGACGGTGGCGTCGTTGGCGACGATGACGCACAGGCGGCCGCTGATCACGCCCAGGCCGGAGATCATGCCGGCGGCGGGGACCTCGTCGTCGTAGAGGCCCATCGCCGCCAGGGCCGACAGCTCGAGGAAGCAGGTCCCGTGATCGAGCAGGCGCTCCACGCGCTCGCGGGCGGTCAGCTTGCCCCGGGAGCGGTGCAGCTCGACGGCCTTGGCGGAGCCGCCGGCCCGGGCCTTCTCGAGGCGCGCGTGGAGGTCCTGGAGCAAGGCCTGATGATGCTGGGCGTTGGCCAGGAACTCGGAGGAGTCGCGGGCCGCCAGGGACTCGATAGGAGGCGTATCGGCGTCGATCATGAGCCGATGATACCACATGCCCCTCTCGGTAAAAAATGGGTTAAGACTCGCGAAGTGACTGGCGCTTACGGCGGACAAGGCTACACTGAAGCATGCCCATCACGCCGGTGCCGTCGGCGACGCGCAAAGTCCACATCTACGAGGTGCTCAACCGCACCCGCCTCGAGAGCCTGCTCATGCTCACCGTTTCGGACTCCACCGAGGCCGCCACCCGCGTGCGCCGCGAGCCTCCTCCCGAGGCCGCCGGCTGGACCCTCAGCGACGACGTGTCCGTGGAGATCCTGGCCCAGCACATGAGCGAGGCGTCCGCCGAGCAGTTCCTGAAGATGCACCTCGAGCACATGCAGCAGCGCACCTGGAAGTTCCGCGTCTGGCGCGCCTGAGCTAGCGGATGTCGGCGAGGCGGGCCCAGATCCGCATGCCGTTGGGGCCGATGCCCCGCTCGCGGACCTCGGAGAAGCACTTGCGCAGCAGGCGCGCGATGCCGGGCCCGCGCTCCTCGCCGCGAAACGACTCCACGCCCCGCGCGGCGCCGGCCCGGGCCAGCTCGCGGACGAGTTCGCTGCCCACGCCTTTGCGCTGGAAGTCGTCGCGCACCGCGACGTGCAGGTCGGCCTCGTGGTCCCCGGCGCGGGAGTGGTAGCGCGCGACGCCGACGAGGCGGCGGCGGCGGCCCTCGCACAGGAAGGCGCCCAGGGCCATCGAGGTACGGAAGTCGATGGCCACGAGCTCCTGGAACTGGGTCTCGGAGAGCCGGGAGAGAGGCGTGCCGAAGCGCAGGGCGGTCGTCTCCTCGGACTGGGCGTAGAACAGCTCCTTAAGGGCGCGCTCGTCGGCGGGGCTCAGCGGGCGCACGAGCAGATTCAAATCGCCCACCTTGCAGCGGGACTGGTGCTCGATGGGATAGGCGCCCTCCGGCGGCGGCAGGACGTGTCCCGGGTCCATGAGGCCGGCCTTGATCGCCTCTTGAGCCAACGCCGCGCGGAAGCGCGGGTGCGCGATCTGGATGAGGGCGACGGCGCGCTGCCGGATGGTCTTGGCCTTGAGGCTGGCGATGCCGTACTCGGTGACGACGTAGTCGATGTCGGCGCGCGAGGTGACGACGCCGGTGCCCGGAGAGAGGGCCACCGAGATCCGGGAGACCGCCCCCCCCTTCGCCGTCGAGGGCAGGACGATGACGGATTTGCCGCCTTTGGAGGCGGTGGCCCCGCGCACGAAGTCCACCTGCCCGCCGACGCCGCTGTAGAGACGGCCGGCCAGCGAATCGGCGGCGACCTGTCCGGTCAGGTCCACGAGCAAGGCGGAGTTGATCGACACCATCTTCTGGTTGCTCGCGACGACGACGGGGTCGTTGACGTAGTCGCTCGGGTGGAAGAGGAAATCGGGGTTGCCGTCGACGGCGTCGTAGAGGCGGCGGCTGCCCATGCAGAAGGAGGTGACGACCGCGCCGGGAAGCAAGGTCTTCTTCTTGCCGTTGACGACGCCTGAGAGGACGAGGTCGAGCACGCCGTCGGAGATCATCTCGGAGTGCACGCCGAGGTCCTTCTTGCCCGCAAGTGCTGCGAGCACGGCGTCCGGGATCGCGCCGATGCCGACCTGGATGGTCGAGCCGTCCTCGACGAGCTCGCGCACGTAGCGGCCGATCCACAGAGCCTCGGCCGTGGCCTCGCGCAGGGGAAGCTCGAGTATGGGAGCGTCCCCGTCGACGAAGGCGTCGATGTCGGAGACGGGGACGGTCGAGGCTCCCTCCGTCCAGGGCATGTTCGGGTTGACCAAGGCGACTACGTACGCGGCGGATTCGACGGCGGCCTTGACCACGTCGACGGAAACGCCGAGCGAGGCGACGCCGCCGCGGGGAGGCGCGACCTGGACAAGGGCCACGTCGAGCGGGAGGTGGCCGGAGCGGAACAGGCCGGGGACCTCGTGGAGGAAGCAGGGCGTGTAGTCGGCGAGCCCGGCGCCCACGGCCTCGCGCGTGTTGGCGCCGATGAACAGGGCGTTATGGCGCACGTGGCCCTTGAACGAGGGCGCGGCGTAAGGGGCCTTGGCGAGCGTCATGAGGTGCATCACCTCGACGTCGGAGAGCGCCATCGCCCGCGCGGCGAGGGCCGCGACCAGCGCCTGCGGCACGGCGGCGCCGGAGCCGACGAGGACGCGCTGGCCGCTGCGCAGAGGGGCGAGGGCTTGCGCCGCGGTGATGGTTTTCATGTGGTGATGTCGGCGAAAGGGCTTTCCGTCAGCGGCGCTTGGCGGCGTGGAGCTCGTGGCGAACGGCGTTGACCGTGCGGCGGGAGACGGAGATGCCCCGCTCCTGCTTCAGGCGCTCGGCGAGGGCGGCGTCGGTGACGGCGCCGTTCTCGGAGAGCCAGCCGCCGAGCAGCTCGCGCAGGACGCAGCGGCGCCCGGGCACGAAGGAGATCAGGGGCAGCTCGCGCTGGGAGGGCAGCTGCACCGAGCGCCGCGCGAACGCGCGGCTGACCGTGCTCGGCGCCAGGTCCAGGCGTTTGGCGAGCTGGCGCAGGCTGATCGGGCGCACGTCGACGGCGAGCTCGCTCTTCAGGAAATCGACCTGAAGGCGCGCGACCATCTCGAGCAGCCGGTACAAGGTGCTCTGGCGCAGGTTGAAGGTCTCCAGGCGCTTGAGCAGACCGGGCAGATGCTTGCGCTCCACCGGTGTCAGGCCGCCTTCCTTCCAGCGGTCGAGCAGGTCGTGGCGGACCTGGTACAGCCCGCGGGCCCAGTACGGGGCGTAGAACTCGAAGGACGGCACGCCGCCGGCGAGCGAGATCTGCGCGAGGCACGCCGACTGGCGACCGGGCGAGGCCGAGGGCGCCTCGACGGCCGTCTCGAACTCCGCGCGCGCGCCGAGCTCGACGACGAGCTCGTGGATGCTGCGCACCTCCTCGGATTTCAGGCCGGTGCGGCGGCCGATCTCCTCGAGAGTGAGCGCGTCCTCCCCGTGGAGGAAGTAGCGTTCGAAATCCTTCTGGCCCATGCGCTTGATCGCGGCCAGCGCGGGCCCGCGCGTCTGCGCGAACTCCTCGACGCCGACGCGCTCGCCGGTACCCGCGGCGGTGCGCTCGTCGATCTCGTAGAACGAACCCGACAGGCGGCCGCCGGGCCAGCGCTGGCGGCGGAACGCGCCGGGGATGCGGCCGTCGCCGAAGTATAACTTCTGGAACAGGGGGTCCTTCTCGAGCTTGACGATTTCCTGAGCGAATTCGCGCTCGGGCATCTCGATCCAGTCGGCCATGCGCATGCGGCCCATGACGGTGAGCCGCTGACTGGCGGCCAGCGAGAGCTTTTGAGTTTGTTTCATAGTTTGGCCATTTTGTTCCTACCGGCATTGTAGCAATACTCCTGCCAAACCGTTTGGCGGCAAAATTTGCTACATAATGGAACACGTGCCAAAATCAGACATCGACCTAAAAGACCTGCTCCTGATGGGGTTTCGCCGCTCCAGCGACGTCATGTTCTACAGCGACCCCGACGGCATCATCTTGAACGTCAACGACGCCTTCACCGCCCATTACGGCTACACCCGCGAGGAGGTCATCGGCAAGACCCCCGCCTTGCTGCGCTCCCGGCATTCGACCGACGAATTGTACAAGCGGATGTGGAAGAGCATCCTCGACCCGAAGAAGGGCTATTGGCGCGGCGAGCTCATCAACAAGGCCAAGGACGGGCGCGAGGTGCCCCTGATCCTGACCATCACCGCGGTGCGCAACGAGACGGGCGAGATCCTCGGCTACATCTCCAACGGCGTGGACTTGAGCGAGCAGAAGCACATGCAGGAGCGCCTGGCCCACTCCGAGGCCCTGGCGACCATCGGCGAGATGGCGGCCGTCGTCGCCCACGAGATCCGCAACCCTCTCGGCTCGATCGTGATCGCCGCCCAGCAGCTGACCGATGAGGGCCTGACGCGCGAGGATAAGGACACCGTCACCCGCGTCCTGCGCACCGAGAGCAAGCGGCTCAACGAGGCGCTGAGCAACTTCCTGTCCTACGCGCGCCCGCGCCCGATGAACGCCGGGCAGAACGACCTCAACGCCTTGCTCGCCGAGATCGCGCAGATGGCCTTCGTCAACAAGGACCTCACCGGCGAGGCGCGGCTGTCCTTGAACCTGAGCCACGACCTCAAACCCTTCCCCTTCGACTCCGACCAGATCCGCCAGGTGGTCTGGAACATCCTGCTCAACGCGATCCAGGTCCTGGGCGGCACGGGCACGGTGACGGTGCGCTCGGGCCTGGGCAACGACACGGCGTGGTTCACGATCTCCGACACCGGCGCCGGCATACCGGAATCGCTGCGCGCCGACCTCTTCAAGCCGTTTCGCACCTCCAAGCAGCAGGGCACCGGCCTCGGCCTGGCCATCGCCGAGAGCATCGTCAAGGCGCACGGCGGCCGCATCGACGTCGAGACGCGCCTCGGGCACGGAAGCACCTTCACCGTCACTTTGCCGCGAATCGAGGACTGACAACGACCATGGAAAAGACACGCATCCTTCTCGTCGAGGACAATCTCTCGCTCGGCGCAATGCTGGGCATGGAGCTCAAGCGGCGCGGCCATGCGGTCGACGTCGCCAAGAGCGGCGCCGAGGCGCTGGCCAAGCTCGGCTCCTCGGAGTACGACGCCGTCGTCACCGACCTCAAGCTCGGCGACCTCGACGGCCTCGAGGTGCTCAAGTTCGCCAAGGCGAAGCATCCCCGCGTCGAGGTCCTCGTGATGACCGGCCACGGCTCCATCGACACCGCCGTCGCCGCGATGCGCGCCGGGGCTTTCGACTACCTGACAAAGCCCGTCGAGCCCGAGGAGCTCAACCTCGTCCTCGATAAGGCCATCGAGCACAGCCGGCTCGTCCACGAGGTCGAGCGTCTGCGCGAGGAGGTCAAGGACAAGTACAGCTTCGACGGCATCGTCTTCTCCGGGCCGCCGATGCGCAAGGTCCTCGACCTCGTGCAGAAGGTGGCCGCGACCGAGGCGACGGTCCTCATCATGGGCGAGTCCGGCACCGGCAAGGAGCTCATCGCCCGCGCGCTCCATGAGAAGAGCCCCCGGCGCAACGGCGCCTTCGTCGCCATCAACTGCGGCGCCCTGCCCGAAGGCCTGCTCGAGAGCGAGCTGTTCGGCCACGTGCGCGGAGCCTTCACCGGCGCCGAGCGCAACAAGCGCGGCCTGTTCGAAGAAGCCAACGGCGGGACCTTGTTCCTCGACGAGATCAGCGAGACGACCCCGGGCCTGCAGGTCAAGTTATTGAGGGCTTTGCAGGAGGGCGAAATTCGGCGCGTCGGCGACAACCACCCCTTCAAGGTCTCCGGGCGCCTGCTCGCCGCGACCAACAAGGACCTCACCAAGCTCGTCGCCGAAGGCAAGTTCCGGGAGGATCTGTACTACCGCCTGAAAGTCTTTCCCATCGAGCTGCCCGCCCTGCGCGAGCGGCCCGAGGACATCCTGCCGTTGGCCGAGCATTTCCTGAGAAAGGCCAAGAAGAAGCTCGGCGGCTCCGCGGCGAAGTTCTCCCCCGCGGCCGCCGACGCCCTGCGCCGCTACCGCTGGCCCGGCAACGTGCGCGAGCTCGAGCACGTCATCGAGCGCGTGCTGATCATGGCCGGGGGCGTTTCCATCGCTCCCGGGGACCTGCCGCCCGAGATGATCCCGAGCGCCTCCGCCGCCAAGGACGACCCCAAGGAAACGCTCGACGACGCCGAGAAGCGGCACATCCTGCAGGCCATCGAGGACTGCGGCGGCAACCAGGTCGCCGCCGCCAAGCGCCTCGGCGTCGCGCGGAACACGCTGTGGCGCAAGCTCAAGGCCTACGGGATCCCGGCGAAAAAGAAGTAGAACGCGCCATTGGCCGTTTCATTGCATTTAATAGGCCGGTGATGAACAACCGGCCCGCCGTCCTGATCGTCGACGACGACGCGTCGCTCAGGGCGATGCTGAGCCTATCGCTCAAGCGGGCCGGCTACCCGACCTTGTCGGCGAGCAGCGGCGCCGAGGCGCTCGAGCTGCTCGCCACGCGCCCGATCGACTGCATGGTCACCGACGGGCGCATGGACCCGATGGACGGCTTCGAGCTCTCCCGTCAGGCCAAGGCCCTGCGCCCGGACCTGCGCATCGCGATGGTCAGCGCGGTGTTCACCGAGGCCGACGCCGGGGCGTCCCCCATCGACTGCCGCTTCGAGAAGCCCCTGCTCGTCAGCTCGCTCGTCGCCTGGCTGCAGGGCGCCTGAGCGCCCCGTAAACGTCCTCGATACTCAGCGCGAGGGGATCGCCAGGATCGGGATGCGGGAGTGGCGCAGCACGCGCTCCACGGTCGCCCCCAGCACCATGTGCCCCAGCAGCGACTTGCGGTGCGCGACGAGGACGAGCAGGTCGCGGCCGCGCTCGGCGCGCAGGATCTCCTTGACCGGATAGCCCACGCGCACCTCGAGCGAGGGACGCACCGCCGAGTACAGGGCCGGCGGGAGCGTCGCGGCCTGCACGCTGATGCGCTTGGCCGCGCTCGACGTCTTCGCGCCCTCCTCGACGACCTCGAGCAGCGCCAGGCGGGACTTGTAGGCGCGCGCGAGGACGGCCGCGGACAGCAGGCCGCGCCGGGCGTACGCGGCGGCGTGGACCGGAGCGAGGATCCAGCGCGGGGCGCGCCAGGCGCGCGGCACGACGAGCACGGGGCACGGGGCGTCGTGGACGACGGCCTCCGCCGTCGAGCCCTGGATCCAGCGCACGATGCCCGGGCGGTGATGCGTGCCCATGACGAGAAGGTCGACGCGCAGGTCCCGCGCCAGGCGCCGCAGCGCGAAAACGGGGTCGCCGTTGACGGCGTGCAGGCGCGCGCCCGGGCCGAGGCGGGCCTTCAGCCGCTTGAGGGATTCGGCGCGAAAGCCGGGGCGGGGCGAGAGATTGTGCAAGCCGGTCGGGGCCGTGACGGCCTGTTGGACGCACCAGACGGCCTCGAGCGAGGCGTCGAAGCGCTTGGCGATCTCCTTGGCGGCTTCCCAGGCGTGGAGCGAAGCGGCGGAAGGGTCGACGGCGGCGAGGATCCGGCGCGGCGGGAACTTGAGCATAGGGCCTCCGAACGGCATAGCGGGAACAAGCAACGAAACGTCCCCGGTGAGATTAACACATAACGCCTCACGTGGTCGCTCCGTTGCGCCTCGTCGGTCATGAACAAGGCCTGGGCGACGCGACTGCTGCCCGCCGCCGTTCTCCTCGCCGGCGGCTGCGCGGCGTGGCGGCTGTGGGGCGAGATCCCCGTCTCGACGGGGCCCGCCGCCGCGGCCGTCCCGGAGGCGTCCGAGGAGCGCCGCAAGGCGGCCCTGTTCCACAGCGACCTTGGCCCGGACACGGTGGACGTGTCCTCCTATCCCGCCGCGCGGCGTCGCGACTACGAGGTTTACGCCCGGGCCTGCTCGCGCTGCCACACCTTGGCGCGCTCGATCAACGCGCCCTTCGTCAACCGGGCGTGGTGGGAGTTCTATATCGCGCGTATGCGCGTGAGGGCCGGCTTCCACGGCGAGACGCTCACGAAGAAGGAGATCAAGGCCGTCCTCGAATTCCTCCAGCACGACGACCAGACGCGCAAGCTCGGGCGCCCCGAGGAGTTCGAGGCGCAGCAGCGCGAGCTCAAGCGCCGCTTCGAGGCCGCGCTCGACGAGCGCATGGAACGGCTCCAGAAGCAGCCCCTGCCCCGGCTCTGAGCGCAGGGCGGCGGCCCAGTGCCGCCGCCCATTTCGCCCCTAGGCGCCGATAAGCTCTTTAGCCCGGGCCCGCAACGCCTCGCGACGTGCCGCCAGGGTCTCCTTCATGGCCCGCAGCTGAATCCGGCGCCGCTGCGTCTTGGCCTTGAGCCAGGAGCCCACGTCCTCGCGCGTGTCGACGCCGGCCTTCGGCGCGAAGAGCACGCCGAGCGCGGCTCCGACGATCGCGCCCGCGAGGAGAAAGCCGACGCTGGCGGCATACGGCTTCTTCGACGACCGAGTTTCATTTTCCACGTTACCCTCCGGGATTTCCGTGAGATCGCTTCTCCCGGGCGGCGCAACACATTAGCCAGCGAGCCCGGCTGCAGGCTTATCCACTCTGTTCACAACGGCACTGTCGTCAACGACAGTTGAACCGGCGGCGGATCCTGCGGAGGTCCAGCTAGCGAAGAGTTCCGACCCGGAAAGTCTCCAGCAGCTCCCGGGACTCGGGAATGTGAGGCCGGCCCGCGCCCTTGTCGCCGAAGGCGGCGGTGGCCTCCCGGCCGCACCAGTCGAGCAGGACGCGCGGCGGGGCGGGGTGCGACGGCGCGTAATCGGTGACGTCGTAGACGCCGCCCTCGATCGCCATCCAGCAGTCCTGCGCCGTCGCGTGACGCGCGAGCTCCTCGAGGGCGATCGTCCGCCCGGCGTCCGGCGCCGGCGCGCGCGGCCCGGGAACGAGGCGCGCCAGGACCACGATCATGGCCGCGCTCGAGAGGAAGGCGACGAACGCCGAATACATGAAGCGCTTCATAGCCAGCTGAAATCCTCCGAGTGGACGCGCGCCGCCGGCGCCCCGGCGCGGCGCAGCTCGACGCGCGCGGCCGAGATCAATTCCGGCGGACCGCAGACGTAGATCTCGCGCGCGGCGAAGTCCGGGCAGCGGGCACGGAGAAAGGCTTCATTGAGCGGCCCTTCGCGGCCGAAGAAATGCGGCCACAGGCGCAAGCCGGGGGCCCGCGCCGCGGCGGCCTCGAGCTCGCTCAGGAAATGCGCCCGGCTTTCGTCCTGCACGCAGTACACCAGGTGGATGTCGACGGCCTCGCCCGGCGCCAGCGCCCGGACGCGGGAGAGGAACGGGGTCAGGCCGACGCCCCCCGCGATCCACAATTCGCCCGCGTCGGCATCGCTCTTATGAAAGAATTCCCCGTAAGGCCCCTCGACGGCCGCCTTGCTTCCGACCGCCACGGTCTGCAGCGCGCGCGACGCGTCGCCCAGGTCCTTGATCACGACCCTCAGGTCCGCCTCGCCGCTCGGCGAGGAAACGGTGTAAGGGTGCTCCTCGCCGCGGCCCCGGGCCAGCCCCGGGTCGAGCGGCGTCAGATAGATGAATTGCCCGTCGCGGTGCTCGAGACGCCCTTCGTCCGGGCGCAAGGTGAGCTCGACGACCCCGCGGCCGGCCGCCTGCGCGGCGACGACCGTGAAGCCGCGCCGCGCCCAGCGCCGGGCGATGAAGACGCGATACGAAAAGGCGAGCAAGGCGCACGCCCCGTAGGCGGCCCAGAGGGTCCGCATCCCGCCCAAGGCGAACGTGTGCGCGAGGCCGAGGACGACCGCCGCTGCGGAGAGCGCGTGAAGGGCCTTCCAGCGCTGGTACTCCGGCCGGCCGAAGAACCAGAAGGTGGGCGCCAGGAAAACGGCCATGAGCGCCAGCGACAGCCAGCCCGCCCAGACGCTCCATGCTGACGGCCCGGGAATCAAAACCGCGGCCGCGGCGGGCAAGGAGGAGCGCGCGGCGGCGAAGGACAGGAGGAGAGGATGCGCCAGGAGCAGGAGGAAGGCCGCCGCCCCGAGATAATGATGAAGCCGCCACAGGCGGGTCAGGCCGCCGAACCAAAGATCCAAGCCGGGAACACGCGCGCTGGTCAGCGCCGCCAGGAGAAGGCAGGTCAGGCCGAGCACGGCCGTCGCCCTCCCGAGGAACGAAAGAGAGAGCGCGGCCCCCTCAAGCCAGCAGGCGGCCCCCAGCGGCGCGAGCGCCAGCAGGGCCAAGGCGGCGTCGCCGAGCCTCCGGGAAGGGATCATGACGGGATAATAGCAACGTTTCTTCCTTGACCGGAGAACAGGCCCTTGGCGAGGACGAGGGCGCGCCGCCGCAGCTTGCGCCGCCGCCGGCGCGCGAGGCGCAAAAGCGCGGGCGGCGCCCCGTCCAGGCGCTCGCGCAGCACGGACAGATCGTGCTCGCGGCCGAGAACCTTCGCGAGCCGGCGCAGCTCCGCGATCGCGGCGGCGCGCGGCCTCCTCTCCCGGGCCGCCAGCGCCTCGAGCTCGAAGAGCAGGGCCTTCGAGCGCTTGCGCAAGGCGTGGAACCGGCGCGTTCCCGGCGAGGCGCGCGCGGCGCGATAGCCGCGGCGCGCGCGGCGCAGGGACTTCTCGAGGCCCCTCGCGAGCGCGGGGGCCACCGCCCGGTCGAAGGCGGCCGGTCCCGGCTCCCGCGGGCACGCCCGCAGGGCGGC
>JAUYSH010000132.1 GCA_030696455.1 Elusimicrobiota bacterium
CGCCCGCGGCATGAGGTGGGGGTTGACCAGCTTCTTGGTCGGGTCGTCCATCTTGCCCTGGAGCTGGAGGTTGACGAAATTGAAGAAGTAGAGATGGCCGATCCAGATGATCCCCATGAACACATGCAGCCACCGCATCCCGAACTCGAGCTTGCTCATCGTGCCTCCCTGGAATTTAATCCTGACTGAATATATCGGATTTGACGCGGCAGCGTCAATCCCGCTACAATCGGGAAGGCTTCTCGCGGGTGTAGTTCAATGGTAGAACGAGAGCTTCCCAAGCTGTCCGCAATGAGGCGATTTCATTCGCCCGCGCGTTTTTCCGTCGAGGAAATTCGGCTTCCCTACCTGCAGAACTAGAGCTTCCTAAGCTCTATGGACGATTCGGTTCTCCCGCAACGCCACTCCATTTTTATCTCGCGGAAATAAGCATTCCTTTCCAAAAGCTCCATGCCAGTTAGCGCCGATTTTCGCTGCTTGTCGGCCAAAAAGTCGACACAAATCTCGACAGGCATCCGGGTCAACAGAAGGCTCACGCGGTCATCGTCGTCCCACCCGGTCAGGCCGGCCGTCTGACGACCACTCCCGGCCCGTTCCAGATAAGCAGCTATTCTGCTGCTTATCTGGAAATACGGATACAGCGTATCGCGCACAGCACTTGAAAAAGACGGCGCGGCCTGTTAAACTAAGTGAAGCAGGTTTCTGTACATAATTGTACGAATCATGACTGCACTCATCGTCCAGCAAAAACTGGCTCAAAAGGGCCTTCGCCTCTTCACGACCGCCGATTTCCGTCGGACGCTCGGGCTGTCCCTGCCCACCGCGTATAAAGCGCTCGAGCGCTACGCCAAGCAGGGCGCCGTCATCCGCCTCAGGAACGGGCTTTATTCCTTGCCCTGGAACAAGCCGGGGCCCCTGACGATCGCCAACGCCCTCTATCGTCCTTCCTACATCTCCTATGAGAGCGCCTTGGCGCATTACCACCTGATCCCCGAAACGGTCTACGCCGTAACCTCGGCTACCACACGCCGCACTAAGGAGTTCGAGGCCGGCGATTTCGGCTACCTGTATCATTCGATCAAGAAGACGGCGTTCACCGGCTATCGTCCCTATAAGGTCGGCGACGAGCTCGTGCTGATGGCCGAGCCCGAGAAAGCGCTGTGCGACTATCTGTTCCTCGTGTTCCTTAAGAAACGGGCTCTCAACGAGCGCATCGCCTGGCGGAAGGTGGATCGTAAAAAGCTTCTCCAGCACGCTCGTCTGTTCAAGCCGAAGACCTTCCTCGCCTGGGTGGACCATGCTATCGGCCGATGAAATCAAGCAGCTCGCGGGAAAGCTCCACACGAGCGATCAGAACGTCGCGCGCGAGTACGCGCAGAACGTCTTCCTGTCTCATCTGTACGCGGACCCGGCCTCGGACGGCCTCATGTTCAAGGGCGGGACGTCCTTGCGGATCGTCTACCAGAGTCCGCGCTTCTCCGAAGACCTCGACTTCACCGCAGCCATGCCGTTCCATAAGACGAAGACCGTGATCGAGCGGGCGGCCGAGCGCGTTGGTCAGGAGATCGACGGCTTGGCGCTCGTCGAGTCCAAGCCCACCACCGGCGGCTACTTCGGCATCGTGCGCGGCGCCATGGGTCCGTGGGAGATCGAGATCCTCCTACAGGCCTCCACACGCCAGAAGCCGATGAAAGGCGAGTTGTCCGTGGTCACGACGAGCCTCGTGCCGAGCTACAACGTCTACGGCCTGCCGGAAAAGATGCTCGTGGACGAGAAGATCGACGCCCTCATCACGCGCGCCAAGCCGAGAGATTTCTACGACCTTTACTTCATCCTGCGCAAGCCGATGGGGGAGAGGAAGTCGATCGCGGCGCGGCGTAAGCAGGTATTGGAGAAGCTGGAGGCAGCCGACAAGAAGTTCCTCTACAACGAGCTCAAGGCTTTTCTGCCGAAGAGCCACTGGGCCATCATCCAGCAACTACCCGATCAACTCAAGAAGGAGCTCGGGCGCCTGTGAACGCTCGGCGAGTGCACCCGCGCGGAGGAGATTTGATATACTTTTTTCGCTCGGTTGCGGCACGGCTAAGGAGCTTCTCCGCGCCGCGGCTGGGCGCAGTTCTTTGACGGTTTTTTGGAAAACTCGACAGAAAAGTCGACAAAAATCCGCGAAAATAATTTTTTTTGAGCGCGGATTTCAGCGAATAGTCGCTATAAAACAATCGTTTTCGCGGGTGTAGTTCAATGGTAGAACGAGAGCTTCCCAAGCTTTAGACGTGGGTTCGATTCCCATCACCCGCTCGCTTTGCTCATTCTTTTATAAACCTTCCAAAGTAAGTTCGATTCCCAGGACCCACCCGCGCCCGGTAAGCCCGGCACTTCGGTAGGCCCGGCACTTGCGCAAAGAACGACAAGCCTGACACCATTCCTCGCGCTTCTCAATCGTGACAGACGTTTGAAGGAGTTGTGACCGCGGTTTGATGTAAACTCTCCGGAACCGTCGGACCGGAGGACGCGAGAGAATGGCGATCTTAGAGCTGACCCCAGAGCAGATCCACGACATGACGTTGGCGGAGAAGGATCGCTGGTGGCTCAAGAACGTCTATAAGGGGGACATGCCCCAGCTCAACCTGCGCTCGGCGGCGACGGGGATGCTGCTCGGCGGGGTCCTCAGCCTCACCAACCTCTACGTCGGCATCCGCACCGGCTGGACCCTGGGCGTGGGCATCACCTCGGTGATCCTGTCCTTCGCGATCTTCAAGGCGCTCTCGAAGCTCAAGCTCGGCAACGAGATGACCGTGCTCGAGAACAACGCGATGCAGTCGATCGCGACGAGTGCGGGCTACATGACCGCGCCGCTGATCTCCTCGTTGGCCGCGTACATGGCGGTGACCGGGCGCATCATCCCCTGGCAGCACACGATGGTCTGGATCATCCTGCTCGGCATCCTCGGCGTGCTCTTCGCCTTCCCGCTCAAGAAGCGCTTCATCAACGACGAGCAGCTGCCCTTTCCGGAGGGCTACGCCGCGGGCATCGTCATGGACAACCTGCACACCGGCGAGGGCGCCGAGGGCGTGTTCAAGGCCAAGCTGCTGGGCTACGGCGCGGCCGTCTCGGCGGTCATCGAGACGATGTGCAACGAGCCGGTGATGCAGGCGATGCGCCTGAAATGGGCCGCCCTGCCCGCGCACTGGGACGACGTCGTCTACAAGTGGTTCACGCCGCGCCTGATGGGGACGCCGCTCAAGGACCTCACCGTCCAGTTCGACACCTCGATCGTCATGGTCGCCGCCGGCGGGCTGATGGGCACCAAGACCGCGGCCTCGCTGATGCTCGGCGCGATCGTCAACTATCTCATCCTGGCCCCGTACCTGATCAGCGAAGGGATCATCGTCGGCACGGGCTTCAAGAACATCACGATGTGGGCGCTGTGGGGCGGCGTGGCGCTGATGACGACCTCGTCGATCTACTCGTTCCTGTCCAAGCCCAAGGTCATCATCGAGTCCTTCCGCGGCATGTTCGGCAAGAAGAAGGCCGGAAGCGAGGACGCGCTCAAGGACATCGAGCTGCCGATGTGGCTGTTCGCGGTCGGCATCCCCGTCGTCGGGTTCCTCACGGTGTGGATGGGACACATCTTCTTCGGCATCCATTGGTGGCTGGGCCTGATCGCCATCCCGATGGTGTTCGTGTTCACCCTCATCGCGGTCAACGCGACCGGCCTGACCTCGATCACGCCGACCGGCGCGCTGGGCAAGCTGACCCAGCTCACCTACAGCGTGCTGGCGCCGGGGAACATCCAGACCAACATCATGACGGCCGGCATCACCGGAGAGGTGGCCTCGAGCGCGGCGAACCTGCTCATGGACATCAAGCCCGGCTACATGCTCGGAGGCAAGCCGCGGCACCAGGCGCTCGGCCACACCTTGGGCATCCTCGCGGGCGCCTTCGTCTCCGTGCCCGTGTTCTACGCGATCATGAACAACGACATCTCGGTGCTGATGTCCGAGAAGCTGCCGATGCCGGCGGCGCAGATCTGGAAGGCCGTGGCCGAGGTGCTGACCAAGGGGTTGAGCTTCCTGCATCCGTCGGCGCAGCTCGCGATCGGCGTGGGAGCCGCGATCGGGCTCGTCATCGAGATCCTGAACCAGCGCAGCAAAGGGAAGTTCCCGGTCTCCGGCGTGGGGCTGGGGCTGGCCTTCGTGCTGAAGTTCAGCGACTCGCTGTCCATGGCGATGGGCGCGTTCCTCTTCTGGCTGGCCGGCAAATACTTCACCGACAGGAAATCGCTGGGGTTTCGGGCCTTCGTCGACAACCAGGAGACGGTGTGCGCCGGCGCCATCGCCGGAGGCTCCATCATAGGCCTGGTGCTGATCCTGATGGAAACCATCGTCTTGAAGTAGCGAGGGGGGCATTGCCAGGCCCCGCCGCAGCCGCTACAATCAAGACATTGACGATTTCCACCATCCTGCTGTCCTTGAGCCTGGGCGCCGGTCATGCCTCGGCGCAGCCGTCGCCGGAGGAGGCTCCGTCCGCGCCGAGGGCCGCCGCCCCGCTCGCCGCGAAGGCCCGCAGCCTGTACTTTTCGGAGGACACCCTCGCGTCGGCCGCGGCGTTCGAGGCCGCGGTGAAAGTTTCCTCCGCGGACTGGCGCGTATGGGCGGAAGGGGCGATCGTCTGGGCGGAGGCCGGACACCCCGATAAGGCCGTCGCCTGGCACCGTCGCGCGGTCGCGCTCAACGACCGCCCCGAGGCCCGCGCGGCCTTGGGCTGGGCGCTGCTTCGTTCCGCCGAACCCGACGCCGCCGACGCCGAGTTCGACCGCGCGCTGGCGGCGGATCCGGACTCCTCCTTCGCGCTGCTCGGCGCGGGACGCGCGAAGCTCATGCTGGGCCGGCCGCGCGAGGCGATCGCGCTGATGAGCAAGGCGTCTCCCACGCAGTCGCTCGCCGACTACTATCTCGGCGCCGCCTACGAGGCGCTCGGCGACGACGCGACGGCGCTCGAGGCCTACAAGCGCGCCGTCGGCGCGGACAGCTACTTCCACGAGGGGCGCGCGCTGCTCTCGCGCAGCTACATCCGCCTGCGCCGCTACAACGAGGCGTGGCGGCACCTGCAGCGGCTCGTCGAGGCCGATCCCGGCTCCAAGCTCGCGCGCGCGATGCTCGACAAGGTCCGGCCCCTGCTGCCGCGCGCGGACGAGCCCGCGCCGTCGCTCAGCCCGGCTGCGGCGGCCGAGGCGCCGGTCCACCAGACCGAGGCCTGGGACCGCGAGGTGCCGGTGGTCCGCATCGGCGTGTCCTCGACGGGGATGGGGCGGCCGCGGCCGAGGCAATCGGCCACGGTGCGGGGGAGCGGGACCTGGAGGGCGGTCGACCCGAAGACCGGCCGGGTGCTCCTGACGGCCGAGCCCGGCGAAGCCTGGACCCTGCGCCTGATTCCCGCGAAGACGTCTCATTTGAAGGATAAGAAGAAGCGGGTCATCCCCGCGCGCCTCGAGTTTCATTCGACGGACGGAAGGGTCGCCGCCGTGCCCGCAGACGCCGCCCTGCTGAGGCCTCTCGAGCCGAAGACCTCCACGTTCACGCTCGAGGATAATCGTGCCTACCGGGGAGACCTCGAGCTGGCGCTGCACGGCGGACGCCGCACGATCCGCGTGGTGAACATCATCGGCCTCGAGGACTACACGCACGGCGTGGTGTCCGCCGAGATGCCCCAGCGCGCTCCGCTCGAGGCGCTCAAGGCCCAGGCCGTCGTCGCCCGTTCCCACGCGCTCTACATCAAGACCGTCACGCGGCGCCACCGCAAGGAGGGCTACGACCTGTGCGACGAGCAGCACTGCCAGGTGTACGGCGGCCGGCGCGCGGAAACCGAGCGCACCCGCGCCGTCGTCGTCGACACGCGCGGGAAGGTCGCGACCTATAAAGGCAAGCCCGCGCACGTGATCTATTCCTCCCATTGCAGCGGCCGCACCCAGAGCGGCGCCGACATCGGCTGGGGCGACGTGCCCTACTGGAAGAGCGTCGACGACTCCCACGACCACCAGGCTCCTCCCGCGACGCCTCTCGAACTGCGCCTCTTCCTGTCGGACTGGCCCAAGGGCTTCGACCGCCCTTCGGCCTACGTGCATCCCGCGCACGCCCGCTGGACCCGCGCGATCCCGGCCGCGGACCTGGAGGAGAAGCTCAACCGGAAGTTCAAGATCGGCAGCCTGCGCGGCTTGAGGGTGCTTCGGCGCGTTCCCTCGGGCCACGTCAAATCCCTGCTGATCATCGGCTCGAAGTCGAGCAAGGTCCTCCGTGACGAGATGGCCATCCGCAGCCTTCTCGGGGTCGGCTCTTTGCGCAGCACGATGTTCGTCGTGGACACCGAATACCGCAAGGTGTTCTCGCGGGCGACAAAGCCCGCGAAGGGGAAGAAGGCGGCGAAGGCCGTCTCCACGCTCGTTCCGGAGACCTTCGTCTTCCGCGGCGGAGGCTGGGGCCACGCCGTCGGACTGTGCCAGTCCGGCGCGATGGGCCGTGCCGAAGCGGGCCAGGATTTCGAGACGATCGTGAGGGCTTACTTCGTCGGCGTCGACATCGGCAAGCTGGGTTACTGACCTTGTTTCGGCGGCAAAGATGGGCTATCCTCATCTCCATGAAGCGTTTGCTCCTTCTCGCCGGACTGCTTCTCGCCTCCGCTTGCCGGGGGACGGTGCCCGAGCGCAACGCCCCTCCGGAGCAGGCCATCTCCGCGATCCTCATCGGCTCCAAAACCATCCTTCCTTCCGGCGTGACGCGCAACGGCCGGATCGTCGTCAACTTCGAGAGCGAGGGGGGGCGGCAGGCCGAGATCTACCGGCTGCCGCTGACCTCCGGGGAGAATTATCTCTATCTCATCGAGCCCGGCACCTATCGCGTGGCCCCGACGCGCTCGTTCTTCGGTTTTTATCAGCCCATCATGCGCGTCGTCATCGAGGGCCGCACGTATTCGCTCCCGTTCCCGCGCGACCTGCTGCGTCTGCCCGCGTATGAGATCAAGCCGGGCAAGATCACCTCGCTGGGCACGATCGAGGCGAAGGTGCTGCCCGCCCTGCCCGGACAGAAGCCGACGACCCAGGTGCGTCTCGACGACAGCCCCCAGGCCCGGCGCGACGTCGTCCAAAACGCGATCCGGGACATGATGGACCCGCGCAAATCGACCGAGGTCCGGGAGAGCGCCCTCGCCTGGAGCCGGGCCCTGCAGATCAGCCTCATGGACCTGCTCGCCGAGGAAGAACGGCGCCCTCTCTACAAGCCGGCCAAATGACCGCGCGCCTCGGAGTGGACCTCGGAGCGACCTGGCTGCGCGCGTGCCTGAGCCAAGGGGGACGTGCACGCTGGACCGAACGGCGGCCCGCGACCGCGTGGCGCGACGCGCCCGCCGCGCTGAGGCGGATCCTGAAGCGGCGAGGGCTCCGGCGCGTCGACGAGCTCGCGCTCGGGGGCACGCGCCTCGGGAGCGGGGAGGCCCGTGCGGCGCTGACAAAGCTCCTCAAGCCGCTCGCCGCAAAAGTAGAGGTCGTTCCCGATTTCGAGATCGCGCATCGCGCGGCGTTCGGCTCGGGCCCCGGGCTCCTGCTCGTCGCGAGCACGGGCTCGATCGCCTTCGCCCGCGGAGCCGGCGGAACGACGCGCCGGGCGGGAGGCCTCGGACCGCTGCTCGGCGACGAAGGCTCGGGCTTCTGGCTCGGCAAGGCCGCCGCGCTCGATCCGCGCCTGCGGCGGGACCTCAGGCTGCCCGCGCCGCTCGCCCTGGCCCACTCGACGGACCCCGTGCGGGCGACCGCGGCCCTCGCTCCCAAGGTGCTCCGCGCCCGTTCCGCCCGCGCCCGCCGCCTGCGCGACGCCGCGGCCGCGCACCTCGCCGGCCTCGCCGCCGAGGCGGTCCGCGGGCTCGTCCTGCCGCGGCCGATCCCGCTCGCGCTCCACGGCAGCCTCTTCAAGAACGCCGCGCTCCGCAAGGCCGTTCTCCGCCGTCTCGGGCGCGTCGCCCTGGTCGCGCCGCGCGTCAGCGCCGAACGCGCCGCCGCCGGCCTGTAAGGCAGAACGGCAAAACCGCGAGGACACGAAGATCTTTGTGTCTTCGCGGTTCGTTCGTTTTTTATAGAATACGCGGATGAACATCGCCCTCGGCTGCGACCATGCGGGTTTTCCTCTGAAGGTGCTGCTCCAGGCTTGGCTCGAGAAGAAGGGCCACAAGGTCTTGAACCTCGGCGTCGATACGGACGCGGTGCCGGCCGATTATCCCGATTACGCGCGCGCCGTCTCCGAGGCCGTCGCCTCGGGCAAGGCCGAGCGCGGCGTCATCGTGTGCGGCTCGGGGGTGGGGGCGACGATCGCGGCGAACAAGGTGCCCGGCGTGCGGGCCTGCATGTGCCATGACACCTTCTCCGCGCGCCAGGGCGTCGAGGACGACGACATGAACGTGCTCTGCCTCGGCGGGCGGATCATCGGACAAGAGCTCGCCTACGAGGTGCTCAACGCCTTTCTCCACGCGAAGTTCTCCGGGCTCGACCGCCATCAGCGCCGCAAGGACAAAGTCACCGCCATCGAGCGGACCTATTCGAAGGAGGCCGTGAAGTGACCCACAAGAATCCTCTCCGCGATCTGCACCGCTTCGGCGTGTCCGTCTGGTACGACTACGTCTCCCGCTCGCTGATCCAGTCCGGGGAGCTCAAGCGGCTCATCGAGGAGGACGGCGTGCGCGGCGTCACCTCGAACCCGACCATCTTCGAGAAGGCCATCGGCGGCTCCTCCGACTACGACGACGCGATCCGCGCCCACGCCAAGCCCGGCGCGACCCCGACCGAGCTGTTCGAGAAGCTCGCCGTCGCCGACATCCAGGCGGCCTGCGACCTGTTCCGCCCGCTTTACGACGAGACCAAGGCCGGCGACGGCTTCGTGTCCCTCGAGGTCGCGCCCTCGCTCGCGCGCGACTCCAAGGGAACGGTGGCCGAGGGCCTGCGCCTGTGGAGCGCCGTCAACCGCCCCAACCTGATGGTCAAGGTCCCCGGCACGGTCGAAGGCCTCCAGGCGTTCGAGGACTTGATCGCCGAAGGCGTCTCGATCAACGTCACCCTCCTGTTCTCGCTCGAGCGCTACGCCGCCGTGGCGGAATCCTACCTGAAAGGTCTCGAACGCCGTACCGCCGCCGGCAAGGACGTCTCCAAGGTCGCCTCCGTCGCGAGCTTTTTCGTCAGCCGGGTGGACAGCGCGATCGACGCGATCCTCGAAAAACGCTCCGAGCCCGAAGCGAAGGCTCTGCTGGGCAAGGCCGCCATCGCGAACGCCAAACTTGCTTACCAGCACGGCAAGAAAGTGTTCTCATCCGCGCGCTTCAACGCCCTCAAGTCAAAGGGCGCCTTGCCCCAACGCCTGCTGTGGGCTTCTACTGGCACGAAGAATCCCGCTTATCGCGATGTGTTATATGTCGAAGAGCTCATCGGGCCCGACACCGTCAACACGATGCCGCCCGCGACCGTCGACGCTTACCGCTCCCACGGCGCGGGCCGTTTCAGCATCGAGGAGAACACGATCGAGGCCGGTGCGCAGTGGAACGCCCTGCCCCGGTACGGCGTGGACCGCGCGGCGGTCATGGTCAAGCTCGAGGAGGAGGGCCTGGCGTCGTTCGCCAAGTCCTTCGAGACCTTGATGGGCAAGCTGACCGCCAAGCGGACGCTGCTCGAAGCGGAGTTCGCCGCCGTGGACGCCGGCCTGGCCGAGCTCGAGGCCGCGCGCTTCACCGAGCGCCTCTGGGCCAAGGACCCGACGCTCTGGAAAGACGAGAAAGAGCACCAGAAGCTGATCCGCCACTCTCTCGGCTGGCTCGACGCGCCGATCGTTTCGGGAGCGGCGCTGTCGCCGGTCAAGGCGTTCGCCGAGGCCGCCGCGGCCGAGGGCTTCCGGCAGGCCTTAGTGCTCGGCATGGGCGGCTCGAGCCTGTGCGTCGAGGTCCTGCGTTCGGTGTTCGGCTCGGCCCCCGGCCGCCTCGAACTGCTCACGCTCGATTCGACGCATCCCGACGCGGTGGAAGCGCTCGCCAAGCGCCTCGACCTCGACAAGACCTTGTTCATCGTCGCCAGCAAGTCGGGCGGCACCGTCGAGCCCAACGCTTTCTTCGACTACTTCTGGGACCTGTGCGCGCGCCGCCCCGGCGCCAAGCCCGGGCGGCAGTTCGTCGCGATCACCGACACCGGCACCTCGCTCGACAAGATGTCCCGCGAGCGCAGCTTCCGCAAGACCTTCCTGAACCCGTCCGACGTCGGCGGCCGCTTCTCGGCGCTGACCTTGTTCGGCCTCGTGCCCGCCGCGCTGGCGGGCATCGACGCGGGGGAACTGCTCTCCCGCGCGCGGAGGACGGCCGCGGCCTTCTCGACCCAGACCCCGACGCCGGCCAATCCGGCCCTGCGCCTGGGCGCGTTCATCGGCTGCCACGCCCGGGACGGCCGCGACAAGCTGACCTTGGTCCTGCCGCCGTCGCTCGAGTCCTTCGGCCTCTGGATCGAGCAGCTCGTGGCGGAATCCACGGGCAAGGAGGGGCGCGGCGTCCTGCCCGTGACCGGCGAGCCGCTGCGCGCGCCGGCGGCCTACGGCCGCGACCGCGCGTTCGTGCGCCTGCATCTGAAGGACCGGCCCGAGCCGGCGGTCGACGCGGCCCTGGCCGCGCTCGAGCAGGCCGGGCATCCCGTCCTGCGTCTCGAGCTCGACGACCTCCTCGATCTCGGCGGGCAATTCCTTCTCTGGGAGGCCGCGACCGCGGCTGCGGGCTTCCTGCTCAAGGTCAACCCCTTCGATCAACCCGACGTGCAGACCGCCAAGGACAAGGCCAAGGAGGTCCTCAACGGCCTCAAGGATGCCGCCCCCGAGAAAGCGAGCGTGCGCGCCGGCGGCCTGGCCGCCTTCGCCGACGCCGGGCTCCTGTCGGCGCTCAAGGCCGACGCGGGCCAGGACCGCCCGCTGCGCGAGGTGCTCGGCGCGCACCTCTCCCGGGCCAAGGCCGGGGACTATGTCGCGGTGCTGGCATTCCTCGCCGAGACCGACGAGAACCGCCGCCTCCTCGAGGACATCCGCCTGCTGGTGAGCGCGCGCACGGCCGCGCCGGTCACGCTCTCCTGGGGCCCGCGGTATCTGCACTCGACGGGCCAGCTCCACAAGGGGGGTCCCGCCAAGGGCGTGTTCCTGGTCCTGAGCGACGCCGGAAAGACCAAGCTGGCCGTCCCCGGCAAGCCGTTCTCGTTCGGCGAGCTGTGCCGGGCGCAGGCGAAAGGGGACGCCGACGCGATGCTGGCGGGAGGGCGGCGCCTGCTGCGCCTCGACCTCGGCGTCAACACCGTCGAGGGTTTGCGCGCGCTGACCAACGCGCTGTCCGACGCCCGGGCGGCGGCGCTTTGAGCAAGCTCTCGCCCGCCGCGCTGCGCGCCCGGACCGCGAAGGCCCGCATCGTCCTCACCGACATCGACGGCGTGCTCACGGGGGGGACGATCTATCATTTCGTCGATCCGTCGACCGCCGAGCTCGTCGAGTTCAAGGGCATCCACGCCCAGGACTCGATCGCGATGGCGTGGCTGACCGAATCGGGGCTTATGACGGGCGTCATCAGCGGGCGCGTGTCGAAAGGCACCGACGCGCGTCTGCGCATGCTCAAGGTCAAACATATTTACCAGCACCGGCTCGACAAGGCCGCGGTCCTGGCCGAGATCATGGCCGCCGAGAAGCTGACCAAGGATCAGGTGATCTACGTCGGAGACGACATCCCCGATCTCGCGGTCATGTCCCGCGTCGGCCTCGCGGTGGCACCCGCCAACGCGCGCCCCGAGGTGAAGGCCGCCGCGCACTGGGTCACGAAAGCGCAGGGGGGCGACGGAGCGTTCCGCGAGCTCGTGGAGGTCATCCTCCGCAGCCAGGGGCTCTGGGACGCGATCCTCGAGCGCTACCGTTAATGCGTTTGACGCGGGCCCGTTACAACGCTAGAATCGTCAGGACCACGCCATGATCGATCTCTTCGGCCTCCGCAAGCAGCAGGAACCCGGCGACCAGCTCTCGGAGCCCTCGACCGGGGACGCCGAGCCCGCGGCACCCGCGCCGCGCGGCTCGCACAAGCTCTGGGCCTTTCTCCTCGTGCTCGATTCGCTCTTCGTGATCGTGTTCGCCGGCGCCGTGGCGGCGAAGGTCTACCAGCACTGGAAGGCGCCCGCGGTCGCCGCCAAGCCCGTTGCGCGCAAGCGTCCCGCGAAGCCCGTCGAGGCCCCCGCCGCCCCGGCCCCCGCCCCGGCCCCCGCCAAGCCGTGAGTGGCGTTGTAATGAAGCATGCGACATGCAGCTGAGACGGCGTAGAAACGGCTTGGGTCGGGTGGTCATTTCAGCTCGTCCCCTGCCGCGCCCACCATGTCCGGCGTTTGTGATTGCCTGTGCCACACCGCTGACATGGACCACATCATCGCCTGCTGCTTGCCCTGCGACAAGTGTAGCCAGGTAGAGATCTTTCTGCATCGCCCATTCCGCCCCCTTCGCCTCGCCCTCACTCTCATCATTCTGCCACCTAGGAGAAGTGGTGATCTTGTAT
>JAUYSH010000011.1 GCA_030696455.1 Elusimicrobiota bacterium
GAGGCGCGCGCCGCGCCGGGCGGCCGCGGCCGCCACCGCCTCCCGCGCCGCGGCGTCGCGAGGATCCCCCGCCCGCGCGGCGTCCACCACGAGCACGGCGACCTCGCACGTCTCGAGCGCTCGCCTGGCGCGCGCGACGCCCTCGCGCTCCGCGGGATCGGCGGCGCCTTCCCGCAGGCCCGCGGTGTCGATGAGCACGACCGGCAGGCCTGCGAGCTCGGCCTGCTCCTCGAGCAGGTCGCGCGTGGTGCCCGGCTCGGGCGAGGTGATCGCGCGCTCCCGGCCGAGCAGCGCGTTGAGCAAGGTCGACTTGCCGGCGTTGGGGCTGCCGAAAAGCCCGACGCGGGCGCCTTCCCGGCGCGCGCGCCCGCGCGCGTTGCCGGAGATGAGGCGGTCGAGGGACGCGGCGGCGTCCGCGAGCGCCGCGTCGGCGGCGGCGGTCTCGAGGGGTGCAATGTCCTCCTCGGGATGGTCGAGCCTGACCTCGAGCGCGGCGAGCAGCTCGAGGATCGGAGCGCGGGCCGCGTCGAGCGCGTCGGAAAGCCCCCCCGAGAGGCGCGCCAGCGCGGACGCCCGGGCGGCGCTGCCGCGCGCCGCGATGAGGTCGCCGACCGCGCGCGCCTGGGCCAGGTCGAGGCGGCCGTTGACGTAGGCGCGGCGCGTGAACTCGCCGGGGGCGGCGGGGCGGGCGCCGGCCTCGAGGGCGGCCTCCACGATCTCGCGCAGCAGCTCGGGCGAGCCGTGCCCCGCGATCTCGAGCAGGTCCTCCCCGGTCGGCGTCGAGGGCCCCGCCCAGTAGGTCGCGACCACGCGGTCGACGAGGACGCCGCCGCGGCGCAGGGGACGCGCGGTCGCGCGGCGCGGCTCGAGCTCGGTCCCGAGCAGGACGCGCGCCAGCTCGCGGCAGCGCGGGCCGGAGAGGCGCACGATCCCGAGAGCCGAGCGGCCCGGCGGGGTCGCCAGGGCGACGATCGTGTCTTCGGCTCCGGTCATCTCGCCTTGGGCCGGATCACGAGCTTGCGCCACGCCCCCTCGCCTTCCGAGGCGGTGGTGACGTCGGGGCTCGCGCGGAGCGTGCGATGGATCAAACGCCGCATCGCGGCGTCCATCGGCTCCATGCGCACGGGCTTGCCCGTCTCCTTGGCGGTCTGAGCGGCGCGTCGAGCCTCGTCGAGGACCGTCTGCTCGCGCTTCTCCCAGTAGGAGAGGGCGTCGACCTGGATCGCGACCGGCGCGCCGTTGCCGCGGGAGAGCATCAGCGCCGCCAGGAACTGCAGCGACTCGAGGACGCGGCCGTCGCGGCCGACGAGCAAGGACGCGTCCTGTGACTCGACGGAGATCTTCACTCGCTCGAGGTCGGCGTCCCACGAGGCCGTCGCCGTCGGGGCGGCGATCGCCATGAGCTGGAGCAGCTCGACGACGAGCTTGCGGGCCTTTTCGCAGGCCTCGGCGCCCTCCGCGGCCGTGAAGGAGCGGGACGGCTCCGCGCGCTCGCGCGGCGGACGGGCGGGCTCGGGCGCGCGCGCGCGCTCCTGACGGCGGGGCTCCGGGCGGGGCTGCGGCGGGCGTTCCTGGCGTCGCGGCTCGGGACGCGGCTCCGGACGGCGCTCCGGCGGACGCGGCGCGGAGTTGCGCAGGGGCGGGCGCTGCGGGGCGCGGGCCGGGGCCGACGGCGCGGGCGCCGGGGAATCCGGGCCCCAGCGCTTCTCGGTCAGGCGGATCTTGGCGGGCTTGACGCCGAGGCCCATGAAGCCCGTCGAGCCCTCCTGAATGACGGTGATCTCGACCTGGTCGCGGCGCAGACCGCTCTGGCTCAGGGCGGCGTCGACGGCTTCTTTAACGGTGCGGCCTTCGGCTTCGATGGGTGCCATGGGTTCGTCCTCCGGGAAAGTCGGGCTCTAGGCCTCGAGGCGGTCCTTCAACGCGATCTGAACGACCGTGCTCACCAGGCTGTTCGTCAGCCAGTACAGCACGAGGCCCGACGGGAAGTTCAAGAACATGAAGGTGAAGATGAGCGGCATGAACATCATGATCTTCTGCTGGGCGGGGTCGCCCGCGGGCGGGTTCATCTTGCTCTGCAGGAACATCAGCCCGCCCATCACGATGGGCAGCACGTAATAAGGGTCCTTCGCGGAGAGGTCGTGGATCCAGAAGATCCACTCGGCGCCGTGCAGCTCCCAAGAGTTGCGCAAAGTGTTGAACAGGGCGATGAAGATCGGCATCTGCAGGAGCATCGGCAGGCAGCCGCCGAGCGGGTTGGCGCCCTTGGTCTTGTACAGCTCCATCGTCGCGGCGCTGAGCTTCTGGGAGTCCCCGGCGTACTTCTGCTGGAGCTTGGCGACCTCCGGCTGGAGCTTCTTCATAGCGCCCGCGGCGCGCAGGCTCTTCCACGTCAGCGGGAAGAGGACGACCTGCAGGATCAAGGTCAAGGCGAGGATGGCCCACCCCCAGTTGCCGGTGATGCCGTACAGCCGCTCGAGCGCCTCCAGCATCTTGCGGCCGATCCAGGCGAAGTAGCCGAAATCGATCGAGCGTTCAAGCCCCATCCCGTAGCGCGACAGCCAGGTGTGGCCCTTCGCGCCGAGGTAGTACGGGACCTCCCAGGCGAAGGTGCCGCTCGGGTGGATGGTCACGGGCTTGGCCGTCAGCGTCACCTTCGGCGGCAGGGAGACCTGCGCCGGGCCGAAGTGCTCGGGCGAGGGCAGCAGGGCCGCGAGGAAGTAGCGGTTGTCGATGCCGACCCACCGGTAGGGCCCGGCGTGGGAGCCCGCCTTGTTGAAGTCGCCGTCGATGCGGCCGTTGAGGCCCTTCGCCGCCGGAGTCAGCGCGATCGCGCGCTGCATGTCCTCGTTCTCCTTCTTCTCGGTCTCGATGGTGTCGAGGCCCGGGCCGACGGTCAAGGTCCACGCGCCCACGTCGAGCGCGCGACCGGACGTGTTCTGGGCGAGCACGCGCACGCGCGGGAGCACCGTGCCCTGCCCGGGCAGGAACTGCTTGGTGATCTTGAGGCCGTCGGCTCGCGTCGCCGTGTACGCGAGGGCGTTCATCGCCGACGGATCGCGCTTGAACTCGAGCTCCGGGAACGTCGCCAGCAGCCCCTGGTCGGCGTCGGCCACGAGCTCCACGGAGCCCATCGGCTCGGGATACACGAAGCTGACGATCGTCGCCCCGCGCGGGTGGATCTTGGCGACGGCGTCGCCGATCCGGACCGTTTCGGCCTCAGCGGCGTCGAGCTTGACCGGAGAGGCGGCGGCCGCGGCCGTCGCCGCAGGCGAGGCGGAGGAGAGCGAGGCGGGCCGGGAGGCGGACGCCTCGGCGCCGGGCGCCGAGACCGTCGGCGTATCGACGGGAGGATTGAAACGTTTCTCCAGGAAGCCGAACCAGGCGGCGTACACGGCGACGGAAAGAGAGACGGCGAGCAGGAGGTTTCGGTCCATGGGTTATCGGGGGAGCGGCACGGGGTCGTGCCCGCCGGGGTGAAACGGGTGACATCGGGAAATTCGCAGCGCGGCGAGGGCCAGCCCTCGCCAGGCTCCGTGAGTCGAGACCGCCTCATGGGCGTAGTCGCCGCAGCTCGGGTAAAACCGGCACGCGGCGGGGAGCCACGGCCGGATACCGGCGCGGTAGAGATCGAGCAAGGCGATCAGGATCGGCTTCATTGTCGCAGAAGTCCGGCTTTCCTCCAGAGGTCGAGGATGTCCCGCTCCGCCTCGGCCCTCCCCTTCCAGGGACAGCCCGCGCGCGGATACGCGACCATCTCGACCCCCGGCCGGAGCTCCGAGCGGCGCAAACGAAAAGTCTCGCGCAGCAGGCGCTTGAGGCGGTTTCGCCTGACGGCGTTGCCGACCTTCGCGCTCACGGAAAGCCCCAGACGGGGCTCCCTCTCGGAGGCGTCGACGCGGTGCCAGAGGATCAGCGCGCGTCCGACCGTCTTCCGTCCGGATTGGAAGACCTGCCGGAACTCGCGGCGCTCCTTGAGGCGCGCGTCGTCGCCGAAACCGGACGGCGGCGTCAAGCCTTCTTCTTGATTAAGGTGACGCGGCCTTTCGCGCGACGGCGGTTGAGCGTCTTGCGGCCGCCGGGCGTGGCCATCCGTGCCCGAAAACCGATCTTCTTCATGCGTTTGCGATTGTGCGGCCGATATGTAGGAAGCATTGAAGGGCTAGTATAGGAAAAATAAGCCTTAACGGCAACGGCGATATCGGTGGGCGCTCCGACTGTTTCCGGAAACAGTCGCCGTTCTTGAGGCCGCGCGGGAAAATGCTAGGATGAATTTCATGCAAAACGAGCAAAATGAGCGGTCCATCTCGGTTTTAAGCAAGGAAGAGCGGTCGTACGCGCCCTCGGCCGAGTTCGCCAAGGCGGCGTCGGTGCCGAGCAAGGCCGCCCGCGCGAAGCTGACGGCCTTCGCCGCGAAGTCCCCCGAGAAGTTCTGGGACGCGGCCGCGCGCGAGCTGACCTGGTTCAAGCCGTGGCGCAAGACCTTGCAGTGGAAGGTGCCCGACGCGAAGTGGTTCGTCGGGGCGAAGACCAATCTCTCCTACAACTGCCTCGACCGGCATCTCGACGGCCCGCGCCGCAACAAGGCCGCCTTGATCTGGGAGAGCGAGCCGGGCAAGGTCCGCACCTACACCTATCTTCAGCTGCATCGCGAGGTGTGCCTGTTCGCCAACTCGCTCAAGGGCCTCGGCGTCAAGCCGGGCGACCGCGTCGCGATCTACATGCCCCTCGTGCCCGAGGCCGTCGTCGCCATGCTCGCCTGCGCGCGCATCGGCGCCGTGCATGGAGTCGTTTTCGGCGGCTTCTCCGCGGAGGCTCTGCGCGACCGCCTCAACGACGCGGGCGCGTCCGTCGTGGTGACCGCCGACGGCGGCTGGCGCAAGGGCGCGATCCTGCGGCTCAAGGACGCCGTCGACGAGGCGGTCAAGGGCGCGCCGACGGTCAAGGCCGTGGTCGTGCTCAAGCACGCCGACAACGAGATCACCGTCAACGATAAGCTCGACCACTGGTGGCATCGCCTGACGGCGAAGGCGTCGCCGGTCTGTCCCGCCGAGAAGCTCGACAGCGAGCACCCTCTCTTCATCCTTTATACGTCCGGCAGCACGGGCAAGCCCAAGGGCATCCTGCACACGACCGGCGGCTACATGGTGCAGACCGCCTGGACGATGAAGCACGTCTTCGATCTCAAGGAGACGGACGTGTTCTGGTGCACGGCCGACGTGGGCTGGGTCACCGGCCACTCCTACCTCGCCTACGGCCCGCTGCTCAACGGCGCGACCGCCGTGATGTACGAGGGCGCGCCGCTGACGCCGCAGCCCGACCGCTTCTGGTCGATGATCGCGCGGCACTCCGTCTCGGTGTTCTACACCGCCCCGACCGCGATCCGCACCTTCATGCGCCTGGGCGAGGAGCACCCCGCCAAGCACGACCTGTCTTCTTTGCGCCTGCTCGGCACCGTCGGCGAGCCCATCAACCCCGAGGCCTGGCGCTGGTACAAGAAGCACATCGGCGGCGACCGCTGCCCGATCGTGGACACGTGGTGGCAGACGGAGACGGGGGCGATCATGATCTCCCCCCTTCCCGGCGCCACCGCCGCCAAGCCCGGCTCGGCCACCCTCCCGCTCCCCGGCATCGACGCCGACGTCGTGGACATGACCGGCAAGTCCGTGCCTCTGGGCTCCGGCGGCTACCTCGTCGTGCGCCGGCCGTGGCCGTCGATGCTGCGCACGATCTGGGGCGACGACGCGCGCTACCGCAAGCAGTACTGGTCGCAGATCCCGGGCATGTACTTCACCGGCGACGGCGCGCGCAAGGACAAGGACGGCTATCTCTGGATCCTCGGCCGCATCGACGACGTGCTCAACGTCTCCGGCCATCGGCTCTCCACCTCGGAGATCGAGTCGGCGCTCGTGGGCCACCCGTTCGTCGCGGAGTCCGCCGTCGTGGGCCGACCCGACGAGCTGCACGGCCAGGCGGTCGTCGCCTTCGTCACGCTCAAGGGCGGCAAGATCCCGAGCCCCGAGCTCAAGGAGCTCCTGCGCGACTTCGTCGCCAAGGCGATCGGCTCCATCGCGCGTCCCGCGGAGATCCGCTTCACCGACTCCCTGCCCAAGACGCGCTCGGGCAAGATCATGCGCCGCCTGCTGCGCGAGATCGCCGCCGGCGGCGCCGTGCGCGGCGACGTGACCATGCTCGAGGACTTCGGCATTTTGGCGAAGCTGCAGCAGGACGAGGAGTAACATCGAACGCTTTATACTCACGGCGGCGTTGACCGCCGCTTTCTTTTACGTTCTCGATTCTAAGCGCTCGTCTAATGCGCCGTCGATCGTGCGCCTCATTCTGTTCGGTTCATTGTCGTTCGTCTGCCTCGGTTGGACCGTCAGCGTCCGCCTTTTCCCCGACGCCTTCCCCCTCGAGCTCCCCTCCTCCGAGGCTCTCGGCCTTCTGCTCTCCTCGACGGTCCTCGGCGCCGCCGCCTTCGCCGCCGCGCGCGGCCGCGACGGTCTGGTCCCCGGCCTCGCGTTCGGCCTGCTGTCCTCGGCCGTCGGCTGGTGCGCGTCGCGCTGGCCGCAACTCGCACGCGCCGTCGAGCTGTGCGGCGGCGTCTTCCTGGGCATCGTGCTGACGACCTCCTTGACCTCCGTGCTCGCGCTGAGCCACGCCGCACTCGCCGCGGCCCTGGTCCGGGAGGACTGGCGGCCGTGGTCGCGGCGCGCGCTGCTCGGCCTTGCCGGCGCGTGGGCGCTCGCGACCTTCGGCGCCGACGCCGCGCTCACGCGCGTCTGGGGCTTCGGCCCCCGCTCGCTCGCCGCGGCGGCCGGCGTGCCGACCAATCGCGAGGCGGACACGCTCGCGGTCGCCTGGCTGTCCCCCTCGGACGGGCGCGCCTACCGCGTCGACGCGCGGCGCATGTCCTCGGAGACGACGGACCTCTCGCGGGACAGCATCGACCGCCTCGAGGACTTCCTCGCCCGCAGCGGGTACCGCGGCGTGTTCGCCTCGGAGGCGCTCGCGGCGGTGCGCCTGGGCCGCCTGCAGTGGTGGGATTCGGAGCGCGCCCTCGACGCTTTGACGCTCTCGGTGCCCGGCCGGGCGCACCCGGACTATCTGCGCGCCCTCGAGCTGCTGCGCGCCGGCCCGGTCACCGCCGAGCGCTACGCCCAGCTCGAGCGCCTGGCGGCCGCGACCGGCCGCCGCGTCCAAGGCTTCGAGAAGGCCGGCGACGCCCAGCGCATATTCGAGGGGTTCTCCGCCGCCTACGCGCGCTTCGGCGACGAGGCCAAGGCGCGCGAGTGGCTGCTGCTGCTCGACGGGCTGTGGGCCGTCAGCGAGAAGCGCATCGAGGTCGGCGCGCTCGAGGAGCTCAAAGAGGGCCGCGTCGACGGCGCGATCCTCCTTGATGACGCGCCCGCGCCCGGCCTGCGTGTGGGGCTGTTCGCGGTCTGGCACAGCTCGGCGACCCAGACGACCCATTACTGGCTGTCGGGCTCCCGCGAGCCCGCCCCTGATGGGCGCTTTTCCTTCGACCGCCTGGGGCCTGGTCCGTACGTGCTCGCCTTGCTGGGCCGCCCCGACGATCTGCGCGGCTCCTTCTCCGGCGTGCCCGGCGTCTTCGAGGTGACCTACGAGCGGCCCGAGGTGCTCCTCAACCCGGTGCGCCTGCGCCGCGGCGCGGCGCCGCCGCTGGAGCCCTTCGGCCCCGCGGGCTTGCCCGAGGCGCGCGTCCCGCGCGCGGCGGACCCTCCTCCCCCCGCGCGCTTCCGGCGCTAGACGCGGCTATCCTCAAGGATGGTCGGCTCAGAGATATTAATTGTTCTGCCGCTTCAGGGCGTCGAGGCGGGCGATCCGCGCCTGCGTGTCGGCTTTCGCGCGCGCGTCCTTGCGCAGGGTCGCCACGGTGAGCCGGGTCTCGAGCAGCGGGCGGTAGCTCCAGTCCGCGCGCGCGCCGCGGTCGAGCGCCGCGGCGGCCTCGGCCATCGCGTCGGGTCCGCCCTGCAGGGAGAGCGCGGCGAGCGAGCCGCCGAGGGCGTGCAGGGCGCGGACGTCGCGCGGGTTCCAACGCTCCATCGCGCGCGCCGCCGCGGCGGCGTCCGCGCCCAGCGCGAGCCGCTCGGCGGGCTGCGGCGCCAGGCGCGCTTGCTCGCGCAGCAGGCCGACGAGCCAGAAGCCGTAGCGCGCTTCGGCGGGCTGAAGTCGGGCCGCGGCGGCGTAGCCGGCGCGCGCGTCGTCGAGGCGACCTTCGTGCTGGGCGCGCATCCCCTGATAGGCGCGCCGGTCGGCGAGGAGCAGCCATGCCGACGCGAAGACGGCGGCCGCGGTCAAAGCCGACGCGGCTTTCGGCAGCGCACGAGGCCGCGTCCCCCCGGGATCGAGCAGGCCGAGGAGCGCGGCGGCCAAGGCGAGGGCGTCGAGCGGGACGGGATTGAACTTCGCGACGACGAACGCGGCGACGAGGCCCGCCCCGGCCGCGGCGGCGCCGGCGCGGAGCGTCTCGTCGCGCAGGGCGTTCTTCAGACGGCGCCAGGCCGCGAGCAAGAGCCAAATGTAGGCCGCGAGGCCGGGAAGGCCCGTCGTCGCCAGCGCCTGTAGAAGATCGTTGTGCGCGTGGCCCTGGCCGCCCAGCTCGCCGTAGGCGCGCACGAAGCCCTCGGTCTTGTGCCGCCCGAGCATGAGGGCGACGGTGTCGGGGCCGGCGCCGAGCACGGGGTGCGCCGCGAATACTTTCAGCGAGGACAGCCAGACCGCGACTCTTCCCATGTCCGACGTCGCGGTGGGGCGAGCCCGGACGGCCGCGACGGCGAGGGCTCCCGCGACGAGGGCCGCCGCGGCGAGCACGGGCATCTTCGGCAGACGCAGGCGTCCGGTCCAGAGAAGGTAGCAGCCCGAAGCGAGCGCCGCGGCGAGCCAGGCGCCCCGCGACCAGGTCAGGACCAGCGCGAGCGAGCTCAGGCCGAGGAAGGCCCAGCCCAGGAGGCGCCGCGGCGCGTCCTCGCCGTCGAGCGCCAGGCGCAGCTGAAGCGGCGCCAGCATCGCCAGCGCGCAGCCGAGGCCGACGGGGCTGCCGACCAAGGAGCCGATGCGCCCGTACGGAAGGCTGCCGATGGCGTCGACCACCGGGTCGTAGCCGGCATATTGGATCAGGCCGTGGGCGGACATCAGCGCTCCCGCCGCCGCTCCGGCGAGCAAGGCGGCGCGGGCGAAGGCGGCGCCCGCGCTTTGGGCGAGTGCCGCGACGACGGCGCAAAGCCCGAGGGTCAGCAGTCCCTGGGTGCGCGCCGAGTATTCCCCGAGCACGCTCGCGGCCCGGTCCTGGGAGAACAGGGTCGCGAGGGCCGCCGCGCCGAGGCAGGCCGCCAGCGGCCGGAGGATGTCCGGCTTCGCGGGACCCTTCGACGGCGCGGAAGGCTTAGCGAAAGCCGTCCCGAGGCTCGCCGCCGCCGCCGCGAGAGCCAGAAAAAAGAGCTTGGGAAGAACGTAAGGCGAGGCGACGCCCGGCCAGGCCGCGAACAGCGGGCCCAACGCCGCCAGCGCGAGGGCCCCGCTCGTGATCGTCATCGGCCGGAATTGTACCACGGCGCGGTCATGAACCGTCCTCAAGGATAGTTATAATCTCCCGGTGCACGAAATCCTGACTCCGGCCGCCGCGCGCGCCGCGCTCGAGCGCCGCGCCTTCGCCGAGCTCAAGGCGGCCCTGGCCGCTTCTCCCTCGCGCCTGGCGAAGCTCTGGCCCGCGCTGACGCCGCTCGAGCGCGCCGCGTGCTGGCGCCTGCTGCCTGCGTCCGCCGTGGCCGCCGCGGCGAAAGCCCTTCCCGCCGCCGCCAGATGGGAGGCCTACCAGGCCTCGTCGATCGACTGCGTGGCCCCCTTCCTCGAGGACGCCCCGCTCGGCGCCCGCGACCACTTCCGCGCGCCGACGCGGCGCGAGGCCGCTTTGCTGCGCGCGGGTGTGGCCAGGTGATCGTCAACGCGGGCGCCGTCGTCCTCTCCCGGCGCGCGTTCCGCGAGAACGACCGGCTGTGCTCGGTCTTCACCGAGCACCTGGGCAAGATCCCGGCACGCTTCGTCGGCGTGAACCGGCCCAAGGGAAAATTGAAGGCCCTCACCGAGCCCGGCGTGTGGGGCGAGTACCGCCTGCACCTGTCCTCCCGCTCCGAATTCGCCAAGGCCGTCGGCGGCCGCCTCCTCTCGAGCTTCCCGGGCTGGCGGACCGACCTCGCCCGCACCTTCGACGCGCTCGCCTGCCTCGAGATGCTCGACCGCCTCACCCCGGACCATCAGCCGAGCCCGGAGAAATACGAGCTGATCTGCGCGGCGCTCGGCGCGCTCGACGCGGCGCCGAGCCGGTGGCTCGTGCCCGCCTTCGGGCTCAGGCTGGCCGGCATGCTCGGCATCTCCCTTCGTGAGCGCGCGCCCGCGGCGTGCCTCCCCTTCTGGAACGCCCTGCACGACGAGGAGCTTCCCGCCCTGCGCGCGCTGCGCTACGACGCGGCCGCCGGCGACGCCGCGCGCCGCTTGCTCGACGAGCATTTCGCCGCGCACGCGGGCCGCCGCCTGCGCGCCTTCGAATTTCGCGACGAATGGAAAAAGACCGTCCCTCTCGGAGTCCCCGCGTGATGACCTTTCAAGAGATCGTGCTCGAGCTGCAGGATTTCTGGTCGAAGCAGGGCTGCGCCGTCGTGCAGC
>JAUYSH010000146.1 GCA_030696455.1 Elusimicrobiota bacterium
GGAACTGTCGACGTCAGAGAGGATTGAAGTCGCAGCCTACACTTCAGAGGGACCGGCCATGTCGCATCTTCCACGACTGCTCGCACTTTTCGCAACGGCCAGCTTGGCCGCATGTGGCGAGCCCCCTGCAAAAGGCGGGGCTATCGTTGAGACGAACCCCGAAAAGCACGACGGGGGCGCGGCCGCCACGGCGGGGCCGGGACAGAACGGCCTGGTGGATGGAGGCGCCGGCCCCGCCGAAGCCGGCGCCGGCGCATCCGCAGCGGGGGGCGGGCCGGCCGGGCAAACACCGGCGTACGGCGCGCCTGGCGGGGCTCCCTCAGAGATCCAGTCGTCGCCCGGGAGCTCCAATTCCGCGACGAGCCGCTAAGCGGCTTTTCGCCGTGCGCTTGCTAGGCCTCGCGCGAGCGTGTTGCGTGAGGCCTTTATGCGAGCGACGGAAGCGGCAAGATCAAGGGCGCGGCCGCGCGAGGACTAATTCTGCAAGGCGATCGACGCCGCGGCTCTCATCGCCTTCGCCCGCGGTCGCGCCAAACTCGCGCCTGAAGCCTGACCGCAGGTGCCGCGGCAATCGCCTGCGCGGCGTGCGTCCGGACCATCCACATTTCATTGCAACTATTCGGCGGCTCGCCGGGTAGGACGTATGCCGGCATCCCGTCGGCATACGAGGGGAACCCTATGAAAAGCGTGCATATTCTAGCGGCGACCATAAGCCTGATGATGGCCAGCCCGGCGAGCGCCGCCTTGCTCGGCAAGGAATTTACGGCCGACTATTATGTTCCGAACGCCGCGACGCCCTACGATCAAGGGTCTTTCACGCCTTCGCCTTTTGTCGTCGGCGCGGGCGTTGAAACAGTCGGCAACATCGAAAACGTCACCTTTCTCAGCACCAATTTCGGCGATCAGAATCTCAGGATCGACTTCTCCACCTTGCTGAACAGTCCAAGACTGAACGACGCAACGTTCAGCGGTCCGATATTCACCAGCACGACACTGCTCGGGATTACCGGCTTCACCCTTAACGCCTCCACTAATTTGACGGGTTTCGACGCCGACCGAGTGCTCATCACCAATTACGGCATCGGGCTGAATCTCGAGGGTCTCAGCTACGTGACAGGCTCGGTCGTGGCCGTGGACTTTGCGTTCGGGAGAGAGGCGTCGGCGATCCCCGAACCGGCGACCTGGGCCTTGATGATCATCGGCTTCGGCGCGCTTGGCTCAACTGTGCGCGCCTCGCGTCGGAAGGATCGTCTCGCCAAGCCATGACCTCACCTTGGCCCTCCAGGCCACGCGGGGGCCGCAGCCGCGCGGCGAGGTCGGCTTAGGTCAGACCGATGGCGATAGGGCGCCTGCCGCGCTGTTGGGAACGCCAGGACGTGCGCATCCCCGGGGGAGGGGACAAGGCGGTTCCGAGGCCGCTGCGCTCGTCCTGGTTTGCCCGCGGATTAGCGGGAAGCCGCGTTGATCGGGCGAGGCTAGAACCGACTGGTCGCGTCGAGCCAACCCTAGATGGCTGGCTCCAGCATGAACGTCAACGCCGCACGCGGTGAGGCGACAGAACTGCTGCATCGGGCCCCAAGCCTCAAGGCCCGCCACGAGGCGCCTTCCGCCCTCATGGCCCCACATCGACGTCTGAAGCCCGCGTCTCGCGCTTCATCGGCGCCGGCATGCCGAGCGCTGTCGCAAGCCGCTCATCCCACCCATAGATGTCGGGTCGGAAGGCGATCTCCCCGGACCGATCCACAAAGGCTGTCTGGTACATCAGGCGAACGGGCATGGGGGTTTGCAGCCGCAGCACCGCGGTCGCGCCCTTCGCGAGCTTGGCGTCGAACTCCGATTGAAGTCCGGCCGCCGACGAAAGTCCGCGCGCATAGCCGACGGCGTCGTCGACACGGACGCACCCGTGGCTGCCATGGCGCTCATTGGCTGCAAACGCCCTCTTCGAAGGCGTGTCATGCAGGTAGATCGCGTGCGGATTTTGCATGTCGAATTTGACCCGCCCCAGCGAGGCCTTCGCGCCGGGACGTTGGACCACCCGGCCCTCGTCCACATACATGTCGTGTTCGCGCAGATAGGCCGCGCCCTTTGGGAGGATTTCTCGCTCGGCGATGCCCTGGGGCACATTCCACGGCGGGTTCAGAACCAGGTCGCTGAAGGTTCCGGCCAGATTGGGGGTGGCGGCGTCCGGCTTACCGACCACGACGCGCCGGACATCGATGATTTTGCCATTTTCGAAAGTCGTCATCACCGCCGCGGCCGTGTTGACGTCGATGCGGGTGGCCGGAGGGTTGCGCTTCAGCCAACGCCGGACCTCCAGGTTCAAGGCGAGCTGACGCGCCCGGTCGGCCGGGCCCGCGTTCAGGATCGCGATGGTGTCGCCGCCGATGACGCCGTCGTCATTGACGCCCTGCTGGGTCTGAAAGCGCTTGATGGCTTCGACGACGGCGGGCTCATATCGCTCTGAGGAGGCGGGCGCCTCTTTCAAATAGCGACCCGCCACAAGCGCCGCGACGATCTGCGGAATGCGCCGGTCCTGAT
>JAUYSH010000007.1 GCA_030696455.1 Elusimicrobiota bacterium
GCACGCGCGCGCCCGCGCCGCGCGCGCCGAGCCGGCCGGCGTAGCCGGCGGTCGGCGGGATCACGATCTCGAGCGTCCGGTTCACGGCCGCCCCCCCGCCCGCGCTCAAACGCACCTTGTAGCGGCCGGCGCGCGGATAGACGGGCGGCGACGAGGTCCGGTCGAGGCCGTCCCAGCCCAGCACGATGGGCCGGGCCGCGTCGCCCCAGCCGACCGCGGAGAACGCGGGCGAGGAGAAGCCGACGCCGTCGCTCGAGACCAGCACCTCCCACGGCAGGTCGGGCTCGGCCAAGGAGAAGCGCAGCTGCGCGGACGCGCCCGCCGGGTCGGCCGAGGACAACGCGGCGCTCGTCGAGCCGGGCGTCAAAGTGCCCGTGTCGACGGAGACCGAGGCGAACACGGGCAGCGACGCGCGCAGGCGCACCGGCCGGACCGCCTCGACGAGGATCGCCCCGAACCCGCCGCCCGCGAAGGTCGCCGTCGCGCGCAGGACGAGCTCGGCCGGGGCGGCCGTCGCGGTGCGGACCGAGAACGCGGGCGACGCCGCGCCCGCCACGAGCGTGACCGCCGAGGTCGCCACGCCGGCCGGCGTGAAGAACTGCGCGCTCGCGTCGCGGACGGCGCCGCCCCCGCCCAACACGGACAGGGACAGGGACACCGTGCCCGAGGAGACCCCCGGCTTCGGATTGCCGCACAGATCGGCGACGAGCAGCTGCATCGTGCCCGACGCCGTCAGCGGGGTCAAGGACAGCGGCGACGGATCGAGGAAGGTCAGGAAGCTCGTGGTGCCGGCTCCGAGCGTGACGACCGGAGCCGTCGAGACCGGCAGCAAGGTCCCGGACGCGTCGCCCCGGGTCAGCAGCGCGAAGGACTGCGGGCCGCGGCCCGCGGGCCCGAACGGAGGCCGGGCGCGGTAGGTCAGCACGACCCTCTCGCCGGCGCGGTAGGACTCCGGCGAGCCCGTGGAGACGCTGAGAAGCAGCCAGCCCGGACCGAGCGCGGTCGCCCCCGACGCCGCGGGCGCGACGACGGCGACGGTCGAGCCGAGCGTGGCCGCCAGCGAGGTCGACGCCGCGTGCCAGTAGCCGAGCGGCGGCGGATACTGCGCGCTCACGCCCGAGGGCAAGGTCCAGCCTTCCGGCACGCGCACGGCCAGCGCTCCGCCGGGGCCGATGCCGGAGGCGCCCACGGTCAAGGTCACGGTCGAGACGAGCTCCTCGCAGCCCGGGAAGGAGGCCGGCAGCACCGCCGCGGCGCCTTGCCCGTCCTTCAAGCCGAAGCCGAGCATGCCGCGGTCGAAGCTGAAGGTGCTCGTCGCCACCTGGGACAGGCCCGTGGGATTGTCGGCGACCGCCGTCAGCCGGAATCGATGCCCGTCGGCGAACGCCGCGTCTTCCGCCGCCCGGAACCAGGTCGTGCCCCGCGTCAGCGGCGAGCCCAAGGTGGAGGTCGCGTAAGAGGGAACGGCCGAAGCGAAGGCCTGGGCGTCCCAATCGAAATGAAGCCCGGAGTCGAGATCGCGCAGGTCCACCAGGACGCGGGCGACCGCGGAGCCGTCGGTCGCGAAGCCGGACACGCCGCCGCCGAGCGTCGCCACGCGCGCCCCGCTCGGCACGAAGCCGCCCACGGTCGGGCTCGTGAGGCTCGGCGGAGAGACGCCGAACACGGCGCTCGTCGCGGACTGCACGCCCGGCTGGGTGAGGTCCGTCGCGGACAAGGTGAAGGTGCCCGTCGCATGGACGACGATCCCGGTGAAGATCCGCTGGCCGCCGGCAAGGGCCTGCGGCGCGGGCAAGGTCGAGGTCGCCGCCGAGATCGACAGGGCGGCCGTGTCGGTGACCGTGGAGATCAGGTTCCAGTAAGCGTCCACCGCGCGCACCGTCGCCGCGAACGGGATGTCCTTGACGCGCGCCGACGCCCCGCCGGTCTTGCCCGTGGGCGTGCCGGGGGCCGAGGCCTCGCCGGGCAGGATCAGCTGGAGCCGGGCCAGCGCGTCGGGCAGGACCGTCAAGGTCGAAGCGCCGGACGCGAAATCCGCCGTCGCGGTCACGAGCGTCGCCCGCGGCGACGGCTCCGCGCCGCGCGGGGTCAAGGTGAAGGTCGTCGCGCCGAGCAGCAGCGCCCGCGGCGCCGGGGCGATGGTGGCCGGGTCGTTCGTCGTCAGCGTCACGGTCTCCGTCGCGCGGGTGACCTGATCGAAGCGGGAGGAGACCGCGATCACGGTCACCGTGACCGGCGCGCCGGCCGTCGAGACCAAGGGCGCCCCGGCCTTTCCGGGGGCCAGGCCCGGCGTGAAGGTCTCCCCCGGCAGCAGGACGAGCAAAGACGGGTTGAAGTCCCAGTTCGTGTTGCCGCCCATGTCCACGCTCCGGTGGTCGTCGGCGGGCACGAGAAGCCCGCCGCTCGCGTCCGAGTCGGACACGGCCGTCAAGGTCACGCTCGATTGAGAAAGAACCTGAAGGAACCAAGGCAAGCCCGGCACGGTCGAACGCAGCCTCAACGGCGTACCTGTCTCCGCGCCCATCCGGAAATCGCCGACGCGCAAGGTCGCCCCGGCGGCCACCGCGATCGTGCTTCCGGGGACGGTGTCGACCAGGTACTGGGCCGTGGTCGTCGTCTGGAAGGTGACGCTCGACACGGCCTGGTTCAGGCCCCAGAACGCGCCGCCGCCGAGGAAGGTGACGGACTGGGAGACGAGGCCGCGCGCCGCGCCGTCGAGCGTGACCGTGCTCGCCTGCCCGTCGAATAGACCGCCGGGCCCGACGAGGAAGTCCGATTGGAAGGAGTGGCTCGAGCTGCCGGCCCGGAACAGGCCCCCGTTGACCGTGAAATCGCCGCGCACGCGCAGGAACGACGCGGCGTTCACCGTTCCCGTGCCGTCCGCCACGAGGTTCCAGAGCGTCGCTCCGGGCAGCAGGCTCAGCGTCTGGCTCGAGGAGCCGACGAGACGGATCGTCCCGGTCGAGGCGGAGTTGAAATCGATCGCGCCGCCGGATTGGAGCAGGTCGCCGCCGAGCGTGATCGTCCGGGCCCCGAACGGCCGCACGATGCCGGTCGAGACGACCAGCGAGCCCAGGAGGTTGAGGTTCGGCGCCTGGAAGATGGAGGTCGTCGTGCTCAGCGCCACGTGGATGCTGCCCAAGGTGTTCGTGGAGATGAACGCGCCGCGGGAGCCGCCCGTGCCCTCGAAGACGAACCAGGAGTTGGCGACGTCGCCGGCGTAGAACCAGTTCGGCCCGGACGAGGGGCTCAGGTCCGAGCTGCCCCGGAAGGTGATCGTGGAGCCGCCCGGCGCGTTGATCACGGTGGAGCCCTGCCTCGGATCGAAGGAGTTGCCCGCGCCCTCGACGATCAGGCCGCCCTGGAGGATCGCCGTCTTGTTGATCGCCAGCGCCAGCCGCGCGTTGACGACCGAGCCGTCGGCGACCGTGATCGACGACGGGGGCGTCCAGGTCACGGAGTGCTGCTGCGAGACGGAGCCGTACGCGGCCCCCGCCGTGTTCCACAGGTCCCCGGTGATGTTAAGGGTCCGGATGCCGCCGTCGAAGTGCCGTCCCGGGTTGATCGTGAAGTTCCCCCAGGTCGAGTTGAAGCCGAGCTTCACCGGGTTCGGGTTGTCCACGACGACGGAGTCGAGGCTCGTGAAGTTGATCGTCTGGGTCGAGACGCCGGAGAAGGTCACCGTAGAGCCCGCGAAGGTCAGCCCGGCGCCGCCGTTGATCAGCATGTCGCCGCCGATCGACAGCGCGCGGCCCGCGAAGTTCAGCGCGCCGCGCCGCCAGTCGAACTGCGCCGTCGCGTTCAGCGGCCCGGCGAGCGTCAGGCCGCCGGCGCTCGAGGAGATGAACGCGCCGAAGGAGTGCGCGGGGAGCAAAGCCAGCGTCTGCGCGCCCGCGCCGTCGAAAACGACCAGGCTCGTCCCCCCGGCGATCGCGCCGCCGGTCTGCCGCCAGTGGCCGCGCACGCTGAGCGTCGAGGCCGCCAGGTCCAAGGTCCCGCCCGCCACCGTGATCGTCGAGGCCACGGTCACCGTCGTGGACAGCGTCACGGTCAGCGGCGAGGCCGCGTCGATGCTCAGATGGTCGAAGGACGCGCCCGCCAGGACCGAGAGCGCCGTCGGCGCCGAGGCCGTGAAGGTCACCGTCGAGCCGGCCCCCTGGTAGGAGCCCAGGACGATCCAGTTCCCCTGAAGGCTCAGCGCCGCCGCGGTGGCGCGGAGCACGGCGGCGGAGTCGACCGTCAGACCCCCGGTCAGGGAGAACGACGACCCCGCCGCCGTGGACAGCGTCAGCCCCGCCGGGCCGAGGGCGGCCACGCGCAAGGACCCCAGATGTCCGTTGAACTTCGTCCAGGTCCGGGTGGACCCGCCCGCCGTCGTCCAATGTCCGCTCGAGGCCGTGACGCCGCCGGGGCCGTAGAACGGGCCGTCGCCGTCGAGGCGCAAGGTCCCGGTCGCCAAAGCCAGCTCCGCGCCGGCGCCGACGAAGACCCGGGAGGACACGGTCAGCGCGCCGGACACGGCCGCGGTGGCGGGGACGACGCCGCCGACGACGAATTCACGGGCGCTCGCGTCGAAGAAGCCGACCGGCACGGCGCCGCCGGCCGCGGCGACGGCGATGGTGGAGGCGGAGAGGTTAAGGCGTCCGCCCGTCTGAGACAAAGCTCCCTCCACGCGCAGAACGAGGCCGGGGGCCGCGGTCACGGTCCCGCCGGCCATGTCGAAAGCGCCCGCGACCGTCAGCGAGGAGGCCAGCACCACCGAGGTCGAGAACTGCGGCAGGACGGCGACGCTGCTCGCAACGACGCTCATGTTCCAGATCGCCGCCTTCGCCGTCTCCGAGGCGCCGAACACCAGGCGCTGCCCTCCGCGGGGAAGCGCGCCGCCGCTCCAGTTGGCCGGGTTCGAGGCCAGCGCGTCGACGCCCGCGCCGGTCCAATGCAGCGGATCGAGGAAGAGCACGCCGTCGAGCCCGCTCGTCCCGAAGGAGGCCCCCGCGCCGAAGACGCCGCCCGCGGCCCGCAAGGTCAAGGTCGAGCCGAGGGCCTCATAGGCGCGCTCGCGGATCCACAGCCGGCCGCCGCCGCCGCCGCCGCCGCCGAAGGACGCGCCCGCCCCGCCCGCCCCGCCCCGCGCCGAGACCGTGCCGGTCCCGCGCACCAAATCGGCGTCCACGATCACCGCGCCGCCCGCGCCGCCGCCTCCTCCCTCGAAGCCGAGCGAAACGCCGGCGTCGCCGTCCGCGTCGATCAAGCCGTCGAGCGTCGCCGTCGACGCCGCGATGAACACCCCACCCCCGCCCGCGCCGCCGCCGGCCGAGGGCGTGCCGCCGCCGCCGCCGCCG
>JAUYSH010000064.1 GCA_030696455.1 Elusimicrobiota bacterium
CGCTGAACCGTTCCCACTCGACCACCGAGATCCTGGCGCGGCTCCGACGCCAATGAAGCCGGCCGCCCGCAGCGGCCGGCGGGCCGCGGGACTCCTCGGGGCCGCGCTGCTCCTCGCGCGCGTCGCCGGCGCCCGGCAGGCGGACGAGCCGTCGCCCGAGCCGGCCGGGACGGAGATCGTCGCGATCCGCGTCGAACGCGTCAACGTGTTCGACCCCACCGTACCGGGCGAGGATTATTGGCCGTTCCGGCTCGCCAACAAGATCCACTACCCGACCCGCGAGACGGTGATCCGCCGAGAGCTGCTGTTCGCGCCGGGCGAGGTCTGGGACCCGCTGAAGGTCATCCAGTCCGAGCGCAACCTGCGCGCCAACGGCTCCTTCCGCCGCGTCGACATCCTGCCGGTGACGCGGCCCGACGGGCGGGTGGACGCGGTCGTGCGCAGCCAGGACAGCTGGACGACGAACCCTCGCTTCGCCGCCGGCACCGAGGGCGGGGAGAGCTTCTTCTCGATGGGCCTCGAGGAGGGCAACATCCTCGGCTACGGCAAGAGCGTCGCGGTCGACTACGGGCGCACGGGCAGCCGGACCTACAGCTCCTACAGCTACGGCGATCCCCGCTTTCTGGGCACGCGCCTGGCGCTCAACGGCGGCTACTCGCGCGGCAGCACGGGCGACGCGGCCTCCGCGTCGCTGACCAGCCCCTTCTACTCGCTCGACTCTCGCCGCGCCTCGGCCGTCTCCTGGCTGCGCTCGACGACGGAGCCGATCCTCTACCGCGACGGCGAGGAGTTCTCCGAGTTCCGCGCGAAGCGCCGCGTCGCCGAAGGCTCGGTCGGCCGCCGGCTCGAGGCGGACCAGACCTTCGTCCAGCGCGTCGAGGCCGGGTGGTACAGCGACGAGGCGAAGTACGAGCCGCTGGCCGCAACCGTCCCCGGCACCTTGCCGCACGACCGGGAGCTGTCGGGCCCCACGATCGGCTACTCGTGGGTGCAGCCCGACTATATCAAGGAAACCTACATCGACCGGATGGAGCGCGTCGAGGACTTCAACCTCGGCAACGAGCTTTCCGTGCGGGGCGGCTGGATGTCGGCGAAGACCGGCTCCGACCGCGACCGCGCGATCTTCAGCGTTTCCAACCAGCAGGGCGCGCGTTTGGCTCCCGGGCGCTTCGCGATCGGCCGCGTGGCGCTGAGCGGCCGCACCGCGGCGGGACGGTGGGAGAACTCCCTGGCCAACGCGGACCTCAATTTCTTCTGGAAGACGCATTGGCGCGGCGACCACACCTTGGTCGGCCACATCGAGGGCGCCTTCGGCAAGTTCCTCGACCGCGACAGCTCGGTCGCCCTCGGCGGCAGCACCGGCCTGCGCGGCTACAAGAACAACAGCTTCGTCGGCTCCCAGGCCGTGCTCGTGAACTTCGAGGACCGCTTCTTCTTCCCGGGGGAGTTCTTCCACCTCGTCCGCCTGGGCGCGGCGGTATTCGTCGACAGCGGCATCGTCGGCCGGGCGGGCGCCGACCTCACCTTGAGAGACATCAAGTCCGACGTCGGCCTGGGGCTGCGCGCGGCTTCGACGCGCTCCCGCAGCGGCGCGGTGGGCCGCGTCGACGTCGCCTACGCGCTCAACCGCGGCCCGGGGACCTCCTCGCGCTGGGTCATCTCGATCAAGGGCGGGCAGGCCTTCAGCCTCTTCAACAGCGCCGCCCGCGGCGTCGACCCCAGCCCTCCCTCCCGCCTGAACTAGCGCTCATTTTGCTACGATAGGCCCCCACATGAGGAATAAGCTGCTCCTCGCGGCCGTCTGCCTCGCCTCCACGGCCTGCGGCTCGATCGACCGTTACGCCGTGCGCACGACCGCCTCGATGCTCGAGCGCGGGCGCAGGACCGCCTTGGAGGAGCCCGACTACCAGCTCGGGCGCGACGCCGTGGCCTCCCAGCTCAAGCTCATCGAGGCCATGCTCGTCTCCGACCCGGGCAACATCACCTTGCACCGCCTCGTCGCCGAGGGCTTCGGCGGCTACGCCTTCCTGTTCGTCGAGGACGCCGAGCCCCAGCGCGCGAAGGGGCTCTACCTGCGCGGCCGCGACCACGCGCTCGCGGCGCTCGGCCTGAAGGCGGTCTTCAAGGGCCTGAAGGACAAGAGCATCGAGGACTTCGAGAAGGCGCTCAAATGGGCGAAGAAGGACGACGTGCCCGATCTGTTCTGGGCCGGCTTCGGCTGGGGAGGCTTCGTCAACCTCTCCAAGGACGACTCCGCAGCACTCGCGGACCTGCCCAAGGTCACCTTGCTGATGAAGCGGGTCTACGAGCTCGATCCGGCCTTCCATTTCGGCGGGGCCGACCTGTTCTTCGGCGTCTACTACGCCTCCCGCCCCGCGATGCTGGGCGGCGATCCGGGAAAGGCCAAGACCCATTTCGAGTGGGCGCACAAGCTCACCCGCGGCCAGTACCTGATGACGCACGTCCTCAACGCCCGCTGGTACGCCGTGGCCGTGCAGGACCGGGAGCTGTACACCCAGCTGCTGACGAAGACCCTTGAATCGCCCGCCGGGACGCTGCCCTACGCCCGGCTCACCGATGAGGCCGCGAAGAAGAAGGCGGCCCAGCTCATGGAGAAGATCGATGATTTCTTTTAAGTCCCTGGCCCTGGTCGTCCTCCTCGCCCCGCTGCCCGCGGCGGCGGGCAGCGTCTCCGTTATAAAATTCGCGACCCTCGCGCCGGAAGGCTCCACCTGGATGAAGGTTCTGGGCGAGCTCTCCAAGGAGCTCGAGACGGAGACCGGCGGCGCCCTTAAATTCAAGTTCTACCCCGGCGGCGTCGCCGGCGACGAGAAGGACGTGGTCAAGAAGATCCGCATCGGCCAGCTGCACGCGGCGGGCTTCACCGGCGTGGGCCTGGGCGACGTGGCCCCCGAGACGCGCCTGCTCGACGCCCCGTGGCTGTTCCGCTCGCGCGCGGAGCTCGAGGCGGTGCGCGCCAAGCACGACAAGGAGCTCGGCGCCGCCGTCGAGAAGGGCGGGTTCGTCCTGCTCGGCTGGACCGACCTCGGCTCGGTCTACGTGTTCAGCAAGAACCCGATCGCCGGCCCCGAGGACATGAAGAAGGAGAAGATGTGGGTGTGGGAGGGCGATCCCATCGCCATCGCCGCCTTCGCGGCCCTGGGCGTCAACCCCGTGCCGCTGTCCATCGTCGACGTCATGCAGTCCCTGCAGACCGGCATGATCAACGCCGTGTACGGCCCGCCGCTGGGCGTCGTCGCGCTGCAGTGGCACTCGAAGGTCAAGCACATCTACCCCGTGCCGATCGCGGAGTCCACGGGCGCCGTGCTCGTCTCCAAGAAGTTCCTCGGCTCCCTGCCGGACGACCGGCGCAAGGCCCTGCTCGACCTGTCGGCTAAGCACCTCAAGCGCCTCAACGACCTTACCCATCTCGAGAACGACAAGGCCCTCGAGGCGCTCAAGAAGCAGGGCCTCGACCTCGCCGCCGATCCTGGACCGGCGACACGCCGTCGCTTCGAGATGCTCGGCGCGGCCGCGCGCAAGGAGCTCGCCGGCAAGCTGTTCTCCGCGGAGCTGCTCGGAAAATTCGAGAAGGAGCTCGCCGCCCTCCGTGCGCGATCAGCTAAGAAAAGCTGAGGCAAGTCTCGTCGCCGTGGAGGGCGCCATATTAGTGGCGCTGCTCGCGGTCATGGTGACGCTGGCCTTCGCCCAGGTCGTTCTGCGCCATTTCGGCATGGGGCTGCTGTGGGGGGAGACCGTCCTCAAGCATCTGGTCCTCTGGACCGGCTTCCTCGGCGCCGCGCTCGCCGCCGCGCACGAGAAGCACTTCGCCTGGGAGGCCGCGCACGTCGGCGCGCCCGAGAGATGGAAGCCCCGCCTGAGGCTGATCGCCAACCTCGCGGGTGCCGCGATCACGGCGATCCTGCTCAAGGCGTCCTGGACCTATTTCATCGACGAGCGGGCGAATCCGTCCGAGCTCCTGACCGTCGGGGGCCTGACGGTGCACTCCTGGGTCGCGGCCGCGGGGATCCCGGCGGGCTTCGCGCTGGTGCTCATTCACATGCTGTTCAAGAGCGCCGACGCCGCCGCCGAGGCCTGCGGACGATGATGGTCCTGACTCTCGCGGGCCTCGCAGCGTTGACCTTAGCGGGGGTGCCCGTCTTCGCCTTGATGGGAGCTTTGGCGCTGTGGCTGTTCCACGACGCCGGCATCCAGTCGTCGGCGGTCATCATCGAGCTCTCTCGCCTGTCCTCGCTTCCTTCCCTGATCGCCGTGCCGCTGTTCACCTTCGCGGGCTACCTGCTGGCCGAGAGCAAGGCCCCGCAGCGCCTGGTCGCTCTGGCCGAGAGCATGTTCGGGTGGCTTCCCGGCGGCGTCGCGGTGGCCGGGCTGTGCGCGTGCGCGCTCTTCACCGCGTTCACCGGCGCCTCGGGCGTGACGATCATCGCGCTGGGCGGGCTCGTCTACCCCCTGCTGCGGCGCCAGGGCTATCCGGAGTCCTTCTCGCTGGGGCTGATCACGACGACGGGAAGCCTCGGCCTCATGTTCCCGCCGAGCCTGCCGATCATCCTCTACGCCCTCGTCGGGAAGATCTCGATCGACAAGCTGTTCGCCGCGGCGGCCGTGCCCGGCCTCCTTCTGCTCGCCGCGCTCTCCGTCTACGCCTACGTCGTCGCCCGGCGCGAGAACGTCCAGCCGATCCCGTTCTCTTGGGAGAATCTGAGGGTCGCCGCGAAAGCGGCTGCGTGGGAAATCCCGCTTCCGTTCATCGTCATCGGCGGCATCTACGGCGGATTCTTCACCCCGTCCGAGGCGGCCGCCGTCATGGCGTTCTACGTGATGATCGCCGAGGTGCTCATCTACAAGGACGTCTCCTGGCGCCGGCTGCCCCACGTGGCGCGCGAGAGCATGATCCTCGTCGGCGCCATCCTGATCGTGCTCGGCTGCGCGCTGGGGCTGACGAGCTACATGATCGACGCGGACATCCCGGGGCGCATCTTCGCCTTCCTCCACTCGCACATCCAGAGCCCCTGGGCCTTCCTCGCGCTGCTCAACGTCTTCCTGCTCATCGTGAACATGATCGAGATCTTCTCGGCCATCGTCATCGTGGTGCCGATCATCGCACCCGTCGCGGCGCAGTACGGCATCGACCCCGTGCACCTCGGCGCGCTGTTCCTTCTTAATTTAGAGATCGGCTATATGACGCCGCCGCTCGGGCTCAACCTGTTCCTGTCCTCGCGCCGGTTCGACAAGCCGCTCCCGTCGCTGTACCGCGCCGTCCTTCCCTTCTGGATGCTGCTTATCGCAGCCTTGATAATCGTCACCTACTGGCCCGCCCTCAGCCTCTGGCTGCCCCGCCTTCTAAAACTACAATGAACCCTAAAACGACCCGAGAGCTCCTCCCCGAACAGCGCACCGCCCTGCTCAAGAAGATCCGAGAATCGCACGCCTACCTCAAGGCGTACGCCGACATGGACTTCATGGGCCGCAAGGACCTGCGCGCCGTGCGCCTCCAGCTCGAGCTGCTCAAGCCGGAGCTGATCCTGCGCGAGAACAAGATCCGCTCCACGATCGTCGTCTTCGGCTCCGCCCGCATCCTCTCCGGGGAGGAGGCCGCCCGCGCGCTCGCGGTCGCCAAGGAGAATCACTCCGAGCACCCGCGCGACGTCGAGCTCAAGCGCCTCGTCGTGCTCGCCGAGAAGAAGCTCGAGCTCTCCCACTGGTACGAGGAAGCACGCCGCTTCGCGGCGTTACTGAGTAAAGCCCAGCAGGCGGGCCAGGACCTCGAGCACGTCATCGTGACCGGCGGCGGCCCCGGCATCATGGAGGCCGCCAACCGGGGCGCGTGGGAATGCGGAGCCAAGAGCATCGGCCTCAACATCACCCTGCCCCACGAACAGGATCCGAACCCGTACATCACCCCCGAGCTCTGCTTCCAGTTCCACTACTTCTCGCTGCGCAAGATGCACTTCCTGATGCGCGCGAAGGCCTTGGTCGCGTTCCCGGGCGGATTCGGCACCCTCGACGAGCTCTTCGAGACCCTGACCCTCGTGCAGACGGGCAAGAAGCGCCCGCTGCCGATCGTCCTCGTCGGCAAGGCGTTTTGGAAGCGCCTCATCGATTTCGACTACCTCGCCGAGCAGGGCATGACCAACTGGACGGACAACAAGCTGTTCAAGATGGTCGACACCGCCGAGGAAGGCTGGGACCACATCCGGAAGTTCTGGAAGGCCCACAAGGAGTCGCTCGCCGCCTCATGAGCCCCGCCGCCGTCCTCGCCTTTCTGCTCGCAGCGCCCGCGGCGGCGCTGAGCCCGTTCGTCGAGCAGTTGAGAAAGGCGGAGGCGCGAACCCCCTCGGATCCGGAGCGCGTCGAGTACGCGACGCGCGCGCTGCGGGCCTGGGTGCCGGCGGATGGACGGCCGCTCCTGGCCCACGCCCACTTCGCGCGCGCGGAGGGGGCGGCCGCGCGCTTCGACGACGCGGGCGCCGAGGAGGACCTCACGAAGGCCCTCGACATCGACCCGCGCAACGAGCGCGCCCGGCTCATGCGCTCCCGCGCGCGCGCGGCGCTGGGCCGAGGGGCCGCGGCGGAGCGCGACGCCGACGACTACGCCGCGGGCGCGCCCGAGGACCCGGAGGGCTG